>CANLQR010000147.1 GCA_947492135.1 Deltaproteobacteria bacterium | reverse complement strand
CGACCTGTCCGAGCGGCAACTGGTGCGGCGTGATGCGCCCACCAGCGACCGGGCCGGACACCGCGATGGGTTGCCCCGCGCTGCCCGGGCCCAAGGTCGTGTCGTTCGACAAGATCGACCTGGGGCGCCCGCCCCCGGGCGACTCGACGTTCGATCCGACACTGACCAAGACCGTGCGCGACACCGGCAAGCCCGACGCGTGCTGCTACCAGTGGATCATTCCCTGTCCGGGGGGCCGACCGCTCGTCGAGGGTGCGCGCGTCATCACGGCCGAGCTCGGCGGGATCGCGGTGGGCGAGCCGCCGCCGCTTCGCCCGCCGCATCCGGACGCCGCGGCTGCGTGGTTGCGGGATGCGGCCGACGAGTATGCGTCGGTCGCCTCGTTCGCGCGCGCCGCGGTCGAGCTGATGGCGGTCGGTGCTCCCGCTGAGCTCGTCGGCGCCTGTCATCGCGCGGCCCTCGATGAACTCGACCATGCGCGCGCTTGTGCAGAGCTCGCCTGGTCACTCGGCGCAAGGCACGAGGCCCCGAGGATCGTGCCGCCCGTCGCGCCGCGCCCCTCGAGCCTCGCTCGGCTCGCGGCGGACACGTTCATCGAAGGTTGCGTCGGCGAGACGCTCGCTGCGCTGGCACTCCGGACCGCGGCGTCGCGCTGCGAGGAACCGGCGATCCAACGGATGCTCGACGCCATCGCCCAGGACGAGGAACGCCACGCCGCGCTCGCGTGGCAGACCGTGCGCTGGGCGAGAGACTGCGGCGGAGCCGACGTCCTTGCGGCGCTGCACACGGCGTGGGTCCAGGCGCGCCCCCCAGCGCCGATGCCGACGCAACCTGTGGGGGCGGCCTACGATCGCGAGCTCGCCCGTTGCGGCCGTCTCGACGCCTTGGCGCTTGCCGAGGTTCAGCGCTGCGGATGGCGCGACGTCATCGATCCTTTGATCGACGCGCTGCTTGTTCAGCCGGGCTGTTCGCCGGGTCGCAGTCACCAGGTTGAAAGTTGAACGTTACGTGCACAATTTTCAAGGTATGCTCGGCCCATGCTCGAGCGCGTGCGGCACCTCCGGGCCCTGACCGGGCTCATCGCGCACAACCGCGTCACCGCGATCCTCGGCGCGCGCCAGGTCGGCAAGACCACGCTCGCGCGCCAGCTCCTCGCGCAGCGTCGGGGAACGACCAAGTACTTCGACCTCGAGGACTCAGCCGATCGGAGGCGATTCGACGACCCGATGCTCGTGCTGCGTGGCCTGGGCGGCTTGGTCGTCATCGACGAGGTCCAGCGGTGTCCCGAGCTGTTCGCGCCACTGCGCGTGCTGGCGGATCGTCCGCGAGGCGCACGCTTCGTCGTACTCGGCAGCGCTGCGCCGGAGCTGCTGCGGCAGAGCTCCGAGTCGCTGGCGGGGCGGATCACGTTCTACGAGATCGGTGGGCTCGCCCTGGACGAGATCGAGCGCCGCGACTCCGCGCGCCTCTGGCTCCGCGGAGGCTTTCCGCGATCGCTGCTCGCACGGACCGACGCGCTGAGCATGGCGTGGCGGCAAGACTTCACGCGTACGTTCGTGGAGCGCGACGTCGCGCAGCTGTCGCTCGGCATCCCGGCGGCGACCCTCGAGCGTTTCTGGTCGATGATCGCCCACTACCACGGCCAGGTCTGGAATGCGTCGGAGCTCGGCCGGGCTTTCGGCGTCGCCCATACGACGGTGGCGCGTTACCTCGATCTCCTCACCGCCACGTTCGTCGTCCGCCAGCTGCCCGCGTGGCACGAGAACTTGTCGAAGCGGCAGGTCAAGGCCCCCAAGGTCTACGTCACCGATCCGGGTATCTTGCACACGCTGCTCGGCATCGAGACCAGGGAAGACCTGGAGCGACACCCCAAGGTCGGTGCTTCCTGGGAGGGCTTCGCGCTCGGGCAGGTGCTCGAGCGCACTGGCGCACGTCGTCGCGAGGCGTACTTCTGGGCGACGCACTCCGGTGCCGAGCTGGATCTGCTGCTGGTGCGCGGCCGTCATCGCCGCGGCTTCGAGTTCAAGCGCACCGACGCGCCCGGCGTCACGCCGTCGATGCGGACTGCGCTGGTCGACCTCGGGCTGGACTCGATCGATGTGATCTACCCGGGCGACGAGACCTTCCCGATGGCCGACCGCGTTCGCGCGGTGGGGATCACGCGGGTCTGGCAGGACATCGCCCCGCTCTGAGGTCCGCTTCGTGGGGTGAGCCGGCAAAGTCCCCATCGTGCTGGTGTAGGCGATTCTCGCAGTCGCCTACGTTCGCATGTCCTTCTCGCCGCGCCTGCTAGCGACCCAGCAACGCGAGGCCATCGCGGGCCGCGCGAATGACCGCATCCCGCGGTCCGGCGCGGGTGCGGACGGCCAGCAGTTTCTCGTAGCGCGAGCGAGCATCGGCCACGTCGCCCAGCGCCGCGCTGGCTTCGGCGGACCACAGCAGGCAGGGCCCGACGATCGCGCCCCAACTCCAGTCGAACGCGCGCGGCGTGATGATCTCGTCGCAGGTGCTGCGCAGTGCGGCGTGATCACCCAGGGCGCGCAGCGACTTCGCCAGCCAGAAGCGCTCGGCCCCGACGAACCGGGGGGACAGTGCGAGTGGCAACGCAGCACGCCACTGTTGGACCGCGTGGGTGTGATCGGCCGCGGCCGCGGCCATCAGTGCGTCGGCGACCAGTCGGACCTCGGCGAAGGGACTCTCGCTCGCACCCGCGAGCCGGGTCGCATCGCCTTGCGCCCCCGCGATGAACATCTCGGCGAGCGCGAAGCGGATGTCGCGACGCATGTGCGGGTCGGTCGATGCGTCCAACACCCGGACGAGTGGATCGAGGTCGCTGCCCTCGACCAGTGACTCGTGCAGCACGATCGATAGCCAGCCAAGCGTGGCGAGATCGCTGTGAGTCGCTCGGATCATCCGCGCGCGCTCGCGGACGACTGCGATGCGGCGACAGTCGTCGTCACCCATCGCCGTGCACAGCGCCAGATCGGGCAACGCGGCGCTGGCGTCGCCGCGATCGATCCCTTGGGTGACGCGCGCCCGCACCAGCGTGAGATCGCCCTGGACGGCGTGGATTCCGAGCGCCACGTCGCGGGCGTCGGGGTTTTCCGCCGCGATCGCCTCGATGATCGCCAAGGCGCCGTCGAGATCGCCCTGGAGCAGCTGTCCACGGGCGCGCCAGATCTCGATGAACCCATCGGCGGCTCCGCTCGCGCGGGCCAGCGCGAGTGCGGGTTCGACCGCGTCGGTGTCGCCAATCGCCACAGCGCGATCGAGCACGTGCAGCAACGGGATTCCAAACCTCGGGGCCAACGCGTTGAGGCGGGCGAACTGTTGCATCGCACCTTCACCGTCACCCGCGTGGTAGAGCATCTCGAAGAGGCCGTACGCGAGGTAGATGTCGTCGGGGTGCGCGACGGTGGCGCGGCGGAACAGCTCGAGCGCTGCTGAATGTCCGCTCTTCATCCGAATCAGCGAGCCCTCGACGTACATCCGCTTGGCGGTCGGCAGGGTCCCTTTGGCGGCAAGCTCGTACTCTGCCTCTGCCTCGGCACCGCGACCCTGCCACTCGGCCGAGATCGCGCCGTAGAAGCGTGCCTCGGCGGCCTCGGGGGCCAGGCGACGGGCTTCATCGAGGTGCTGTTCGGCGGCCTTCAACGAGAAGCTCTCGAGCGCGGCAATGCCCAGCTGCAGGGTGCGCTCGTAGCTGATCGGCCGTGACGGCGCCGAGGGCAGCTCGAGCCGGCGCCCCAGCATGGTGCCGCCGACCTCGCGTGCCAGCATGCGTGCGGCGTCGGCCAAGGCGAGCGAATCGGTGGGCACGCGGCGCTCGAACAGCGTGGTACCGGCAACGTCGCGCACGAGCAGGTGGATCTCCAGCGTGTCCCCGGTATGGAGCAGCTCGCCGGAGATGATCTCGCCGGAGATGATGTGGTTCGCGCCGCGATCGACCGCCGCCCCGAGCCAGTTCGACTCGGGCGTGCTGCCGATCGCCCGCTTGAGCTGGTGGTACGAGAGCACGCGCAAGCCCTCGCGATCGCGCAGTTCCTCGGCCATCAGGTTGGGCAGTCCGTCGGCGATCCACGCCAGGTCACCCTTGACGCCGCCACCAAAGGGCAAGAACCCGAGCACTGGCGGCGCCACGACAGCGTCGGGCTGGGCCGCCGCGACCCCGGTCTTGGCGGCGGTGTCAGGAACAGCAAGCGGCGCCGCATCGGGTTGCGGCAGTCGGCCCAACCCGAGCCCGAGGCCGACGGCCGCGAGCACGGCGGCGCTGCCGATCGTCACGCGCACGAGGTCGCGTCGTCGCCGACGGCCACCCTCGATGGCGTGCAACATCGCCTGCATCGAGGCGAACCGATCGGCCGCTTTGGGTGAAAGCCCCCGCCACACCTGCTTGGCCAGCCAGTCGGGTACGGGGGAATCTGGGGGCACCGGCAGGATTTCGCCCCGGCGCTTGGCGAGCGCCAGCTGATCTACCGAGCCACGGGCAAACGGCCCGCGGCCGAACAGACCCATGTAGAGCGCCACGGCGAACGAGTATTGATCGCTGCGTTCGTCGGCTTCCACGCCGGCAAGCTGCTCGGGTGCCATGAAGTACGGCGTCCCCAGCATCGTGCCGGTGCGCGTGTGCAAGTCGTCGGGAGCCATACCCGAGGGCACCCGTGGTTGCGAGGGATCGTCGGTCTGTGCGCGGGTGATCGGCTGGGCGAGGCCGAAGTCGAGCACGCGTACGCGACCGTCGTCACCCACGAGCACGTTGCTGGGTTTGAAGTCGCGGTGCAGGATTCCGGCGGCGTGGGCCGCCGCGAGACCATGCCCCGCGGCGAGAAAGAGCTCCAACGCCGCGGACCATGACGGCTTCTTGATGGCCAGGAACTGATCGAGATCGAGTCCGTCGACCAGCTCCATCACCACGAACACGCTGCGCCGATCGCTGCGCTGTTCGTCGGCGTTGGCAGCGTAGGTGCCAACGTCGTGGACCGGGATCACGTTGGGGTGCGAGATGCGAGCGATCGCCTGGGCCTCTCGCAACAGCCGCGAGGCTCCGGTCGAGCCGACGGCGCCGACTTGCACGAGCTTGATCGCGACGCGCCGGCGCAGCTCGGGGTCCCACGCGGCGTGGACCACTCCCATGCCACCGGCGCCCAGCTGCTCTTGCAACTCGTAACGATCGACACAGACCGCCGCGGGCGGTTCTCCAAACATCGTCGACTCGATGCGCGCGAGCGACAGGCGTTCGTCGAGCCCGAGCGCGTCGTCCTGCTCCTGGTCCGCGTGGGTGAGACTGCCCAACGTGGACGAATCTACCAGCAACGCCAACACCCTGGGCCGGCCGCGTTTTGATGTGGCATCCTTGGGGCGAGAGCGCGAAAAGCGATGTCCGATGTGCCCGATTTCGAGCTGCTGGCGGCCTGGCGGACCGGCGATGCCGCCGCGGGCAACCGATTGCTGCGCCGTCATTTCCAGAGCGTCCACCGATTCTTCCGCAACAAGGTCGACGGCGATATCGACGACCTCATCCAGCGCACGTTCTTGGGCCTGGTCGAGGCGCTGCCGCGGTTCGAGGGTCGCGCCCAGTTCAAGACCTTCCTGCTGGCCGTCGCTCGCAACCAGCTGCTGCTGCACTACCGTGAGCGTGCGCGCGACAAGCAGCGTGACGCCGAAGATGTCTCGGTGCACGACTTGGGTGCCTCCGCGGCGCCCAGCGGTGTCATCGCCCTGCGCCAAGAACAACAGCTGTTGCTCGCGGCGTTGCGGCGACTGCCGCTGGCGTTGCAGATGACCGTGGAGCTTTTCTATTGGGAGCGCATGGGCATCGACGACGTGGCGCTCGTGCTCGACATCCCGCCGGGCACGGTCAAGAGCCGCCTCGCGCGCGCGCGCGACAATCTCCGCGAGACCCTCGAGCAGATCGCGTCGGGGCCTGGCCTGCGTGACGCGACCGTCAACGATCTCGAGCAGTGGGCACGGTCGCTACGCGACGTCTTGACTGCGCTCGATGCGGTCGATCAGTCGGCGTGAGCTGCGGCGCGATCTTCGTGACGCGCCGTCCCGAGCTCATACCGGGCCCAGCGGCGTCGCCTCGTCCACCTGCGTGACCACGACCACCTGCTGATCGCAGCCGCCGAAGATGCCGCCGTCGAACAGATAGACCATCGCGTCGTGGGACATGTCCAGGACCGGGGTCGCGCAATCCATCTCGACGCCGCAGTTGGGTCCGCGATCCAGCGTGACGAGCACGACGGCGTTGCCGTTCTCGCAGTTCGTCACCAGGACCCGGCCCCCGCAGCCGAAGCGATCGGCATCGGCGGCAAACCACTTCAGCTCGGCCTCACACTCGGGTCCCGATTGCGCAGCGTCGCACAGGCCCTGGGGCCCGCACGCGAACTCGCAGTTGTCGCTCGGGTCTTGCACGATCTCGCCGTCATCGCCGAGGTAGCAGCCGAACCAGCTCGTGGAGAACAAGCCGTTGGGTGGCAGCTCGGTGCTGGTGTTGCCGCTGGGACCGTCGCACGAGCGCGGCGGGATCAGCTCGCGGCTGCCGACGCCGTCGCAGACGTTTGGCCCGCCGGTGCTCTCGCTGGTGTTGCCGCTGGTGTTGCCGCTGGTGGGGGCCCCGCTCGAGCTGCCGGGGCCATCGGACGCGTCCGATTCGGCCGAGCCCACAGAGTCCGATCCGCTCGAGCCTTCGAGGGTCCCCGAGGCCGAGCTCGTGGCGCCCGCGGTCGAGTCGCTCTCGCCGCTGTTCGTGCTGGCGGTCGTCACGGAGGTGTAGGCGGTGTCGCTCTGGCGCGATCCGTCGTCCGATCCGCACGCGACCGGCAAAGTCGCCAAGGCGAGGCCCAGGGATCTCCCACGCAGTATGGTCGAGGCCAGCATGGGCCGTAGCCTACCGGCCGACGGACCCCAGGTGTGAGGACCAAGCCCGGGGCTACGTAGAAAAATGGAACCGGGTTGCCTTGGATCCGGACATCACCTGCGCACGAGCCTGTGGTCCGCGCGAAAACCTAGCGGCGCTTTGGCGCCTCGGGTTGGCTGCGTGCGATGAAGAACGCGAACAGCACCACGAAAAATGGCACCGTGCCACCGATCGCGAGCACGCTGCTCATCGCGAGCTCGCGCGCGGCATTGGCATCGAGCGCGGGGTCGAGGTGCACGCACCACGGCTCTGCGGGCAGCGACATGCCGCCGTGTTCGATCGGGATCGTCTGCTCGAACCCACCAGGCGCCGCCGGCATCGCACCGGCGCCGGGAATTTCCACCCGCGAGCGCGGACCGATCGCTTTGGCGAGGGTGTCGCGGACGTGCTCCTCCATCGGGGCGAGCCGACCCCGCACGGCCTGGCGTTGCGTGTCCCAGTCGCGCAGCGTGAACAAGTTGCTGGCGCAGGCCCACAGCGGCATCGTGCCGCTGGGCGTGCTGCGCATGAAGGGGTCCTCTTGGGGCACCGCCGATGCGAGCGTGACCGGTGCGACCGAGACGGTCTCGATGCGCGTGGCGTTGACCCCACCTTGCGAGTTGCGCCCGCCACCGGAGGTGAAGTGCATGTCCTCGGTCTCGTCGGAGCGCACGCGCGCGTCCGTGAGCCGCACCCAGATCCCGTCCTCGCGCTGCGTGAGTGCCTCGGCGAGCGTGACGCCGTCGAGCGCGCGGCCCTGCTGCAGCGCTAGCGCCGCCTGGAACTCGCTGGTACCGATCGCATGCATCAGCGCGATCTCGACGACGCCGAGCGCGGCGCCGATGAGCCCGCGTGTGAATGACCAGCCGATCACGAGCAGCAGCCCAACCCACAGGGCCGTGATGACCAGGCCGACCAGCACAGCGAGGAACGTCCAGCCGCTGCTCGCGAGTGACTGCGGCAGCCATACCGCGAGCACCAGCAGGCCCCACCCGGGTAGGAGCGCGATCCAGGCCTTCGGGCCAGAGGTCAGCTTGTCCAACGCGTCCAGTATTCGCACCCGCGAAGGGTATCGCGCTCGAAGTCGCGCCGTCGAGCCACGGACGTGAGCCTCACCCCGCGTGAGGTCGAGCAGAGCCGCTACGCGCGTCCGCAGCCCACGATGTCCGCTCGGTCTGTCCTCATCACGGTGAGACGCAGCAGCGATAGCCGACTCCGCGCAAGGTCTCGATATACTCCGATGCTGCACCGATCTTCTGGCGCAACCGCTGGATGTGGGTGTCGACGGTTCGCGTCGGCATGGACGGCACGTGGCCCCACACCTCACTCAGCAGCATCTCGCGGGTCTGCACGCGACCACGTCGGGCCACGAAGGTGTGCAGGAGCTTGAACTCGAGCGCGGTCAGGATGATCTCCTTGCCATCGACCCACGCCTGATGGCCTTGCGCGTCCAATCGCAGGCAACCGAACTCGAGGACCGCCGGGCCCTCGAGCGACGTCGTGGCTCGGACTCGGCGCAGGATCGCCCGGACGCGAAGCACGAGCTCGCGTAGGCTGAAGGGTTTTCCGATGAAGTCGTCGGCGCCGACCTCGAAACCCACGACCCGGTCGATCTCGCTGTCACGCGCGGTCAGCATCACGATCGGCACTTCTCGGGTCGCCGCGGTGCCACGCAAGATCCGGCACACCTCGGTGCCGTTGGTATCCGGCAGCATCAAGTCGAGCAAGATGAGATCAGGTACCGGCTCGCGGGAGGCGAGCTTGATCGCATCGCGACCGTTGAACGCCGAGAGCGTACGAAAGCCCTCGCGACGCAGTGCGTGCTCGACGGTGGTGACGATGTCGGGCTCGTCGTCCACGACGAGAATGGTTGCGGACATTGGCCTTGGATGATCACAGCTCGATGTGACGACGTGGTAACGTCGAGGAAACCTCGTCGCACCGTCGACGCCGCGGCGTTGCGGATCTCGCGACGCCACAGCAAAAGTCACGAACGTGTGACGAAATGAGGTCAGCGGCGTCACGCGCACGTGAGCTGCATCCGTGCCCGTGACACATTCGACACATTGACGCCACGCCGCGGCAACGCTGGCCTTGCAAGCTTCACCTCGCCAATGCTCGGTGGCTTCGATCCTCGCAGCGACAAGCTGTTCTTCGGCAGGCGCCGGCGTGGTGCAATCCTCGTCGCGCTGGCGATCTACGGCGCTGCGATTGCCCTGGCGCTTTCGCAACAGGGAAGCGAAGCGACGGTCGACGTCGAGTTCGAACCCGAACTCAAGGACTTCGCAGTAGAGGAGGAGCCGCCGGAGGTCCAAGAGGAGCCGCCGCCGCCGCCGCCGCCCAACGCGAAGATCGAGGTCACGGCCAAGCCCAAGCCCAAGCCCAAGATCAAGCCACCTGTCGACAAGCCGCAGGCACCCGCGGCCGAGACCGACACGGACAAGACCTACGGGCCGTCTTCAGGCACGGGTGACAACGCCGGCAGCACGCCCACGGCACCCAAGACGCCGCCCAAGCCCAAGGTCGATCCGCCCAAGCCCAAGGTCGATCCGCCCAAGCCCAAGCCCAAGGCGCCGGTCGCCGAGCCCATCGATCCGGACAAGCCGATCGACCGGCCGGAGAACGCGAGCGCGCCCAAGCCCGACCCGAGCAACAAGCAGCCCGAGTATCCCGAGTCGCTCCGCGATCAAGGCATCACCGGTTCGGTGTCGATGAAGATCCACGTTCACCGCGACGGATCCGTGCGCGGCGCCAAGATCCTCAGCAAGCGATCGAGCGCGACCACCGAAGAAGAGCGCAGCGACGCCGAGAAGTTGTTCGTCAAGGCTGCCGTCGCCGCGATCAAGACCTGGAAGTTCGAGCCCGCGAAGATCTCGGGCGAGGCGATCACCGTCTGGCACACCGTCACGTTTCCGTTCTCCCTCACCGGGGGCTAGCGCGCACCAAGGACTCGAAAAGACCATGGAACTCTCTCTCGTTGAAATCTGGCAATCGATGGGCTTTCTGGCCCGACTCATCGCGGTCTCTCTGGTCGCCATGGGTTTCGCGAGTCTGGTCGTCTGCGTCGAGCGGCTGCTGGTGATGCGCAAGGCGCAAGAGCTGTCGTCGAGGTTCGCGACCAAGGCCCGACCGCTGCTCGAGGATCGAGACGTCGAGACCTTGCTCGATCTGTGCCGAGGCGCCGAGTACAGCAATGCTCCGCTGCCGCGACTGATGCGGTTCGGGCTCGAGGCGTACACCGCCAACCGCAAGGACGAGGCCGTCGGCCCGACCGAGATGGCCCGTCGCGAGCTGGGCCGAAGACTCGAGCAACTCGGCGCCGAGTCGCGTCGGGGCATGGGCATCCTGGCGTCGACCGGGTCGACCGCGCCCTTCATCGGTCTGTTCGGAACCGTCATCGGTATCATCACGGCGTTCCAGGGCATCGCAGCCTCGGGCGGTGGTGGCATCGGTGCGGTCTCGGCAGGTATCGCCGAGGCGCTCATCGTCACCGCGGTAGGGTTGTTCGTCGCGATCGCAGCAGTACTGGCGTTCAACTACCTGACCGCGCGCTTCGACAAGTTCGACATGATGATGCAGCACGCGGCCAGCGAGCTGGTCGACTACCTGGAGGGGGCCGGTGGGCGTTCAGCTTAGCACCGGCGGGGGCCGCAAGCGCGGCCTCGTCCCGACGATCAACGTCACCCCGCTGGTCGACGTGGTCTTGGTGCTGCTGATCATCTTCATGGTCATCATCCCCAACATGCAGGACGGCAAGACCATCGAGATGGTCAAGGTCACTGCAGCCGACAAGAACACCGACGACGTCGAGCCGCTGTCGATCACGATCGACCGCAACGAGGCCTGCAGCTTCGAGAAATCCGACATGACGCAGGCGCAGTGCCTGGTCCAGCTGCGCGAGGCGTTTGCCACCAATCCGCGCCGCCGCGTCATGCTGCGAGGCGATGCGACCCTACCGTATCGGGTGATGCGCGAGTTCTTCCGCGAAACCCAGCAGATCGGCTTTGGTGGGGTCTCGCTGGCCGTGGGCGTCGCCCGCGAGTGGTCCGAGGAGGGCTGACACCATGGGAATGAATCTCGGAGGATCGCGCGCCAAGATCAGCCCGGAGATGAACGTCACCCCGCTGGTCGACGTGGTGCTCGTGCTGCTCATCATCTTCATGGTCCTCGCACCGGTGATGACCGAGGCGTTCAACGTACGTCTGCCACCCAAGGACGACACCGATGAGCAGCTCGATCAGGCCAATGATCTCGATCAGCCGTTGGTACTCGCGGTGCTCGACGACGGTACGGTCGAGGTGAACTCGGTGACGATCGAGCGCGAGGAGATCCCCGAGCGGCTGCGGCGGATGTTCAACGCTCGGCCCGACAACGTGCTGTATCTCGATGGCGCCGACGAGGCGCAGTACGGCGCGGTGCTGACCGCCGTGGATCTCGCCCGCCAAGCCGGCGCCGCGCCGGTCGTGATGATCACGAAGAAGCTCGAGTAGGCCCTGCTGCGCCGCTGGGAACGCAAACGACATGACCATCGAAACCCGTAGGGCCGCCGTGGTCTTGCTCGCCCTTGGCTTGCCCATGCTCGCGCCTGCTGTCGGGCACGCGGCACCCGCCGCTCGCGGATACAGCGGGCCTGCTGCGGTGAACGAACCAGCGCCGCCTGGCGCCACGCCGCCTGGTACCACACCGCCTGGCACCACACCGCCTGGCACCACACCGCCGGCCGAGACGCCGCCGGCCGAGACCCCGCCGGCCACGCCGCCGAAGAAAACCCCGGTGGTCGCGCCCTCCGACGATGAACCGTGGGATGGCGGCTTCGACGTCGTTGATCTGACCGAAGACAAAGAGGCTCTCGCCAAGGAACTCGAGGTCAAGACCGTCGACGTCAAGGGCGACTCGGGCATGGTCCGCGGCAAGCTCAAGGACGCCACGACGGGTCAGCCGTTGATCGGCGCGTACGTCGAGGCCATCGGAACGCCCTACAAGACCAAGACCGATCTCGAGGGCAACTACGCGCTCGAGCTGCCGCCGGGTACGTACGAGATCCGACTGCGCTCCGACGCCAATGAGCCGCGACGAGTCTCGGGTGTCATCGTCGCCAAGGGCACCGATGAAACCCTGAATTCCGAGCTTCAACCGCTCGCCGGCGCCGGTCAGGTGGTGGCGGTCAAGGCCGAGATGAATCGCGACAGCGAAGGCGCGCGGCTGCAACAACGCAAGGAGTCGGTGGCGTCGCGCGACATCCTGAGCCGCGATTCGATCCAAAAATCGGGCTCGGGATCGACCGCGTCGGTGGCCACGCGCATCGTTGGCGCCACCGTCATCGAGGGCAAGTACTTGTTCGTGCGTGGTCTCGGCCATCGCTATGGAAACACGCTGTTCGACGGTGCGCGAATCCCCTCTCCCGAACCGGACATTCGCACCGTTCCGCTGGATATCTTCCCGTCGGGGGCGTTGTCGGCCATCAACGTGCAGAAGACCTTTACCCCCGATGTTCCCGGCGACTTTGCCGGAGGATCGGTGCAGCTCGAGAGTCGCGAGATCCCCAAGAAGCTGCTGTTCGAGCTTGGCCTTCGTGTGGGCGCGAACACCTCGACCACGTTCCGGCCGATCGTGCATTCGGGTGGTTTTTCCGCCGATGGGTTTGCCCTCGGCAACCTGCCTCGTGGCCTGCCCGGGGAAATTCCGACCTCGAACCCCGCCTCTCTGGGCGCACAGGACGAGAACTTCCAGCGGGTCTGGACCCCCAAGCAGGTCGAGCGTTTTGGCGAGTCGTTGTTCACCGACACCCGGGTTCGCCACGGTCGCATCGGTCCACCCAACGCGCTGGGCACCGCCACGCTCGGCTACGGTTTCGTCCCTCATGACGGAGGCAAGCTCGGGGTCCTGGTCTCGGCGGGCTACCGCAACACCCACCAGAACCTCAGGGAAACCTGGACCTGGTATCAGCCCGAGGATTCCGATGGCGACGGCGTCGTCGATGGCATCACCGGCACCCCCGAGACCAAGCTCGAGGGCCCGCGAACGATCAACAACGTCCAGTGGTCGACCATCGGGCTGGTGAAGTACGAGGCCAACAAGCGCCACAAGCTGGCGGCGTCGGCGTTCTACTCGCGCGACGCCGATGACGAGGTCCGTCAGCTCGAGGGGTTCACCGAGAACGGTCCGTTGCTGACCACTCGACTGCGCTACGCGATGCGCTCGGTGCTGTTCACCCGGCTGGGCGGCGTGCATGAATTTCCCGCCGCGAAGAACCTCAAGTTCGACTGGTTCGGGTCATTCGCCCAGGCACGTCGCGACGACCCCGGCATCCGCGACATGGTCTACCAGCGCGAGGCCGACAACCCCGACGCGCCGTGGCAGATCAGCAGCAGCGGCGCCAACCTGCTGTTCATGGGGCTCAAGGACAACACCGAGAGCGGTGGCGTGAACTTCACGATGCCCTTCAAGCAGTGGCGTCAGCTCGATGGCAAGGTCAAGGTTGGTGCCTGGCTCGAGGGCAAACAGCGCGGCTTCAATGTTCGGCGCTTCACCTTCATCACTCCTCAAGGGCTCACCGCGCCCTCCGGCACCGGCAATATCCTGATCAACAAGAACATCGGCGACGGCCGCTCGGCCGCCAATGGTGGCACCGCGCCGTTCGTGCTGAACGAGACCACCTCGGAGATCGACAACTACCGCGCGAACCAGGAAATCTATGCAACGTACGCGATGCTCGAGCTTCCGTTCGTGCGGTGGTTCAGGATTGCCGGTGGCGCGCGCTTCGAGGCCAACCGCCAGTACGTGGGCCCGTACGACCAGTTCACTGGCACCGTCGACGAGGAAAACACCACCAAGATCCGCAACAACAACGTGTTGCCTGCGGCCTCGCTGATCTTCCCGGCCACCGAAAAGATGAACGTGCGGATCAGCGCGACTCAGACCGTCGCACGGCCGGAATTCCGCGAGGTCGCGCCGTTCTTGTTCACTGACTTCGTCGGCGGATTCAGCGTCTTGGGGCAGCCTGGACTCACCTCGGCGAAGATCTGGAACGGCGATGTTCGCTGGGAGTGGTTCCCGAGCGCCGAGGAAGTCGTCGCGGTCTCGGTGTTCGGAAAGTACTTCGACAGCCCGATCGAGCGCACGATGCAAAGCGGCATCGGCCGGATCGTTTCGTTTCAGAACGCGCGGCTCGCCTACAACGTCGGCGCCGAGTTCGAGCTCCGCAAGAACCTCGAGTTCATGTGGAAGAGGCTGAGCAACTACTCGGTGGGGCTCAACTTCGCGTATGTGTTCTCGCGGGTGTACCTGCAGAACAACTGCGACATCTCGGACCCCGACTGCGATGCGATGGACGCGATCGATGTGTCGACCTCGCGGATTCGTCCGCTGCAAGGACAGGCGCCGTTCGTCGTCAATGCTTACCTCGACTATGACAACAAGAAGAGCGGCACCGGTCTGCGGTTGCTCTACAACGCGGTGGCGCGCAACATCGCGTTTGTCGGCGGCTCGGGTGATCCCGACATCTACGCGGAAGCGATTCATCAACTCGACTTCGTCGGCCGTCAGCGCATCTACAAGGGGTTGGGCGGGGTCCTTCAGCTGCAGAACCTGCTGAACTGGCCGATCCGGTGGAGCCAGGGTCCCGACCGCCGCACGAACTATGAGGTCTATCGCGGCGCGACGATCCTGTTGGGGCTTTCGTACGAACTCTAGCCGCTCGCCGCGGCGCCCAATCGCCGTCTGACGGTCACGTGAGCGTGACACGGGTGAAAAGTGTGACCCAGAGTTCAGCCGTCTGACGCTTGGCTGTGACGGAGGCCGTGCATACCTCCTCCCGACGGCGGCCACCTTCCCGCCGGCACAAGGAGCCTTCAATGCAACGGCTTGCCAAGATTACCCTCTTCCTTTCCCTGCCTGTCTCGATCCTCGGCTGTACGGACGCTGGCGACAACGAGACCAACGCGGATGACACCGGCGCCGAGACCACGGACCCGACGGGTGCGACCGATCCGACGGGCGATCCGACCACGAACCCCACGGATGCCAGCGCAACGATGACCACGACGATGACGACGATGTCCACGGATCCGGACACGACGGACACCGATCCATCGGACACCGATGCCACCGACACCACCCCTGAGGGGTGCGCCGACGGCGATGACGCCAACGCGCCGCGCATGCCGCTGGACACCGAGATCACCGAGGACACCCTGCTGACCTGCGACACGGTCTGGGTGCTGACCGGGGAGACCTACGTTCGTGGGGCAGTGCTGTCGCTCGAGCCCGGCACGACCGTGGTCGGCCAGAACGGCAGCGCGCTGGTGATCGACACCGACGCCTCCATCAACGCCGCGGGCACCGCCGACGCGCCGATCATTTTCACCTCCGCGCAGCCGGTGGGCGAGCGCGCCCGCCAGGACTGGGGCGGCGTCGTGCTGCTTGGGCTCGCCGAGGTCAACCTCCCCAACGGCGTGGGCCTCGCCGAGGGCTTCGCCGATCCACCGAGCTACGGTGGCACCGACCCGGCGCACAACTGCGGCACGCTGCAGTACGTGCGGGTCGAGTGGGCCGGCTTCGAGCTGGTGGTCGACAACGAGCTCAACGCCTTCACGTTCTATGCCTGTGGCACCGGTACGACCGTCGATCACATCCAGGCCCACATGGGATCGGATGACTCGTTCGAGGCGTTCGGTGGCGGTTTCGACGCGAAGTACCTGGTCTCCAGCGGCGGTGCCGATGATGCTTTCGACCTCGACCTGGG
>CANLQR010000146.1 GCA_947492135.1 Deltaproteobacteria bacterium | reverse complement strand
TCGCGATCGATCTCGATGGTGATCGGCGCGAAGACGCTGGGCACGACCTCATAGGAGTCGACGACGAACGCGTAAACCTCGCCATCGTCACCGACCAGCGCGATGTTCTGGGCGGCGAGCGTACCGGCCGCCGCTCCGTCGATCACGCCGCCGAAGTTAGCGACGCCGACGACACGCAGCTGGGCGGGGAGCTCCACCAGCGCCGCGAGCCCGTCGGGTCCGTCATGGGAGACCGCCACGTCGAACCCGATCGCGTGGGCGATACCCGCGTCGTCGAGGCACTCGAGGTCGTGTTCGATCTGCTGCGTGGCCGCGTTGACGGTCACGTTGAGGATCGTGCAGTCGATCGTGAGATCCACGGAGTCGCCGTCGGCGCCGGGGAAGTCGCCGAGGTCGAGGTTGTAGCCACCCCACGCGTCGGGCGCGGGGCTATTGCAACCGATGGGCGTGCCGCCGCTCTCCGACGAGCTGCCACTTTCCGCACTGCCACTGTCGTGCGATCCGTGGCCCCCGGTCGAGCCCTGCGAGGTCCCGTCGGCGCCCCCACTCTCGCTGCTCCCGATGCCGCCGGCCTCGCTGCTGCTCGACGCGTCGGGACCGCACGCGACGAGCACCATCGCCGAGCACATCACGCGCCACCACCCCGAATCGACCCGCGTGCAAACATCCATGGGTGAACGCTAGCAGGATCTGCCCGAGCCGTCGACGCTGCGAGCCGGAGGTGTGGCGGGCGCATTGCGGGCGCCTGTCGTCGCGCTGCCCTTGGGATAGACCAGCGAGAACCGGCGAGCCTGCCCGGCGAACTGCGGCAGCACCTCGACCAGCGCGCCGTCGGCGAGGTCACGCTCGACGAGGAAGTGATAGACGCATCGATGGAACTACCGCGGTGGGCCGAATGGGTGCATCCCTCGTTGGTCCCAACCCCGAGCAGAACCAAGGCATCCCGTCATGAACAAGCGCATCCTCTTCGTCCTCACCAGCCACGCGAGCATCGGTCCCGGCGGCAAGCCCACCGGCGCCTACCTCTCCGAGATCACCCACCCGTTCGACGAGCTGACGAAGTCTGGCGCGACGATCGACTTCGTGTCGGTCCAGGGCGGCGCGGCGCCGCTCGATGGCGTCGATCGCAAGGATCCGATCAACGCCAAGTACCTCGATGATCCGACCTTCATGGCGCGCTTGCAGACCACGGCCGCGCCCAGCGAGATCGACAGCGGCAACTACGACGCTGTGTTCTTCGCCGGCGGCCACGGCACCATGTGGGATTTCCGCGACGCGACCGGGCTCGCACGCATCGCCGGCGCGGTCTACGATCGCGGCGGCGTGGTCGCAGCGGTGTGCCACGGCCCCGCCGGCTTGCTCGGCGTGACACTTGCCAACGGCAGGCCGCTGGTCGAGGGCAAGCGCGTGGCGGCCTTCACCAACGACGAGGAGCGCGCCGTCGGGCTCGCCGAGATCGTGCCATTTCTGCTCGCCGACGCGCTGACCGCCAAGGGCGCCACGCACGTGCCGGCCGCGAACTGGCAGCCGCATGTGGTGGTCAGCGAGCGGCTGGTGACCGGGCAAAACCCGGCGTCGGCGACCGGCGTGGCGCAGGGCGTGCTCGAGCTGCTGTCCGGCACCACCCACGCAGCACGATGATGTAGCGGGCGCCGCCAAACGCCGTGCCGATACGAACCGGCGGTAGGACGCCTCGACGGTGCCGCGCTACGCTGTGCCGAGCTTGGCGCGGGCCTCGTGCAGCAGCGCCACGAGCACGCCGCGTGCGTCGGTCGGTGTGCGGATCGCCGCCGGAAACGCGACACGAATCGGCCGCGGGCCGTCGGGCGTCGACGCCGACATCTCGAAGCCGTACCGATCGATTCCGGTCATCACCGCCTCGGTGACTGCGATGCCCCGCGAGAACGCGCGGCAGTACAGCGGTAGCGCGTCGGCGTGGTCGGCATTCATGTGCGCGAGGATCCCCGCCGCGTCTGCAGCCAGCGGATCGGGCTCGGCCGCCAGCCAGTCGGCGGCGTCGACCCACGACATGCGGCCGTAGCCGCCGATGTAGCGCACTGCGCTGACCTCGATCCGCCAATAGGCGAAGTCGCGGAACTCGGCATAGTACGCCGCGTTGGGATGACGCTCGAGGTACGCCGCCGCGGCGGTCGTGCGATCGGTGAGCCGCGTGCACTCGCCCAGCAGCGTGACGCGCCCGTTGGCCAGCGGATCGATGGCGCCACCCTCGGCGACCATCAGCGACGCCCGTGGATCGGCGTGGAGGTTCCTGGTGTGTTCCGCAAGCTCGCTGATGAGGAACACCGGGTGCCCGCCGTCGAACGCCACCGTGACGAACGACCCATAGGGGTAGCCCGGCGGCTCCATTGCGAGCGTGCCGAGCGTGCCGGTCTTGCACTGTGCCGCCAGGGTCCGCGCGCGCTCGGCATGGGTGGGCGTCGCGATCGCCTCGTCGTAGAGCGGCGCGAGTCGAGCAGCCGTGGGCGTCGCGTGGGCGTCGTTGCTCATGGGGGTGAGCGGACGTAGCACGGGCGCGCGTCCGACGGTGCGGGTCTTTGCGGGAGAAGGGCCGGCCAGTCACTCGGGCGTGGCGAGCCGCGCAAACGCTTGCCGGAAGACCTCCGCCTCCTGCGCGCCGCTCAGTGCGATGCGGTCGGCGACCAGGAACGTCGGCACGGCGCGCACCCCGACCTGCGCTGCGCCGGCAAGCGCCGCGTCCGTCGTCGCACGCCACTGGCCGGCGTCGACTTCGGCCTGCATCTGTGCGGCGTCGAGGCCCACCGCGGTCGCAACGGCGCCGAGTACCGCCCAGTCGTGGATGTCTTCCCCGTGCGACCAGTAGCGCTCGAGCACACCGCGGTGGAAGGCCTGCAGTTTGTCGTGGGCGCGCGCGTACTCGGCACACTCGTGGGCCCGGCGCGTGCTGGGAATGACGTCACGGATGCGTAGCGTCAGCCCCAGGGTCTTGGCCCGGGCGAACAGCGGATTGTCGGGCCTGCCGAGCGAGGCCCGGATACGCTCGGGCAGCGGCGAGCCCTCGGGTGGGGTCTCGGGGCGCAGCAAGAACGGCTGCCAGTCGATGACGATCTCGAACTCTCGCTTCAGCGTGTCGACCTCACCGAGGCCGATGTAGCACCACGGTCAGACGTAGTCGGACCACACGGTCATGGGTATGGGAGTCACTGCGGGAAACCTAGCACAGGCGAACGCGCGTCGCTTCCGTACGACCCGCGCTCACTCGTAGCGCAGGCCCTCGACCGGGCGTAGCTTCGCGGCCCGGAGCGAGGGCGGAATCGTCGCGACGAACGAGATGCCCATGGTCAGCACCATCACGGCCCCGATCTGCTCGAGGCTGAACTCGACCGGCAAACGCTCGATGAAGTAGACCTCAGGGTCGAGCGTGTAGCCGTAGAACTGCACCAGCAGACACAGCACCAGGCCAAAGCCGACACCCGCGAGCGAGCCCACCGCTCCCAACGTCATGCCCGAGAACTGGAAGATGCGGGCGACCCCGGATTCCGTCGCACCCATCGACATCAAGATCGCGATCTCGGCGGTGCGTCGCACGACCATCGTCCACAGCGCGGCGAGCACGTTGAAACCGGCAACCGCGCTGACGAGGCTGAGGATCACCGTGAGGATCGACTTCTGGGTGCGAATCGACTGGAACAGGTTGGCGTTGAGTTTCTGCCACTCGAGGATCGAGTACTTGTCGCCTCCGATCGTCGCCTGCAGGGCAGCCTCGACCCGCGGGGCGTCGTAGGGATCGGCGAGACGCAGATCGATGCCGGACACGCTGTCTTTGCCGCGGTATTTGAACCACTGCATCTCGCGCAAATGCACGTACACCAGGCGCTTGTCGAACTCTTGGAATCCCGCGCGAAAGACCCCGGCGATGCGATAGCGGCGAAACTCGGGGACCTCGGTGTCGTCGAAGCTCGCGCCGGGATCCACCATCGTCACGATGTCACCGAGTGTCAGCCCGAGGTCGCGCGCGAGCGCAACGCCCACGAACATCGTCGGGAGGGTGTCGGCGCTCGACGTGACGGCGTGAGTCTCGTCGTCGGGCCAGGGGTCATCGTCGACGTCCCACGCGGTGGTGCGGCTGTGGCCATACTTGGCGATGTCCGGCAGCGCCCTCCAGTTCGCCAAAGCCCGGCCATACCAGCCGTCACCTCGCGGATCCGGGGTCGAGGCGATGACCTCGGGTAACTTGGCGTCGGGCCGATCCGGCATCGGCTGCAGCTCGAGGTCGGTGGTGAGCGCCGCAATCTCGACGTCGGGTCCGCCGCCAGCGTCGAGGTGAGCGTCGAGGTCGATCACTTCGTGCGCGGTTGCCGGGTCGATGCCTTTGACCAGCACACTGGCGCGCCGCAATTCCCGGTCGTCGCCCGCCAGCGATTGCGGTGCCAGGGCCATCACGCAGTACCCAAACGGGCTGGCCCCGATCACCCCGTCGACGGTCCGCAGGTAGGCCTCGAACCGGCGGTACTCGTCGAGGCCGGGGACCCGCGTCAGATTGATGTGGGAGTAGACCCCGAGCACCCGTCGCTCGAACTCGTGCTGAAATCCAGTCGCGACCGACTGCACCACGATCAGGGCGGCGACACCGATCGCGATGCCGACGATCGACAGGCTCGCGGACACCGCGAAGCGGCGGAACACCAACAACACCATCGCCGCGGCCCCGGAGAGCGCTGTCGCGATGACCACAGGCGCGCTGTGAACGCCCAAGTACATCAACGTCAGGCCGATCGCCGCACCGGCCAACGCGAGCAGGGCTCGCGCGATCGAGTGCTTGGGGGCACCGGCGCGACGGACGATCCGCAGACCCGTGCGGTGTTCGTAGCCGGAAAACCCCGTCAGTGCCCACCACGCCACCAGAGCGACGAAGGTGATCACGCCGGTGCGTCCGACCCATACCGCCCAGGTCGGACCCTCGGTCCAGAACACCAGGCCGGCGGCCAGCGACACCAGCCACAGCACCAGCAGCATCGAGTGCCTGCGCGGCTCGGGTTGAGCACGGACGGCCCGAGGCGGTCTGTGAGGTCGTTCGCTCTCGGCCTTCAACGCGTGCCCGGACGGTGGAGGATGCTAGCAGCCCACGGGCTTGCCGACCATCCGAAGATCCCCTCACTGGGCTGACGTCGGATCCACGGGATCGACGGGCTCCAATCCGCCGCCGGGTGGTGAGGTCACCCGCTCGAGGCGGCTGGGACCATCGGGATGACGTCGCTTGGGCGCGGCCGCGCCAGCAGGCACCTTGGGCAGGATCGGAACCGAAACCAGCGATGCGCCCGAACGATCCGCAAACGCGCCACGCTGCGGTGCACTTGCGATCGGCCGCTCGCGCCCCCCAAGCCACATGCCCAAGGCCCACGTGACCACGGCGGCGGTCAGTCCGTAGGTGACGACCTCGCCGGCGAGCGTGCGGGCGGTCAGTCCGGCGAGGCGTAGCTGTTCGTCCTGCGCAGCGGTGGTGTCCAGCGTGAGCCCGGCCGCGATGGCAGCCGCGACGACGCAAGCCGCCGCGACGATGCGACCGATGACGGAGGCACTTGCGCCCAACGGTCGACGCCACAGGGCCAGGCCGGCGATCGCCGCGACCACCAGACCACCGATCAAGATCCTCGGCGTGCGCCAGGCACTGCGGTCGAACGGCGGCTTAGGCAGCGCTGCACCCGCGATGCTCGCGGTCGTCTCCTCGAAGGTGCGTACGTACAGCGAGGCCTCGCGCACGAGTGTGGCCTGAAGCAACACCGTCCGGGTCGCGCCACTGGGCACCAGCTCGGCACGGTACGCGAGCTGCTCGTGCTCCCAGGTCGTCCGCAGCCGCGGTGTGCCGTCCTCGAGCACGGCGCGCGACCACACCGCGGTGTTCACATCGAACCCCGGCAGGCCCGACAATGCCCGAGCCAGCTCTTGCGCGGCGGGTGCGGCGATCTGGAAGGCGCCGTCGAGCTCGACCAACGCGAGCGTCTCCGCGAACGCGTCGCGTGCAATCGGGGTGTAGACGAGCACGATCCGCGCGTCGGTACGCGCGCTCAGCCACGCGCGCGCGCGGGCCTGCGCCGCGCCGTCGCGGTCGAGCTCCCAGCCCGCGGGCGCGCGCATCACGACCTCGGCTCGAGCCTGCGTCGCCACCGCCAGCCCGGCCAGCAAGACCACAAGCCTCAGTCTCCCGCCGTGTCGCGTTGCCCTGACCACGCCACCTTCCAGTAGAACACGCCGCGGCTTGCCTGGGCAGGCCTATGGGCCTATTATCTTCCAATCCTGATACACGGATAGAACGACGGCGTGTCCGACCTGAACACCACCAGTAGTTTGCTCGGCCTTTATGCCGACGTGACTCGCATGCGCCTGATGTGTCTGCTCGAGACCCACGAGCTATCGGTGGCCGAGTTGACCCGGATCACAGCGGTGCCTCAGCCCCGCGTGTCGACCCATCTGGGCAAGCTCAAGGACGCCGGGCTCATTCGCGATCGTCGCGTGGGCACCTCGACGTTCTATCGCATGGACGCGGCGCGACTCTCCGAGAGTGCGCTGGCGGCCTGGCGCGCGATCGCGGCGCAGCTCACCGATGCCGTGCTCGCCGATGATGCCGAGCGCTGCGAAGAGGTCGTGGCTTCGCGCCTGGGCGCAACGCACTGGGCCGATGCCGTGGCCGGGCAGATGGAGCATCATTACTCACCAGGTCGGACCTGGGAGGCGACGGCACGCGCGTTCGTGGGGCTCATGCACCTGGGCGATGTGCTCGATGTGGGGTCAGGTGATGGTGTGATCGCGCAGCTGCTGGCGCCTCGGGCGCGGCGCTACGTGTGTCTCGACCGCAGCGCCAAGGTGATCGATGCGGCTTCGGCCCGACTTGGCCAGTTGGCCCACGTCGAATTCGTCTGCGGTGACATGCACGCGATCGAGGTGCCGGACAACAGCTTCGACCAGGTCTTGTCGTTCTCGGTGCTGACCTACGCGCAGGATCCCAAGCGCTGCATCGCCGAGTGGTTCCGCGTCTTGCGCCCCGGCGGATCGCTGGTGCTGGTGACGCTCGACGAGCATCGTCACCAAGAACTCGCCGATGCCTACGAGCACCTCAATCGGGGTTTCGCGCCCGCAGGGCTGGCCGCGGTGCTTGCCGCGGCGGGCTTCGAGGTGGATCGCTGCGACGTTGCCGCCCGCGAGCGTCGCAAGCCCTACTTCGATGTGATCTGTGCCTTCGCCCGCCGCCCGAGCGTCGCGGCGCCCCACGCCCGCCGAGGGCGCGCTGCCGCGGGAAAACCCACGTCGCCCGCCGCGCCACGATCCTGAGCAAGCGCCTGCTACATCTCACCGGAACCACCACCTTGACTACCCGTCAATCCCGCTCCGCGCTCGAACGCCTCCTGACCCAGCGCATCGCGATCCTCGACGGTGCGATGGGCACATTGCTGCAGCAGTATCGGCTCACCGAGGCCGACTACCGCGGCACGCGATGGGCCGAGCATCCCTGTGATCTCAAAGGCAACCATGACATCTTGTGTCTGACGCGGCCGGACGTGATCCGCTCGGCCCACGAGGCGTATCTCGAGGCCGGCGCCGACATCATCGAGACCAACACGTTTGGTTCCACCTCGATCGCCCAGTCGGACTATCAGCTCGAGGCCTTCGCGTATGAACTCAACGTCGAAGCCGCGCGCATCGCCCGAGCGGCTGCCGACGCCTACTCCACGCCCGAGCGCCCGCGTTTTGTCGCGGGCGCCATCGGACCGACCAATCGGACGCTCTCGCTATCGCCCAAAGTCGACGATCCGGCCTATCGTGCCGTGAGTTTCGACGAAGTTCGCGCCGCCTACACCGAGCAAGCCCGCGGATTGATCGTCGGTGGCGTCGACGCGATCTTGGCCGAGACCGTGTTCGACACGCTCAACCTCAAGGCCGCCATCATGGCGATCCACGACGCATTCGCGCTCGAGGGCGTCGAGCTGCCGCTGATGCTGTCGGTCACGATCACCGACAAGAGCGGCCGTACGCTCTCGGGTCAGACGATCGAGGCGTTCTGGGTGTCGGTGGCGCATGCCAAGCCGATCTCGGTCGGTATCAACTGCGCACTGGGGGCCCATGAGATGCGCCCTTACGTCGCCGATCTCTCGCGCATCGCCGGGGTGCACATCACCTGCTACCCCAACGCCGGGTTGCCCAACGCGTTCGGCGAGTACGACGAGAGCCCGCCCGAGACGGCCGCGGCGCTGGCCGAGTTTGCTCGGGCCGGCCTGGTCAACGTCGTGGGCGGGTGCTGCGGCACCACGCCTGATCATATCCGTGCCATCGCGGCCGCGGTTCGCGACATCGCGCCGCGCGAGACCCCGGTCATCGACCGTAACATCGCGAGGTTCTCGGGGCTCGAGCCGCTGACCATCGAAGCCGGCGCGAACTTCATCATGATCGGTGAGCGCACCAACGTCACCGGCAGCAAGCGCTTCGCCAACCTCATCAAGTCCGGCGACTACACCACCGCGCTCGAGGTTGCGCTCGACCAGGTCCGCGGCGGCGCCAACCTGATCGACGTCAACATGGACGAGGGCATGCTGGACTCCGAGGCGGCGATGGAGCGGTTCCTCAAGCTCGTTGCCAGCGAGCCCGAGATCTCGCGCGTACCGATCATGATCGATAGCTCGAAATGGTCGGTGATCGAGGCTGGACTTCGGTGCGTGCAGGGCAAGGCCGTGGTCAACTCGATCTCGCTCAAAGAGGGCGAGGCCGACTTTCTGGCCAAGGCGGCCGTGGTCAAGAGCTACGGCGCCGCCGTGGTGGTGATGGCGTTCGACGAGCAGGGCCAGGCCGACACCGCAGCACGCAAGGTCGAGATCTGCGAGCGGGCGTATCACTTGCTGCTCGATCGCGCGGGTTTCGAGCCCGGCGACATCGTGTTCGATCCCAACGTGCTTGCCGTCGCCACCGGGCTCGAAGAGCACTCGAACTATGGGGTCGACTTCATCGAGGCCCTGCGCACGATCAAGCAGCGTTGCCCAGGGGCGCGGACCAGTGGCGGAATCAGCAACCTCTCGTTTGCGTTTCGCGGCAATGACCGCGTGCGCGAGGCGATGCACTCGGCCTTCTTGTTCCATGCGATCAAGGCCGGGCTCGACATGGGCATCGTCAACGCCAGCCAGCTGGTGGTGTACGAGGACATCGCGCCCGAGCTGCTCGAGCACGTCGAGGACGTGATTCTCAATCGCCGTCCCGACGCCACCGAGCGCTTGGTCGCGCTGGCGGAGAACATCCGGGGCTCGGGCACCAAGAAGGTCCTCGACACCTCCTGGCGCGAGCGCCCGGTCCGTGAGCGGCTCGTACACGCGCTGGTCCACGGGGTCGTCGACTTCATCGAGGCCGACACCGAGGAGGCCCGCGCCGAGCTGCCGCGGCCACTGGACGTGATCGAAGGGCCGCTGATGGACGGGATGAAGGTGGTGGGTGACCTGTTCGGCGCCGGCAAGATGTTCTTGCCTCAGGTCGTGAAGTCGGCGCGCGCCATGAAGCGTGCGGTCGCCTACCTCGAGCCGTTCATGGCGGCGGGCAAGGCCGCAGGCGCGGCGTCGCATCGCGGTCGCGTGCTGCTCGCCACGGTCAAGGGTGATGTCCACGACATCTGCAAGAACATCGTCGGCGTCGTGCTCGGGTGCACCAACTACGACGTCGTCGACCTCGGGGTGATGGTGCCTCCGCAGAAGATCCTCGACACGGCTCGGGCGAGGGAGTGCGACATCATCGGGTTGTCGGGACTGATCACGCCGTCGCTCGACGAGATGGTGCATCTGGCCAGCGAGATGAAGCGGCAGGGGTTTACGCTGCCGCTGCTGATCGGTGGCGCGACCACGAGCCGCCAGCACACCGCGGTGAAGATCGCGCCGCGCTACGAAGGGATCACCGTGCACGTGCAGGACGCGTCGCGCGTCACCGACGTGGTCGGGCGGCTGCTCGATCCGGAACGGCGCGTGGAGCTCGATGCTCGCACGCGCGAGGAGCAGGGCCGCCTGCGCGAGATCCACGCGAACAAAAATGCCCGTCCGCTGGTGCCGATCGGTCAGGCTCGGCGTGGCGCGATGCCCATCACCTGGCGCGCCGAGGATATCGCGACGCCCGAGTTTTTTGGCCGTCGGACGGTGGAGGTCCCGGTCGCCGAGCTCGTGCGCTACATCGACTGGACCTTTTTCTTTACCGCGTGGGAGCTGCGTGGTCGCTACCCGCAGATCCTCGAGCACCCCAAGTACGGCCCCGCGGCCCGCGAGCTGTTCGAGCACGGCCGGGCTATGCTCGATCGGATCATCGCCGACGGCAGCTTGCGCGCGCGCGGGGTCTACGGTTTCTGGCCTGCGAACGCGGTGGGGGATGACGTCGTATTGTTCAGCGACGAGGCGCGCAACCAGGAGTTGATGCGATTTCCGATGCTGCGCCAGCAGCAGCACCGCGCCAGCGACGAGGCCTACCTGTGCCTCGCCGATTTCGTGGCCCCGCGGCGGACCGAGCTGGCCGACCATGTGGGCGCCTTTGCCGTGACCTCCGGGCTTGGTGCCGAGACCCTGGCCAAGCACTACGAGGCTGGGCTCGACGACTACAGCGCGATCATCGTCAAGGCGCTCGCCGACCGCCTCGCCGAGGCCTTCGCCGAGATGCTGCACGAGCGGGCCCGCCGCGAGTGGGGCTACGGTCGCGCCGAGCAGCTCGGCAACGACGCGTTGATCGACGAGCAGTACCGCGGCATCCGCCCGGCCTTCGGGTACCCCGCGTGTCCCGATCACACCGAGAAGGAAAAGCTGTTCGCGCTGCTCGACGCGCCCGAGATCGGCATGTCGCTCACCGAGAGCTTCGCAATGTCCCCGGCCGCGAGCGTCAGCGGCATGTACTTCGCACATCCCGCGGCGCGCTACTTCACAGTCGGCCGCATCGGCCTCGACCAGGTCGAGGACTACGCGCGGCGCAAGGGCCAGAGTGTCGCGGAGATCGAGCGTTGGCTCGCGCCAAACCTGGGCTACGAGCCAGAGGACTAAAGGCGTCGGGCACGGACGCGGGCACGGAGGAGCCAGACCCTCTACGGGGTCTGGCTCCTAGCCGCAGGTGCCCTCGCCACACGCAGCCTCGCCGCCCTTGGCGTTGGCGCGGCGCCCGGTCTTGGATTTGGGCTTGGCCTTGGCCTTTCGCGCGGGCGCGACCTGCTGCCGCGCCGGTGCACCGGCCTGGGCGACCGAACTCGGTGCGCTCGGCGGTGAGGACTCGACGGTCGGCGCTGCGACCATGGCGGCGGTCGGCTCCGCAGCTGGCTCCGACCGCGCCACACCGTCGGCGCTAGTGTCCGTCACGTGGTCGTGGTCGTGGTCGTGGTCGTGGTCGTGGTCGTGGTCGTCGTGGTCGTCGTGCCCAGTCTCGGCGCCGACCTGGCTGAGTCCGGTCGCCGGCTCGACCTCGCGGGTCTGCGGTGTGCGGCCCGCACAGCCCAGCAGCGCGGAGGTGCCAAGCGCCGCGAGCGTGGTGATCCATCGTTCGTACTGCATGTTGATACTGCTTTCTTCGGGGTCTGCGAGCGTCGACTAGCGCGGCGTGGACACGCAGCGAAATCCGATGCCGTGGGTGTGGGCGTCTTGGGCCTGCGGAAAACGCAGGGCCGGATCGGCAAATTGCGGTTGATAGCTGTTGAACGCGCCGCCACGGATCACCCGGCGGGTAGGTCCGGCGTCGACGACCGCCTCGGCGCTCGAGCTTGGGTAGGGACGGAACTCGTCGGCGGTCCACTCGAACACGTTGCCAGCCATGTCGAACAAGCCGTGCTGGGTCGCGCCGTCGGGGAGACTGCCGGTGGGCGCTGTGCCGACGAAGCCGTCGTCTTGTCCATACAGGACTGCGTGCGCCGGCAGCCCCTGCGCCACGCGCCACGCGACATACTCAGGACCGGCGCCATTCATGTGGGCGCTCGACGGCAACGCATCGCCCCACGAGTAGATCCGGCCATCGGAACCCCGGGCGGCGAATTCCCACTGCGCTTCGCTGGGCAAGGCCGCGCCGCGCCACTCGCAATAGTGCTTGGCTTGCTGCCAGTCGACGCAGTTGACCGGGTGGGCCTCACGATCATCGCGGCTCTCGTTGCACAGCGTCGAGTGGGCCAGCTTTTGTGCCGTCCAATCGGCTGTGGGTGTCTGGCCTTGTGGCCACTCGCTGCCGCGAAACGCCCGCTTGCACTCACCCTTGGCCGAGCACTGGCGGTAGTCGCCCAGGCTCACCTCTCGGAGATCGATGCAGAACGCCGCGACCTCGGCGTTGTGTGCGGGGCGTGCGGTCTGCAAGACCACGTCGTCGGCATCGGTGCCCATGAAGAACTTGCCACCGGGAATGAGCGCCATCCCAGCCGGGCATGACGCCGGCGGTGGCGCGGCCGCGACCACGGGGTTCGCGTCCACCGCCGCCGCGCCCGAGGGTGACTGCGGTGCCGCGACGGCGATGTCCGTGGGCCCGGATGTTGAATCGGCGCGGCGCGACGCCAGCACAACGACGGTGAGCGCAACGCTGCCGGCGGCCGCGCCGATCCACGCACCGCGCAGCATGGACCTCGGCCGCGACAGCGGCGCAGGCGCTGGCAGCACCGTGCCGAAGGCCGGCGGCGGTGGCAGCGTCTGGCCGGGCCGTAAGGTCGAACCGTCTGCCCACCGCATGGGCAGTTCATCGTCGGGCTCGGGAGAGTAACGCTTGGTCTGCATGAGTCACGCGCGACGACGGGACACCCACGTCGTTCGTCTGCGGGGCCGTACGCCACGCTCGTGCTCTGGGGATCAACGCACCTGCGAATTCGGTAGACGCATGCACCACACGTGACGCGAGGAACGACGTCCGCCCACACGCTCGCGAAGGGGGGCGAGCGGGCCGATCGTGCCGATCATGCCGGCCGACGTGGCGCGGTACGAGTGGCGCCGATCTATCGCGGCAAGATGCGCCCTAGCGCGGCACCCAAGCGGCCGGCCGCAGCGAGTGGTGCCCCGAGCGAGGTGATCACGAAGGCGCGGGCGCCGACCCCGAGGCGGACGACGTGCAAGTCCCACGGATCGAGGCCCGGTGCGCCGATCGAGCGCTTGAGTTCGAGCTTGTCGCGGACGTTGATCGCCGTGGACCCCGCTTGCGCGAGGGCGGCGAGATCGCCGTCACCGACGCCGCCCATGAGCGTTCCGTCGTCGTCCGAGACCACCGCAGCACGCATCCCCACGTCGGTGGCGTTGCAGGCCAGAAAGAGCCGGATGGCCTCGGCGGGGTCCATGCTGCGAAGCGCGCGTCGGTCGGATTGCATGCGCGGATCGTGCACGATGAGTCGGGCAGATCGAAAAAAGTGGCCCACCGCGCGCGTTCGCGGCGTCATTCGTGCTGCTCGCGCCATCGCTGCAGCCCAGTGGCGCTCTTGGCGGCACGCATCCCGGCCTCTCGGTATTCGGCCTCGGCCTGCTCGGCCAGCGCGAGTGCGCGCGGCCGGTCCGCCGTCAGCAGCACGCGGGCCAGCGCGAACCGCAGATCGCCGCGCTCCACCGCGATCGCACTCGCGCTTTGCAGCACCAGCGCGCGCTCGAGGTGCGACCGCGCACCCACGAGGTCACCGCCGTGCTCGGCAGCCTGGGCGAGGCCCATCAGTCCCCGCGCGATTCGTTCATCCTTCGGCCCGCCGAGTCGCTCGAACATCGCGATCGCTTGCTGCCAGGCCGCCACGGCGCGCGGGGCGTCACCGTTGGCCCACAGCGCGTCGCCGAGCAGATCGAGGGTCTTGCCGACCGCGTCGTGGTCGTCGCCGAAGCGTGCGCGGCGGAGCTTCAAGGCCCGCTCGAGTGCCCCAATGGCCTCTTGCGCGCGACCCAGGCGGATCTGCACGGCGGCGACATTGCCGAGCCCGATCGCGACGTTGGGATGTTCTGGACCGAACGCCGGCTCGATGATCGCGAGCGCATCCGCGTAGGCGCGCTCCGCCTCGGCGTCGCGGCCCAGAGCCGACAGCGCCCGGCCCTCGGAGTTGAGCGCAGTCGCAATGTCGGTGTGGTCCGGTCCATAGGCGCCGACCCAGACGGCCCGCGCCCGCCGGCTCGACACCAGCGCGTCCTCGGGCCGACGCTGGGCGATGCGCAGCCGCGACAGATCGCTCAGTGCCAGGGCCATGTCGGGGTGGTGCGGGCCGACGCGAGCCTCGACGGCGCTGAGCATCGTCGCCAGCACCGCCTCGGCCTCTTCGTGGTGGCCGACCTCGATCAAGGCGACCGCAAGCGCATGATGCAGGTACGTCGAACCCGCCGTTTCGCCGTGACCGACGGGGACCAGTGCGAGCGCTCGTGACAGGGTCTCGAGCGCTTGTTCGTGGTGGCCTCGCATGATCTGGATCTGGCCGACGTTGGTCAGCAGCTGCACGCGCAGGCCGGCGTCATCACCCATGCGCACAAGCACGGCGTCGGCGACGGCGGCGTAGACTTCCGCGACCTCGAAGCGCGAGCCGCCTTCGACGAGGGCCAGCGCGGTGGCGGCCTCGACCGTGATCTCGTCGTGCCCACAGGCCTGGGCGGTGGACAGCGCCGCGGCGAGATGCTTTGCCGCGGCCTCGTCTTCGCCCCTGCGGTCGTCCCAACGTCCACGGACGAGCAGCACCTCCGAGAGTACCGGGGCGTGGTCGAGCGCGTGCGCCCGCGCGTCGAGATCATCGATCCGAGCCTCGACGTCCGCGAAGGCGCCGGCATCGATCTGCGCCATGACGGCTTCGATCTCGCCACGCAGCAGCTCGGCCTCGCGCCGCGCGGTGGGATCCTCGGGTAGTGCCGGCTCGCGCAGCAGTCGTTCGCTGCTGGCGCACCCGTCGATGCCAGGCAAGCCGAGCGCCGACTCGACCGCGCGCTCGGTGGCGTTGGCGTCGCCGGTCGCGAGCGCCTGAGTCAGGCCGCCGAGATATCGCACCCGGCGATCGAGACACGCCATGCGCCGCTCGAGCACTCCCTCGGACTGCGTGCCGTGGACGCGGGTCGCCTCGCAGGCCTCGCGTCGCGCCGCGAGCAGCGCCTCGGCATAGTCGTCGATGGTTCGCGTCACCACTGCCCGACTGTCCTCGGCGTATGCCTTACCGATCGCCGTGAACGCGTTGTCGAGCTCGCGCCGCCGGCCATCGTCCCAAGTGCCGGCGAGCACGTCGGCGTCAGCCGTGCACGGTGGTGGACCACGCCCTGCGGCGACCCCCAGCGCTGCGATGCCGACCGCCGCGCTCGCCAGCACGACGCGTCGCACCGCCCGCGTGCGGTCCTTCGATAGCTCGGCGATGAGCTCGCGCAGGTCGGCGAAGCGCCGCGCGGGATCGATCGCGAGCCCGCGCAACAGTGCGCGATGCAGCGCTCGTGGGATTTTTCGGCCCCGCGGCGGGACAATGCGCCCGGCCGTCACGTTGCTGCAGATCTCGGCGACGGTGGTGCCCGCGAACGGCCGCTGATCGTAGAGCGCCTCCCACAGCGACACGCACAGCGCCCAGATGTCGGTGCGCGCATCGACCACGCCGCCGGCAAATTGCTCGGGTGCCATGTAGCGCGGCGTTCCCATCACCGCCCTCGAGGCGGTCAGCGCGACGTCGAGACTACGAAGGCCGGACTCGCCGAGCAGGCCGCTGGCCAAGGGTGCGGCCGCGCTCACGCGGGCCAGACCGAAGTCGAGCACACGGACCCTTGCGTCACTCCCGATCATCA
>CANLQR010000145.1 GCA_947492135.1 Deltaproteobacteria bacterium | reverse complement strand
CTGATTGCGCAGGATCGACGTCAGGTCGAGGTGTGGCGGCGCGATGGCGACGGGTGGATCCACTCCGTCCATCCGGCGGGTACGCGTGCACCTCTGGCGTCGATCGCCTACGAGCTGGATGTCGACGAGCTCTACTCCGCCGCCGGCGTAGGGTGATCCGACGATCGGAGGCCCGCGGGGCAGATACGCTGGCGGCGGTGACCGCCGTCGCGGCCGACCCCACGGCGCGGATGGCCATACAACGCGTGCTTCTGCAGCTCGGGGATCGGCAGGGCTGGAAGGCCGCGTTCGCGTTGAGCGGCCGGCTGCCGGTGCTGCCGGGCCCGGTGTGGTTGCGACGCAAGCGACCCGCACCCGCGCGGCGGCGGTCGCCGTCGACGCGCACATCGAGGCGGCGCTGTTGCTCGGGCGCAAGCGCTGTCGCCAACAGTCGTCGCGTCGTCGCGCGCGTGTTGGCGCACCGGCGCACCCGATCGCGTTCGCCCGGTCAACCGCCCGACTAGCGCCATGCATTCGTCTCGGGCATGCTGGTCGCGTGGCAGCTCCACAGCGTGCAAGTCGGGTCGGGCTCCTCGCGACCGACGACCCCTCGGAGCTCACGCCTCCGCGTTTGCGCCGAGGCGCGGATACCGGCTGGGCGGTCGTCGAGCTATACCAAGCCGCATGGATCGCGAGCGGGCGCGACCCTGCAGAATTCAACCGGTCCCCGCGCAACCGCCGTGGCACCCGAACCCGGTAGCTGGCAGCACGATCTCCTGGAGCTGCTCGCGGCGTTGAGGCGCCATCGCGTGCCTTTCCTGATCGTGGGGGGCTACGCAGTCGCTCATGCCGGGCACCTGCGGGCCACCAAAGACATCGATCTCTTCGTCCCTCGTGGTGTCGGTGTCGACGCTCGCCTGACGACGGCGATCTCTGAGTTTCTCGGCTCCGCAATCACTCCCGAGCAGGCCGCGCGTACGTTTCTTCGGTTCTTCGTCGGGCGTCCGGGCGCCGTCGATGTCATTCGAGAACTTCCTGGGATCCGCTGGCCGACCGCGTGGAAATCGCGATCGGTCGGCACGCTGTTCGGCGCGCGGGTACCCTTCCTCGGGATCGACGCGCTGATTCGCAACAAGCGTGCGGTGGGGCGCCACCAGGATCTCGCGGATGTCGAACAACTCGTGAAGATCCGACGCGAGCGAGCCAAGCGCTGAGGCTCAGCGAGGCCGACCCACGCCGAGACGCAGCGCCCTCGATCACAGCAGCTTCAGATCGAACCGCTCGACGGTGAACGTCAGCGTGAACTTCGCAGTGCTCTCCTTGTTCACCTCGATTGGCGCCTCCTTGTACGACCGCAGCCCACAGCCGATCAGGCTGATGTTCCCCAAGGTCTTGTTCAGCGTCGAATCCAGCAGCTCGATCCCGAAGTCGCGGTGCTCGTCGTCCGTCAGCCTGCCGTCGTCGAGCACGCCCTGGACGTACTTGTAGACCGCTTCGCGGCTGCGACCGGAGAACTCGAGGGTCATGTCGCCGAACTTGATGTCGCCTTTCGCGTCCTTGCGGCCGGCCTCCGGCACGGACACCAGCGGCAGCCCGATGGCGGTGACGAACTCGGACTCCGCGGGCAGCCCGCTCAGGCGAAAGTTGGAGACCGAGATCGCCTTGGTGGGCTTTTTCCCGCCCTGCGCCTGCACCTTCCCGCCCCCGCCGCCGGCGTGCGACACCGTCGACGGCTGCCACTTGAAGTCGACCATAAACGGCTTCTTGCCGTCGGTGGCCGAGAGCTTGGGGAACTGCACCGAGGTGATGAGCCCTTCTGTCCACTCGACGCGACGTTTGGCGTCGAAGTTGTGGTCCGCGAACACGATCGCACCGTTGGTTTCCGCGACCTTCTTGCGCGGCAGCGACATGATCCAGTCGAGCAACGCGTTCGCCTCCGAGATCGAGTACGACGCCGAGAACGGCCCGAGGCCGAATTTGCCGCCCTTGCCGCCCGCCACGAGCAGGTGCTCCGCGATGCTCACTTCCGAGAGAAACGCCGTCTCGCCGGCGAGCTCGATCGCGGCGTTGCTGGAGGCGAAGCCGACGGCCGGTCCCGCATGCGCGCGTCCGACCCACAGCCCGGTGGCCGAAGCCGCCGCCGTGGCCTGGAGAAAGTGTCGACGGGTCGGGAAGAGAAATCCGTGGCTGGCCATGCGCGGGATTCTTGCACGCCGCGACGGCCTCGCGGGCCGGCCGACCCTGAAAATCTTGCGCTGCTAGGTCTACGCGCCCTTCGTGAACGAGTGACGCAGGAGCCGCTTTTCCCAGCCAGGCACAGGTTCGATCACCCCTGGGGGCTGGGGTTGATGAACCCGAGCGCCAACCCACCGGGATACGCGTACGAGGTCACGTCGGTGTACCCGACCTGGATCACGCCGAACGGGTCGTCGCTGTCGGCCACGTGAGCGCCCTCGGTGATCGGCCAGTCGGCGACCTCGTAGTCACCCACCTGGGTGTAGCCGTCGACCACGACGCCATCGACCAGCACGGGCGCGCCGCCCTGGGGCCGAATGATCTGGGCGTAGTTCTGGCTGTAGCCATAGCCGGTCACGAACACGTAGCGCGGCAGGAACTGCGCCGCAGGGACCATCTGGTACGACGCGGGATCACCGGTTCCTGCGCCGCCGTCGGTGCCCTCGAGATACTGCACCGGCATGAACGCGCCGTTCGCCGTCGCGATGAAGCTCTCTTGCGTCGAGAACTCGTGGAACTCGCCGCGATCGAGCATCACCGGCGTGCCTGGCTGAGGCGGGTCGGTGGTGATGGTGACGCCGTCGCTGGCCGAGTAGAGGCGCCACCAGTAGCTCTCGGCACCCCGGGTCGGCGCGTGCGCACCCACGTACTCGTCGCCCCAATACTCCAGTGGGATCAGCAATTCCTCGATGTGGTCGCAATAGGTCACGCCCGCCGGGATGTTCGTACACGGGATGGTCCCGACCACCCAGGCCGGCTTCGAGGTCTCGATGATCGTGCCCGACGCATCGATCGGTGCGATCACCTGCAGCAGATCATAGTGATCGACCGAGACGGATGCGGTGGCCATGGCTGCCACCGCAGGGACACCGGCACCCGCCGAGGTCGCATAGGGCGGGGTCCACTCGACCATGGTGCCGTCCTCGACGCCGACGACGTTGAAGGCCGAGGTGTACCCGCCCAAGGTCGTCTCCCAGGTGGCGACGATGTAGAACTGTCCAAGCGCGTGATCGGGGATCAGCAACGAGGAGTCATTGGTGGCCTGCGCGACGATCGGTGAGTGCTGGTAGGCCACCAACGGCACATCGCTCTGCACGCGGTAGGCACCCCCTGCGCGGAGCACCGAGACATCGCCCGGCTGCGGTGGATCGTTGAGCACGAACTCGTGGGTCTCGCCGGGCAGGACCTCGATCGGATCGCCGACCGGCTCCTCGACGCCGCCGGGGCCCCAATAGAGCTGTACCGTCGCCGTCGCGTCGTCGGCGACGTTGCCGATCACCAACGAACTGGCCGACTCGCTGAAGTTCTGTAGCTTGGCCGCGTGGAAGCTGCACCCGACGGTGCTCTGGGTCGTTTCGGCTTCACCACAGGTCTGGGGAATTCCCACGACGCCGGGGATCGACACATCGTTGCGCGGGGGCGTCACGTCGAAATTGGGTGCGTCGTTTGCAGTGTCATCCTCGAGCGCCATCGTCGTGCCGATGGTCGTCCCGGTGCCGGTGCCGGCGCCGCTGGTGTCGACGGCGGCGCCGGTGGTCGAACCCGTGGTCGTCGTGGCGGTGCTCGTCGCAGTCGACAGACCTGAGGTGTCACTGGAACCATCGATCCCCGAAGGTCCGCAGCTCAGGGACAGCAAGGCCGAGGTCCATCCGAATCCGTGGCGAGTGACCATGAGCGGGACGACTCTACCGCGTTTGGCCCGGCACTTGCGGCGCGGCCCGCGGCCCGTCAGGCAGCGTCGCGGGCGAGGCACTCGCGCACCACCGCACGAAGCTCCGCGGGCCCAAACGGCTTGGCCAACACCACGTTGCGCGTGGACGCCACAAAGGCCTGCGCAGCGTCCCCGACCGCGCCACCCGTCACGAAGACGATGCGCTGCGCGAGCTCAGGCAGCGTGGCCCGAACCTCGTTGAAGAGCGCCACGCCGTCGAGCCCAGGCATCATCACGTCACAGAACACCAGATCGAACCACTCACCGGCCATGAGCCGGGCGAGCCCCGATCGGGGATCGTGTTCGACGACGACGTCATGGTCGCGGCCGAGCACGCGCTCGAAGACCCGGCCGAGCTGCACGTCATCGTCGATGACCAAGATCCGACCGCGCTTCGCAGCCGCGACTTCAGGTACCGCCGGCTCGACAACGCGGCGGCCACGGGCGCCCGGGAGTTTCACGACGAACACCGAGCCGCGGTCGACCTCGCTCTCGACGGTGATCTCTCCGCCGAGCGCACTGACGACCCCGTGACACAGCCCAAGGCCCAGACCGCCACCGGCCGCCGACGACGGGGCCACGAAGAACGGATCGAAGATCCGCTTCAGATCACCGGCCGCGATCCCGCGACCGGTGTCGCGAACCTCGATGACTGCCCGCCCCTCGTCATCCGTCCGCGTGCCGACGATCACCGACCGGGCTCGCGACTGGACGTTGGCGACCGAGCGAATCGCCGCCGCCAACAGGTTGCCGAACACCTGCAGCAACCGGGCCTCGTTGGCCTCGACGTAGGGCGTGGTGCCATACCGGCGCTCGATCACGATGCCACCGCTGCTACTGGCATCGACCGCTGCGATCGCGGCATCGAGCACGTCGGGCACATCGAGCGTCTGTTGATCTTCCGGCCCTGGGCGGGCGAAGTTGGTGAGGTCCTGGACGACTCGAGTCACGCGCCTGGTGCCGAGCTGGGCATCGCCGAGCGCCGCCACCAGCCCGCGGAGCTTGTGCACGATGGACTCGTTGTCGGCCGAGGTCCCCAGCATCTGCTCGGCCTGCGCGAGTCCATCGATGGCAAAGTCGAGGTTCACGACCACGGCGGCGAGCGGATTGTTGAGCTCGTGGGCCATGCCTGCGGCCATCGTGCCGATCGCCGCGAGCCGCTCTGACTGCGCGAGGCGTCGCTCGACCCGCTTGCGTGCCGTGACATCGCGAAACACCACCACTCCCCCCAGCAACTGCCCGCGATCGTCCACGATGGGCGCTGACGAATCGTCGACCTCGCACGGCTGATCGTCGCGCGCGAGCAATCGGGTGTTGGCCGGCAGTTCGATGGCAAAGCCCCGCGACATCGCCTGCGCGAGCGGGCTCGCCAGCGCGGCTCCGTCGGGGCCCACGAGGCGAAATACGTCGGAGAGCCGGCGGCCTCGGGCTACGACCAGCGGCCAGCCGGTGAGACGTTCCGCGACGGCATTCATGAAGGTGATGCAGTCGCCGTCGTCGGCGGCGATCACAGCGTCGCCGATCGACGCCAAGGTGGTCGAGAACCACCGCTCACGACGAGCGATCTCGGCCTCCAGCTCGTGCTTGCTCAGCGCAACCTCGATCGTGATCCGAAGATCCCGCTCATTGAACGGCTTGATGAGGTAGCCGTGCGGCCCGGTATCTTTGGCGCGGGCAAGCGTCGCGTCATCGGAGTGCGAGGTCAGGTAGATGATCGGAACATCCCAGCGCCGACGAATCGCGGATGCCGTTGCGATCCCATCGAGCTCCCCCTTGAGGTTGACGTCCATCAGCACCAAGGCGGGACGCGCGATGGTGATCGCACGCAGCGCCTCGCCCCCGGAGCCAGCGATCTCGGGCACGCGATACCCAAGGCGGATCAGGGTGCGCTCGAGCTCCCGAGCGATCAGGGGCTCGTCCTCGACCACCAGCACCGTCTTCACGTACGCCTCCGGTGCCGGCCGGAGCGATCGAGTTCGCCAGACATCAGACTTGATGCATCGACCGCGACCGCGACGATCCGAAAGCCCGATTGGGGACGCTCGGGACGCTGTAGTCCACCGCCGTTGTCCTACCCAGGCGGCACGAACTCTTCGCAGGCTTCCTTGATGTCCCCGACCGCATCGAGGAAAAACGGATTGTAGTCGCCGCACACCGGCCCCACATGCCCGTGGGTGAACAGCCAGGTGAAGTTGGCCAGCCTGATCGCCGGTTCGGCGCCGTCCATGCCGCCGTTGCATTTATCCAGCGGTGGACAAGGATCGACCGAAGGGCCGATCAGCGAGAGCACCACAATGTTGCCCTCCACGCCGCCCTTGGCGGCGACGATGGCATCGAACCAATCCTGGGGCTCGCCGGCCGAGCCCGACGCTGGCACGTTGCCGCAGGCCTCGTCTTCGGTCTCGTGATCGTCCTCTTCGTCGGTGATGATCACCACCACCAGCAACGCATCGTCTCTCAAGAAGCCCTCGTTGCACTCCCCCACGTCGGTGTTGGGCGACGACAGCGCCGCCATCAACGACTGGATCGGTTGCTCGTCGCCATCGCCACCGATGCCGACCCGGGCCGCGCAACTGAACTTCTCGTTCAGGTCGTCTTCCTGCGTCATGTACCGTGCGCCCGAGGCGTACGGCGTGCAGGTCGCGTCGCTCGAGCCCAAGGCGAAGTTGCGCGTGACCAGCACGCCAGAGCGGCCAGGAACGCACGAGATGTCGTTGCCGTCGGTACGGATGACTCCGATGTTGTAGCCCTCGGCCTGGTCGAGCTCGGTGCGCATCGTATCGATGAAGCCCGGGAATGCGGCCAACAGGTTGCCCTGCTCGTCGGACATGCTGCCCGAGCCGTCGACCACGAAGATCAGGTCGACCTTCTGGCAGCCCAGGAGGTCATCTCCACCCGAGTTCATGCCGGTACCGCCACCGACATCGAGCTTCTCGGTGGTGTCCTGGCCGCCGTCTTCGGTGGTCTGGGCGACGGTGGTGCCACTGCTGTCCTGACCGGTCTCGGGGCCGGCGTCGTTCGCGGTCAAGCTCGACCCCTGCGTCAGGGTTGCGGTCACCGGAGTCTCGTCGCTGCGCTGGTCTCCGGAGCAACCCACGGCAACGGCGAGCCCCATGAGTCCGGGCAACAGGGGTCGTCGGAAGCTGGCCATCACCAACCAGCTTACTGCGCGCGAAGCCGAGTCGGAAGTCGGATTGACGAACCCGCAGCGTCACATCGGTCCACAACCCCGTCAGTCGGGGCAACAAGGAGCTCGAAACACCATGTTGAACCTCATCGCTTTACTCTCCCTCGCGGGTGCCCCAGTCATCGGCCCGATCAACCCCGGCCTGATCGTCGATCCGTGCGGCACCGGCGTCGCTGACGCCAGTGCAACCCTGGGCGCCGACGTGGACTCCCGGGAGTTGGTCTCGACGGGCACCCCCACGGGAAACCAGTACTGGCTCAAGTCCGGGTGCAAGCGCTTCGTCGCCGACTTCACGGTGCCTGCGAACGCCAACCCGGCGAGCATGCACGGCATCCTCACCTTCGACCTTGGTGGCATGTTTTCGGTCGATCCTGGTCAAGCCTCGTCGTGCAACACCGCCGAGCTGTCGGTGGCGACCTTCGAGAAGGTCGCGGGCGCCAACAACTTCGTCAAACGCACCTCGGCCAAGTACAAGGGCCATTGGTCGTCGGGGATGTTCCAGATGTGCAACTTCGTCAAGGTCAGCGGCAGCAACCCGCCCAGCGACACGCCCAACGCGGACGGCACCGAGATCTGGCGCGTCGCCGTGAGTGGCACCAACAATGGCGCGTCGATGCACGTCAAGGCACGCATCGGTTTCCAGCAGATCCCGTGGTGAGCCGCGGACTGACCAAAGCGGCCCAGACGCGACTTTAGTCGTCGGAGTCCGAGTCGGCCTCGGCCTCGTCATCGTCACCGGGCTCGTCATCGTCACCGGGCTCGTCATCGTCACCGGGCTCGTCGCTCGGCGCAGCCTCGTCGCTCTCACTGGGCTCGTCACCCTCGTCTTGGGGTGGCGAGTCGCTGGGCACCATCGCCGCCTGTTGGAGCGCTCGGATGCTGCGCAACAGCTCGCGGGCCGCGGTCTTGCCTCGCGGACTCGCGGGTTCGCGCAGGACGATCCGCACGCGTTGTCGCAACCCCTGAACATCGGCCCCGGGGTGCGCGGCGACGAACTCCGTCATCGCAGGGTCGCCACCTTCGAGCAGGCGTACGCGCCATTGCTCGTAGCCCTGCTCGCGTCGCGATCGTTCGCCGCGTCCGGTCTGGATCTCGAGCATCGCGGCTTCGATCGGCGGCAGATCGGACGCCCGCAACAACCCACCGATCCGGCGCAACTGACGGGCGCGAGCGTTCTTCTTGAAGCCCTGGCAGGCAACCACGGCCTCGGCAAGCTCGGTCGGCAAGGCCATCGCTGCGAGCTGCGCGGGCTTGAGGGCGATCAACCGGTTGGCAAGCAAGGCGACCGCACGCATTCGCGCAGTGCGCTCGCGGTAGCTCTCGCGAACGGTCTCATCGACGTAGTCGATATCTTGGGGCTGGTTGCTCATCGCGCAAGTCCGGCGGCCGGCAAGGCCGCGGTCCGGCCGGGAGCGTACCGGAACTCATGCCCGGGCGCCGCGATTCTTCAGCGGCCGAATGCCCGCAGCTGGGCGAGCCACAGCGCTTGCTCGGACCGGCGGCAGGGGAGTCGGGAGGCTCTTCGTTGAGCCCCTCGAGCGCGCACCCTTCGACGCCGTATCCGAGACGCGCTAGGATCGTGGCGCCATGAAGGGCAGCCGACGCGCGTTTCGAACGATGGTCGCCACATCGGCGGTGCCGGAGTGTGGCGTCGGGAGTCGGCGCCGTCCGCTGCTCGGGGTGCGTCCAGAGATCGATGTCGTTGCCGACGCTTAGCGGCTACGTGCACACCGGACGGGAAGAAGGCATGTCGGTGGCGCCGTCCCCGGCCGATCTCCCGCCGCACTATCGGCCGCAAAGGCACGGAGGGACGTCGGCGCTCCCTTGCTGGTCGCTGGATCTCGACCTCCTGCCCAGCAAGATCGAGCATGTCACGACATCCCCAACGCATGGGTGCCTGAGGGTCACCGAGGCGATGCTGCTGTCCGCGTTTCAGACGATCCTGTGCGCGACGGCCTCGAGTTGGGAACAACTGCCGTGAACGACAAGTCTCTACTTCATTCCTATCAGCGCAGAACGCGGGAGCTGCTCGTCGAGCGCGCGCTCGGACGTCTCACGATCGACGATGAGGGCGAGATCGCCGAAGATCTGGACGACATATGGCGCATGCTCTCTGCCGAGGATCGGCAAGCGGTCGAAGGCTGGCTCAAGACCGAGCTAGCACCGTTGCTCGAGCCGCCGGAGCACAGCCCCGTGGGGTACGCCATCGAATCGGCGGACCTCAGGGCGGCTCCCCGGAGCGCGGCCTGATGTACGTCACAGCGCAGCGCCCTGCGGCGGATGAGCCCTACGTGTGGCCGGGGATCAATGCCTACCTATACCTGCACCAGATGACGTGGTCGGGCAATCCGCCCCCGAATCTGTCGGCAGCGAGCTTCGAGGCGTGCCATGAAATCGTGCCATCTCGACCAGGCCGCCGTATCCGAAGCTACCTCGACATCGTCGCGCCGGACGATTGCGCTCGCGACGAGCTGCGACGCGCCGTCGAACATTTGCACGGGATCGTGACTTCCGGCGCCAGCGCGCGGCCGTGGAGCCATGTTTTCGGTCGATGCCAGGTGACGTTCATGATCGAGCCCGCTCTCGACGCAGCGTGGCACGCGGAGCTCCACCTTTTGTGGGATGAGGCGCAGCGCCTCCGCTTCGACCCGGACTATCGGACCGCGCCACCTCCGGGTTGAGCGTGCATGGTTCAGCATCGCGGCTACCCACCGGGGCCCCCGACAGCGCACCTCCTTCGTCCAACGCGCTCTGGCCGAATCCTCCGTGGCCGCCGGTCCAACATGCGAGCTCCACCGCCACGCAGGATTTCGTCGTCCCAAGTTCTGTTGCGACAGCGCCGAGCCGTTCAGCGGCCGAATGCCCGCAGCTGGGCGAGCCACAGCGCTTGCTCGTCCTGGTCGATCCACTGACCCACGACCAGGACCTTGCCGCTGGGGGCCACGGTACCGTCGTTGCTGAACAGACCCGGCGGCAAGATGCGGCCGCCTTCGCCTTGGGCAGTGAACAGGCACAGCGGCACGGCCTCGTGATCGGTCTGCGCGATCCAGCCCTCGACCCAGGAGTCGCCACCATCGACCGCATTGTAGTTGCCGACCAGCGCCAGGCCGTTGGCGCCCTCGCCCAGACCGCTCAAACTCCAGTCCAGGTCGCGACCGACGAAGTGCTCGTCTCCGAGCACCCACAGTTCGTTGCCGGCGGCGTCGAGCTTCACCACCCAGAACCGAACGTTCGAAGGCGTGACGCGCTGATAGGCGGCGTAGACGTTCCCGTCGGCATCGACGGCGACGCCGATCGGCGCGAGTTCTTGCGAGGCTCCGTCGTCGACCGGTGTCCACGTCCACAACGGCTCACCACCCGAAGCGCCATAGACCACCAGGGTCGCCGGCGCAGCGCTGAAGTCGACGTAGGCCTGCACCAACACCGCGACGGTGCCGTCCGCGCCCACCGCGACCGGCCCGGCGTTGTCCGTGGAGATCGCTCCTGCGTCGGGACCGGTGAACGTCGTGGTCCAGAGCTCGGTGCCGTCGATGGTGTCGAGCTTGCGCGTCCACGCGTCGTAGTCGCCATCGGCGATCGCGACGCGTGCCGTGACGACGATCGCGCCGTCCTGGCCCGCTGCGATCGCTTCGGCCTCGTCGTCGCCACCGACCAACGGGGTGACGAGGTCGTGCGTCCACGAGATCGCGCCGTCGTCGGGTGAAATCTGCAGCACCTGCACGTCGCTACCGCCCATCTCGGACTCGCGGGTGAGTGCGACGTACGGCACGCCGTCGCCATCGACGGCGATGGCGCCCGGATCGATCGCCAGCCCGCGGGTCCCCACCAGGGTGGACCACCGTTCACGACCGCTTGGGTCGAGCGCGAGCACCACGGTGGTGTCATCGCCAATCGTCGCCACGCCCTTGGGGTCGACATCGATCTCACGCTGGTACGCCAGCGCGTACACGTTGCCGACCTCGTCGGCCGCGACCGAGACCCCGTAGATCGTGGAATCCAGCGTCGGACCGCTGCGAACCAGATCCCACTCGATGCTGCACGCGAACACGCAGTCGTTCGGGCACGCATCGAGCTCGTCCCGGTTGCCGTCATCGCAATCCTCGCCGGGTTCCACGAAGCCGTTGCCGCACGCCGGCCGGGGCGGGACAAAGCCGGTGTCTTCGGTGCTGGTACTCGAGCCGGACGTGCCGGTGGTGGTCGGCTCGGCCGTGGTGGTCGTGGGCGGCAGGTCGGTCGTGGAGGTGCCCTCGTCAGCCACGCCCACGGTTTGCGCCGAGCCGTCGTCTGCGCATGCGAGCGGCACCGCGACGAGCGAGATCGTGACGGCGAGCTTGCTCAGGGCAGCGGTACGCATGCGTACCGGGCAATGTGCCGGTCGCGGTCGTGGTTCGTCAAGCCCGCTTGCCCCGTGGTCCACTCGGCCGGCTGATGTTCGACGGTGAACTCGCGATCGCCCACGGCCAACCGAGCCCCGGCTCGCTCGCTGCCGGATCGGGCCGGACCACTAGCGACGGCCGCTCGGCGGCTTGCGGAGTTGCTGCAGGAAGTCCAGGTTCCGAACGATGATCTGCCTCAAGCCTTCGTCCGCCGCGCCGTCCAGTGCATGCCGGAGGTCGCGCTCGGCGTCGGCCAGGTACGCGTCGTGTTCACGCCACGCACGCTGGCGCAGGGCGAGTGGTTGTCGAGGGGTAGTCGCGGTGGTGCGGCACATCTTCGCCAGCCCCAACTGGGCGTCACCGCGCACCTGCAGGAGCGCTGCGCTTTGAGCACGCGCAGGGGATTCGCGGAAATAGTCGTCAACCAGCGACAGCGCGCGCTTGTGCTCGCGCGCGCGATTCAACGCCACCCCGAGCCTGCGCAACTCGCCTTCAGCCATCCGACGGCCTGCTGCGATCGCGAGCAACTCCCCCGCGGTCTCGCGCTGCGGGCCATCCGTGGGCACGCCTGCCAGGAGTGCCTCCGACAGCGTGAGCAACACCTCCGCGGAATAGCCAGCCAGCGAGCCGCGGTGGGTTTGCACCCAAGCCGTCAGCGGCTCGGGATCTCGCAATGCCTGGTGCACTTCGGCGAAGAGACGTAGCGCCCACTCGTTGGTCGGATCTTGGGCAAGTACCTCACGGATCGAGACGCGCGAGAGTTCGAACTCCCCGCGAGCAAGCGCGCGTTCCGACTCTCGGAGCCGGGCGATGAGCGCGTGCCTAGGATGCGCGGGGAGCGTACACACGACGCTGTTCTCGTCGGCCTCGAGGCGCGGAGGTGGACAGCCCTCGTCACGCATTGAGCGAAGGATGGTCGGGATTCCTTGGCCTTCCGCCTGTGCGAGTTGCAGCTTTGTGAAGAACCACGCCAATGCCTGGTTCCGCCACTTCGGGTGCGCTCGCCCTTCACGGAAGTCCTCCAGCCTCACTCCCAAAGGCAGGGACCCCGGCGAGATGAACTCGACCCGATCCTCGAAAACCCGGACTCGCGTCGGGTCGACGACTTCGTAGTCTCGATGCGCGGCCGCATTGCCGATCGCCTCGTACAACGCCTGGGTTGGATACTTCACGACGTTCGGCGTGGATGGATCGCGCTTGTCGTAGACCGTGCCGGCTTGGATGCTCATCAAGCCGCGGATTCGCTGGGCCTGTTCCACGATTGTCCCCGCGAGTTCCAGCCTTTCGGCGTGCGGCGTCGCGGTGTCTTTTCCCGGGTAGGTCGAGACGATCGCCACCGCACCGGCCACGAAGCGCTGAACATCGCGTCCGAAAAGCAACATCGCGAAGTTCAGCGGCCGCAACACCCCGGTCAGGGGCTCGCGCATGCACAGCGGTGGAACAAAGGGGCTCAGGGCATGCATGCCTGACAAGTAGGCGTCTACGTTGTCCCCAGGAATCCCCATCCGAGCGAGCGCATCACGCAGTGCCAAGAGGTCGATGTCGTCGATGGTCGCTCCGGAACACGGTCGGCGGTCCCAAGGTTCCTGGGCTCCCTTGCGCACGAGTAGCTCCCGCAGAATGCCGTTGCGCGCCTGGATCGTCGTGCGGCCGACCCTGACGTAGTGAACCTCGGGACCCTTGCGCGACCGGAACTGGTGAGCAGATCTGGTCGATGGCTGGATGAACACCAACAGCCGTCCTTGCGCGACGTCGCTTGGGAGTTCTTCGATGAGCGGGGTGATCGGCGGCGATACTCGATCCCGGCAGTCAGTGAGGACCTTGCTCTCAACCTCACGGAGTCGGGCGGCCGTCAACCCTTGGCGTCGGATCGAAGGGAACCCGGCATCGTCCCTCACTTCGGCTGCCCCGCAAACGACGTAGCCACCTCCGAGATTTTGCAAGTCGTTGGCGAACGCCGACAGTGTGGCGACAACGTCATCCGTGTCGGCGACGTTCTCCTTCCACTCGACCTGCTCGCCTTCCTTCCGCGCGAGTTCATCCAAGTCGACGTGCATCTAGGCTGAATCCCGCGTACTAGGCGCCGGGCGCCAGACCCACGATCTTGCTGCGACAAGCCGTGTGCACGCAAGGTGTCGGCCCGTCGTCGGCTCGTCGAGAACGCTCGCTGCAACCGTGGGCATCATCGCCGCGGACTCGTCCGCGACCGGCCTGGGGGATGACTTTGGGGACATCGCGCGACCTGACTCCTCGGGCTTCGGGCTCACCGCGGGGAGAGCTGCATCGCGGTCATTGGTCAGGGTAAAAATCCATCATTCCTTTCGTTAAAAACTTTCATTTCAAACAAAAATCGTCTACAGTCCTCCGATCTGGTGAGGATTATCGCATGGGTGGCGTTGGTGCTGGGTCTCGGATGTGGCCCCGCGGCCACCGGTGAATCGGCTGAGGCGGGCGAGACGGGCACCCCTGGGTCGACGACCAGTGACGCCCCGACGTCGTCGACGACCGAGCCCGGAACCACGGCCGGCACGAGCGTCGGCACCTCGATCGGCACCTCGGCAGAGGAGACGACGACGAGCGACGACGAGAGCAGTTCCTCGGCCAGCGTCGGATTCCTCGTCGATCCTGATGGTGGGGGCACGGCGTGCTTCGCCACGTCGTACTGCGATGTCTGGGGGCAGGACTGCCCGGAAGGCGAGAAGTGCATCGCATGGTCGGCGGACGGCGATCACGACCTCGCCGGCTGTGTGCTCACGCGCTGCGCAGTGCTGGCGCCCGATCCGGTACCGCCGGGTGGCACCTGCACCGTCGAGGTCGGTCCATGGAGCGGCCTCGACGATTGCGACGTGGGTGCCTACTGCTGGGGGGTCGATCCGGTGACACTGGAGGGCCTGTGCATCTCGAACTGCGGGGGCAGCGAAGCGAACCCGGTCTGCCCAGACGAGCTCGAGTGCTTCATCGGCTACGGCGGCTGGATCACCGCGTGCGTGCGCGGATGCGACGCGCTCGTGCCGACGTGTGGTGACGCGGCGACGTGCACCACGACGGACGGCGATCCTTCGGTGTGCTTGCCGTCCTCGTTCGGCGTCGCGACGGGTCAGGCGGTCGGTTGCGATCACACGGTCGGCTGTGGCGAGGGCTTCGCATGCGTGGCGACCGATCGGGTTGCGGGCTGCGAGGATCCCTCGAGTTGTTGCACCGCACTGTGCGATCCCGAAGCGCCGACGTGCGACGTAGCTACGCCTGTGTGCACGCCGCTCGCGGGCGCCGAGACCGTCGGCGCGTGCACGCTCGAGTGAGCGACTTCGCCAGCCGGTCGTGGTTCGTCAAGCCCATCACCGCCGAGGCTGCAACAACTTCGCGACCAATCCGGTCCAGCCGGTCTGGTGCGAGGCACCAACCCCACGACCGCTGTCGCCGTGGAAATACTCGAAAAACGGGATGTAGTCGCGAAAATGCGGATCCTCCTGAAGGCGGCGGTCGTCGCCGAGCACCGGCCGCCTACCGTCCGCACCACGCAAGAAGATCGTCGCGAGCCGGCGCGCGAGAAAATCGGCCACCCGATCCAGCGTCATGAACTGGCCCGACCCGGTCGGACACTCGACGCGAAAGTCGTCACCATAGTAGTGGTGGAACTTCTGTAGCGATTCGATCAGCAAGAAGTTGATCGGAAACCAGATCGGCCCCCGCCAGTTGGAGTTGCCGCCGAAGACCTCGGTGGCCGACTCGCCTGGCTGGTACTCGACGGTGAACTCGCGATCGCCCAAGCCCAGCCGATAGGGCGCCTCGCGATGCACCGCTGACAACGACCGGACGCCGTAGTCCGACAAGAACTCCGCGGGGTCGAGCACCCGCCGCAGCAGCCGCTTGAGCCGGTGGCCGCGCAACAGCGACAGCAGCCGCCGCTCTCCCAGCCCGGGCTCATGCCAGCGCGACACCAGATCGGCAAGCTCGGGGCGATGCGACAGCACCCACTCGAGCCGCTGGGCAAAGTTCGGCACCTTCTCCAGCATCCCCGGATCGAGCACCTCGACCGCGCACATCGGAATGAGACCGACCAGCGAACGCACCCGCAAGGGGATCCGGCGTCCATCGGGCAGGCTCAGTACGTCGTAGTAGAACTTGTCTTCGTCGTCCCACAGCCCGGCGCCGTCGTTCGCCAGGGTCATGGCCTCGGCGATATGCAAGAAGTGCTCGAAGAACTTGGTTGCGACGTCCTCGTACACCGGATTGTGCT
>CANLQR010000144.1 GCA_947492135.1 Deltaproteobacteria bacterium | reverse complement strand
AGGCGGCCAGCGACAGGCTCGATTTGCGGTGGGTCGTGCTTGCCGATCGACTCGGTGCGATCACCGATGTGCACGCGGCGCTCGAAGACGTCTGCACGCCGCGCCGCCGTCGTTTTGCCACAAGCGATCTCGAGGACGCGCGGGCGCGGTTATCGGCGGTGGGTCGCGCGCTCGCCTCCGACGAGCCGCCACGCGATGGACGCTGGCACTTCGAGGCCGCGACCTTCCACGTTCCCGGCCTTGGTCCGGTCCGCCAGTTGGCCCGATACGACGCCGGCGCCGGCTCGGCTGCACGCCTTGCTGTCGAGGGGGCGCGCTCGCTGCGAGAGTTCGTGCTCTCTCGCGCCGTCTGCCGAGCAGGTACACCGCTGCTGCCGCTCGCCCTGCTCGCGTACGACCCCGCGGCCGCCACTGTCGCTTACTTCGGCTACCTCTACGAGGAGGAGCTCTCGTGCGGGTCGATAGGCCCGGTCGGCGGCGACTGAGGCGGTTGCGAGTCGGCCGGCGCGCTGCGGAACCTTCGATACCGTTGCCAGGCCAGCGCGAAAACCACCGCGTACACCTCGAGCGCGAAGAACACGAACAGCAGATCGTACGATGCGCGATGTCGGGTGCCACCAAAGTACATGGCGGCGACCACGATCACCGCGAGCATGTGCACGGCGACCCAGCCCTGTCGCGCCCACCGGCGGCGGCCGAGCGTCACCAGGAACAGCACCGAGGGCAGCGCAAAGAGGACCTCGTGCGCCTTGGTCCACACTCTCGAGGGCTCGCGCCACTGTGCGCGACCCGAGTCGGGCCAGGGCACGTTGTAGCGCCAGAGCAAGATGGCGTTGAGGTAGCTGTACTCGACCTGCCGCCACCAGGTGGTCTTGTCGAGACACTCGCGGATGTAGGCGTTGTGGCGCTCGCGATCGCCGATGTACCCCTTGTAGTTCAGCACGTCGCCGATGATCGGGTCGAGCTTCACGGGCGGCTCGAGACCCTCCTTGAGCCTACGCTCGAGCAGGTTGTTGAGCTGCAGGAACTCGGGCGGGCGAAAGTGGACCTTGCCGTGGCCCAAACCATCGGGGAGCGACTCGATCTTGGAGTTGTGGCAGCGCCCGAACACCATGTTGAACGGGCCGTTCTCGGACACGAGGCCGTTGCGTCCGGTCTGAAAGCGAAAGTGCGCGGCGGACAGGCCCAACAGCAGCGCCAACGGGATCCCAGCCAGAACCAGGTGAGCCACGCGTAGTTTCGGCAGCGCGCGCCGACGGATCAGCCAGAACAATCCCAGCAACGCCACCGCCATCAACACCTGCGGGCGCATCCACGCCGCGAATCCGGCGCACGTGCCCATGAGCAGGGCGTCGCTGCGCCGGCCATGGTCGATGAGCCGGACCGAGCACCACACCGCGAGCATGAAGAACATCGAGAACGGCAGCTCCGACAGCATGTAGCCGCCGGTCGATAGGTGCGGGTAGTAGAAGATACCCAGCAGGCCGACCGCAGGCGGGACCCAGCGCGCGCTCGACAGCGCAATCGCGATGCGGTGCGCGGCCAGAACACACAGCGCGCCGCCGATGGCGTAGGCGACGGCGATGCTGGCGAAGCCTTCGGCGCCGAACACCAACTTGAAGCCAGCAACCATCATGTGGGTGCCGAATGGGAAGAACGCGTGGTACTCGTAGGGCGTGAATGGGTCGCGCACCAGCCGGTCGGCGCGCGAGTTGTACCCGTTCATGTCCGAGTAGATGTAGTCGCCCAGCGGGTGAACGACGAGGTTCCAGTGCAGGCGTACGATCAGCGCTGCCACAAAGATCGCGATCGACCAGCGATGGTCGAACGCGAATCGGCGTAGGCGGGCGAAACGGTCTGGGACCATCGGCGAGGCGGGTTTGTACCACACCGGCCACGCGGTGCTATCGCCGCAGGCCCCGATAGCGGAACTCGACCTCGAGGCGCTCGTCGTCGCCGAATGCCAGGAGCTTCTCGTAGTAGGTGGCCTCGCCGGACAACGGGAGGTTCACCTGGACGGGGGCGGCCCCCTGGCCGAGCGCGGTGCTCGAGCCCAGCACCGCGCCATAGCCGGGCGCCGCCTGCTGCTGCGCGAGGTTCACGTCGGCCGGAACCTCGAGGTTCATCGACGTCACCGGGATCGGGTTCGACAGGGTCTTGACGTGGCGCACCGTCCCCTCGTGCGAGAAACGCCCGACCTTGGTGCCCTCGGGGGAGTGAACCGTCCACGCCACGTAGGTGCTCGGCACGTCGGGCATCGGGAGCGTGGCCTTGAAGGTGCCGCGGCCGCCGGTGTCGGTCGGTTCTCCGGTATCCACGTACACGACCTCGACATCGAACGCCGCCAGCGCGCCGCCCTGCTCCTGCGATCGGAGCAGCGGCACCATCACGCGACCGTCGCTCGCCTTGGCCGGTTGCACGCCCCGTCCGCCGACCGAAGCGCTCCATAGCTCCGCCCCGACGGGCAACGCAAGCCGCAGGAACTGCCGCCGGTTGTTGCGGACCTGATAGCGCACCGAGGTGAGCCGACGTCCCTCGCGGGTCCACATCGTGTTGGCCACGGTCTGGTCGAGCAGCGTGACGAGCACATCCACTTCGGCATGAGCGCCGGTGGCGACCTCGATCTTCGGACTACCCCCGACATACTTGAAGCCGAACAACAGCGGCTGATCGGTGATGCCAAGGATGGCGGCTGGCAGTGCCCGAACATCGAGCGGCGTCGCGCCGTCGATCTTGCCCGATGCGATCTCGAGATTGCCACGGGACTCGATGCCAATGTACCCCTTGGCTCGTTCAGCCCCCGTCGGGACGATGACGGGGACCGCGAGGTCCTTCGCGTCATCGGTCATCGCGCGCTCGAGATCGATCGCCACGGTGTAGTTGCCTTCCGCGGCGAAGTTCAACGCGACATCGAGCTTGCCGTCCTCGGCGAGCTTCCAGTCGCGAATGCCAGCGCCGCGCACGTCGAGCACCGTCAGGCCCTTGGGCACCTGATAGGAGAGGTTGTCGAGACCCGCAAACAAGATGGTGTGCTGCACGGTCGTGCTCGCCCGCAGTACACCCTCGCCCAACGAAACCAGGGTCTGGACCTCTGCATACATGCGTGCGCTCTTCTTCTCTGTCTCCGGAATCTCCCGTTGCCACTGCACGGTCAAAGACCCGGTGGCCGGAAGCGTCGCGGTCACGACCCGGTTGCCGCCGACGACCCGATCCGACTCGAGCTGCGCGCCAATCACGGTGAAATCGAGGTCCTCCTTGGCGGGAACCGCCAACTCGACGTCCGTTGCGCCGGACGGCGCGAGCTGGAACGACAAGCTGTTTTGGCCCTCGGCGGTCGTGACCGCCACCCCGAACTGCAGCTCGAGGTCGAACGCGCCGCGCCGGTCGGTGACCAGCGTGTAGAAGCCGCCCTCGATCACCACGGCTGCTTCCTTGCCCCCGATCTTCGCGGACTGCAGTGCGACCGTCGCCGGCAACAGGGGTACACGGGCCCAGCCTTTGGTGCGAAGCACCTCGATGTGTTGCTTGGCCCGGAACACCGCCGCGTGGGGCTTGCCATCCTCGAACACGACCTCGCCGCGGTAGCGTGCCGAGGCCAAGGCACTCTCACGCGGGGGCTCCTCGTCCCGCTTGCGCGTGATCTCGTAGAGTCGGAGGAACTCCTCGAGCTTCATGATGACGCGCTCGGGCGGATCCTCGGCGCGGGCAGCAAGCGGCAGGGCGAGCGTGAGTGACAGGGTCAAAGCGGTGAGCGATCGAGAGTGCATGGTGATTCCTCGCGTGATCCGGGGGTTCTAGTCGCGGTGACGTCGTCGTTTGGCGGCGACGACCAGGGTGTGGCGGCTGCCAGGCGCCCAGAGATCGAAGGCGTAGAGCACCAGGTCTCCACCTCGCGTCGGCATCAAGACGCGGGGCCCGTGATTGGGCGGTGGGGCGCCGGTGGTTGTCGCCGGGTCGGGAACGTCGAGCGTCGCGCTAGCGGTGACCCAGGCGGCGCCCAAGCCGTACTCGGCGTCGTCGTCCGCCGACCACATCCACTTCGAGCTGGTCTGCGCGTCCATCGAGGCCCGCGCTGCGGCTTCGGTCTTGGTCGACTCGAGCTCGCCTTCGAGCGCTTCGTTCTCGAAATCCACGGTGGCTGACTCGTCTTGCTCGAGATTTTCGAGTCTTCGGTTCTTCTCGATCACCTCGCGATACTCGACCTCAGCGGCCTTATAGTCGCCCTTCTTCCAGAGTTCTTTGGCCTTGCGCTTGCGCGCGTCGAGCTGGATGCGTTGCTTCTGCCCGCGGGCCCGCGCCTGATCCTTGACCCGTCGGAAGACCCCGGCCTTGCCGGCAAGAATCGAACTGGCTCTGCTGGCATCGGCCGGTTCCTCGGCGGGCGGGGCGTCGGGGGACGGCACAGGCGCGTTGACCACGTCGAGGTTCGATTGGAGCTTCTTGGCGTCGTCGGCGGCAAGCCCTTGATCACGCAACTGGTCGAGCCGCTGCTGGGCGTCGTCGAATGCGTTGACGTTGTAATACTCTTGGGCCTCACGCAGCAGCTGATCGGACGCGGCCTGGCGCATGTCGTCGTTTTCCGCGGGCTCGATGGTGCTCTCGGTACTCTTGCTACCGACCACCGGCAGGCCGCCGCGATCATGCTTCGCGGGGCTCGATTTTTCTCCGGCTTGGCCTCCGCTCGGGCCTCGCGTCCTGGCGGCCTCGGGCGGCTGGGCACGAACGATCGACCCGACGCCGTCGTCGCCGATGTCGGTGGTCGCCTTGACGTCGCGCGGGAGTAACCACCGCGCAGAGATGTTGCGAATCGGTGCGTCGACACTCGGCAAGGCGAGCTCACGGTGTTCGCGGCGCCGCCATCGCCGCTGCTCGGTGATGAGGCTGACCACCACGGGGATCGCCACCAGTCCTTCGATGGTCTCGAGCGAGCGCGAGATCGGTACGAGGATCTCATCGCCGTCACGGGCCGCGCGCACGTCGGCGCCGCCGACCTCGACGGCGAGCAGACGCGAACGCGCCGGCAGGGTGAATCGCAGGTGGGATGCACGCTCATTGGTGACCTCGTAGCGCGCCTTGACGAGCGTCATGCCGTGGTCGGCCGAGGCGAGATTGAAGGTCGCCTGGCCGATCACGACCTTGGGTGCCTCGACCGGCACGAACCTCAACAGTTGGAGCCGCCCGGCCTCGGCCCCTGCGGCACGCGTCCATGCGGCGGCTGCCGCTCCCTCGATCAGATCGCGTCCCCACGGCGGGAGTTGCTGGGCGGCCACCTGACGCCAGCCCTGGAGCGTCGGCACCACGTCGACGTCGCCGTCACGTCCGAGCTCGAAGGTCGCTTCGGTCCGATTCGTGCCCTCGAGCTCGAACGACGCGGGGGTCACCGTAGCATCGCCACTGGGGGTGCGCTGCGACCAGGTCGCCTCGAGCGCGACCACGTCGCTCACCGCCGTCTGCAGCTCGACGCGCACGACCTCGCCGTCGCGCTTCACTTCACGCACATCCGGCCCGACGACCGTGAAGTCTTCGCCGACGCCGCGGGCCACGAACGTCACGCGCTCGAGATCGCCGCGGCGCAGCACCCACTGCAAGCGCGCACGGCCCCGCATCTCGGCCTCGCCGACGAACAGTCCGACACCAACACGCCCAAGTGCGACCACACCGGTCTCCTCCGAAGGCGCGGGCCGGGCCACGAGTTCGAGATCGGTGGGCGCCCCGTGGGTGACACCCGAGATGTGCACCGTCACGGCGCTCGTGCCATCGGCGGGTGTCGCCGCCGCGGCCTGCAGGCGCCACGTCGGCTCACCGTCGATGACCGCCGTGCCTCGGGTCGCGCCCAGCAAGGAGATCGCCACCGGCCCGCGGACCGGATCGTCCTTGATCTCGGCGACGAGCTCGAGCTCGGCGGGCCCCGCGATCCAAGCCGCGACGTAGGTCGCCGTGCTGTGGGCCGCGGTGGCTGCCGGCCGGCCATCGATCGTGACGCTGCGCACGAGCACTCCACCGCTCACGAGCATCCCCGCGAGCCAGCCGGGGCGGACCGCGTCGAGCTGCCAGCGCACCGTGACGAACACGCGGCCATCGCGGCGCTGGATCCGGACCCGCCTCGTGGCCGCGTGTACTGCGGCGGCCGCGACAGGGTCGCGCGCGGCCTCGAACAGTGCGATTGCCCGCTCTCCCGCGAGTTCGACCCCTTGCCCGCTCGGCGCCCCGGCGAGGAAGGCCGGCAGGGCTGGCTCGAGCCAGAAAAGCAACGTGGTGGCGAGTGGGAGCATCGCAGGGCAGGCGGTCGATCGCGACGAGGGTAGCGGTACTGTGGCTGTTCGGAAAACCCGCCGGGCGACGAACGCCGCCGGCTCCGCCGGCCTTTCACGCCCGAGGCACGCGCGGGGATCTCATTCGTTCCCCGGGAGCCGGATTTTTCTGCGGCTTGCCCACGCCCGTGTCGCTCCAGATGAGGGTATTCTTCGGGGATGCGTTTCACTCTGGTCGGGTTTGCTCCGCTATTTACCCTTGCGCTCGCGTGCGCCGCAGAGACGTCCGATGTGACGACGATCGGCATGACCGGAACGACCGGCGACGGGACCACCACCGGGGATCCCACCACCGGGGCGGCGACCTCGACCGAGACGACGGATCCCGCGACGACCGACAACCCGACGACGGATACCTCGTCCTCGACGATGCCGCCGGAGTCCAGCAGCGAGGATGAGGGGATGGGGGCGCTGTGTGGCGACGGCATCATCAGTGGTCCCGAGGACTGTGACTGCGGTGGCTTCCCCTGCGGGGCCGATGACCTCGGTGGCGCGACCTGCCTCGAGGTGAAAGACCCGCTCATCCCTGGCCCGCTGACTGGCGGCGTGCTCGGGTGCAACATGGCGAGCTGTCGCTTCGACACTTCGGCGTGCGTCTACTGCGGTGACGAAGAGGTCAATGGCAACGAAGAGTGCGAAGAGGGGGAAGACATTCTCACCTCATGTTCCGCGCTCGGGGCCGGTGTCGCTGGGCCGCTGACGTGTGACGCGTCGTGCAAGATCGACACCTCGGCGTGTACGGATTGCGCGTTCAATGTCGACTTCGAGGTCGAGACCTGCCCGGCCGGCTTCTCCACCGAGATCGTCAGCGTCGGGGCGTCGGCGCCGAGCTGGCAGTGCGGCGATCCGAGTGTCTATCTCCTGGGCCCTGGGCAAGCTGCGCCGGGCACGTTCGGGACGAACCTGACCGGACCGCACAACGCCAACGAGAGCAGCGCGCTGGTGTCCCCCGAGATCGACGTCTCGGCGTGTCAAGACGCTGGCCTCGTGATGACGCTGCGCCACTGGCACAACTTCGAGGGTGGCAACTTGAACGCCGACGGCGGCATCGTTCAGACCAGCGAGGACGGCGTCAACTGGACCACGATCGCGCCGACCGGCGGCGATCTGTATGACGCCGAGGCACCGATCACGGCGACGTATCCCCCGGTCAACGGTGCCAATGGCTTCAGCGGCAGCCAAGACGACAACCAGTGGAGCCTGTCGACCTTCGACTTCAGCGAGTTCGCGGGTTCGACGACCCTCCAGGTCCGCTTTGTGATCGGCAGCAACGCAAGCGTTCAGCAAGGCGGTTGGTACATCGACTACATGGAGATCCTCGGCAGCGGGAATTAGTCCGTCCGAGCCCAGGGCCGCCCTCGACGAGGGCGGCGCGTCGTTTTTTCGTCGCGCGGCCTCCAGAGCGAGGACCTCCATGATGATGAGCACACGACGAAGCCAGTGGTGCTACGCGCTCGGTCTCGCGTGGTTTGGCGGGTGTGGTGGCGACCAGGGCGTTGTCGCTGACGCGACCACCGCTGCCGCGACCACGGCCGACGCTAGCACCAGCGGTCCGTCGACCAGCGACGGCTCGTCGTCGACCGGAGCGCCGGAGGGATTCTGCGTCGGGCCAACCGTGCTGCAATACGACCCCGCGGCGCGGCGCATCGACGCGTTCCCGGACGACGTGTTCACCGTCGAAGCCGACACCGCGACCGGGCTACGGGTCGATCTGCGTCCCGGTGAAAATGTCGTGCTCGATGCCGCATCGACGCCATTCGCCGCGCTGTTCGACGACGCGTCGACCGTGGATGGCTTCGGCACCACCTCCGGTGTGTTCGTGCGCGCCAGCGGTCCCTTGGAGGCGTCGAGCTTGCCGCCCGCTCGGAACGACGCACCCGGTGCGGCGGATTCGCTGGTGTTGGTGGATCTCGACGCGGATCCGGTGGAGTTCGTCGCGATCCAATGGCGGCAAGTCGCTGAAGAACCCGGGGCCGCGGATACGACGCTGTTGGTCGAACCGATGGTGCCGCTGCGGCCCAAGCACCGCTACGGGCTCGCCATGACCACGGCGGTCCTGGCATCCGATGGCGGGTGCGTGGCGCCGTCGCAGGCGATGATCACGCTGCTCGACGGCACGGCGACGGAGCCCGCGCTCGCACGCGTGGTGCCGCGCGTGGGCGAGTTCGTCGCCACGCTCGTCGATCTCGGCGTGGTCGGCGATGCCTATGATCTCACCGCCGCCGTGGTGTTCACGACCCAGCACACGGTCGAAGACAGCGCGACGATCGCCTCCGAGATTCGTAGCGCCGCGGCGCCGGTGTTCACCTCGAGCGGGCCGTGCACGGACCCCGGCGTCGACTCGACGTGGCTCAAGTGCAGCGGCACCATCGATGTGCTCGACTACACCAACGCCGACGAATCGGTCGCCGACGATCTCGCGGCCCAGGGTGGGTATGCGCTGCCCGTCCGGGTATGGCTGCCCAAGACCGGGACCGCTCCGTTCCCGACCTTCGTGTATGGCCACGGCCTCGCCGGCGACAAGGACCAAGCCGACGCGCTCGCCGACTTCGTGGCGCCGATCGGCGCGGCGGTCATCGCTGTCGACGCACCCAAGCACGGCGAGCATCCCGACGCTGGCGGCATCGCTGCGCTCGACTTCTTTGGCCTCTCGTTCGATCTGGCCGATCCGCTCGACGCGCTGAAGCTGCGCGACAACTTTCGCCAGGGCACCTACGATCGGATCCAGGTCGTCGCAGCGATCACCGCCGGCCTCGACGCCGACGGCGACGCCGCTGTCGACCTCGACATCGAGCGTCTCCACTATCTCGGGGTCAGCCTCGGCGGCATCATGGGCGCGGAACTCGTGGCGTTCGTGCCCGAGTTCGACACCGCGACGTTGATCGTCCCCGGCGCGCGCGTGGGGTCCATCATCGCCGAGGGCGCCCAGTTCGCGTTCGTCGTGGACGTCTTCGCGGCGATGGCGACCGACGGTGAGCTCGCGCGGTTCTTTCCTCTGCTGCAGACCGCCATCGATCGCGGGGACGCCGGCGTCTACCTGCGTCACGTCGCCGCCGAGCGCCTCGACGGTTTCGATGCTGCGACGCCGCAGGTGCTGATGCAGATGGTGCTCGACGACGACACCGTGCCGAACTCGTCCAATGCGCTGTTCGCACGAGGCCTTGGCGTGCCCTTGGTGGGTGACGAGCTGCTGCCGATCGGCGTCGTCGCCCTCGAGCCGCGCCTGCCGACCTCGGCGAACCTCGACGATGGGCACACCTGGGGGCTTTTCCAGTTCGACGTGTTGGACGCCGCGGGCGCGCTCGCAGAGCACAGCAACATCGCCCGGTCGGACGTAGCGCAGACCCAAGTCACGCGCTTGGTGACCAGCTACCTCGACGATGGGGTGTCCGAGCTCATCGATCCCTACCGCGAGCTCGGGATCAAGTAGGGCTACAAAAGCCGCCCTTGCGACCGCCGGTGCCGGGCTGCTATGCCAACGGCCATGTCGGTCCGTTCGTCCGCCGCGACCCGCCGCGTCCTCTTTGCGATGCTCGGGTTGCTCGCCTGCAACCAAGCGCGGGGCACCGAGGTGCCCGTTGCGGCACCACTGGTCCCCAGCGCCGCACAGCTCGAGGCCGTCGCGCAGGCGAAGATCCTCGCGGCGTCGGACCTCCCGGACACGCGCGCCACGCCCGAGCCCGATGATCCGATGGCGGTGACGATCCATCGCCTGTCGAATGGCATGACGGTGTACTTCAGCGTCGACAAGCAGGCTCCGCGGTTCACCGGCTGGGTCGCCGTTCGTGCCGGCAGCCGCTACGACCCGCCGCACTCGACCGGGCTCGCCCACTATCTCGAGCACATGCTGTTCAAGGGCACCGACGAGCTCGGTACCCTCGATCGCAAGGCCGAGGCCGTCCACGTCGAGCGTGTCCGCGAGCTCTACGGCAAGCTGCGCGCCGTCGACGAGCCCGGGGGACGCAAGGCCATCTTCGCCGAGATCGATGCCCAGACCCAGGCGATGGCCAAGTACGCCATCCCCAACGAGTTTGATCGCGTCATGTCACTGATGGGTACCGAAGGCGTCAACGCCTATACCTCGGACGATGAGACCGTCTACATGGGCGACGTACCGGCCAATCGCTTGGCGGCGTGGGCCGAGGTCGAGGTCGAACGCTTCTCCGACCCGGTGTTCCGGCTGTTCTATCCCGAGCTCGAGGCGGTCTACGAGGAGAAGAACCTCGCGCTGGACGACCCCGACGACCGGGTCTGGGAGACCCTGACGCGGGCGCTGATGCCCAAGCATCCCTACGGCGACCAGACGACGATCGGTACGGTCGCGCATCTCAAGACGCCCGCCTACCAGGACATGGTCGACTTCTTCGAGCGCTGGTACGTGCCGAACAACATGGCCCTGATTCTGGCCGGCGACATCGATCCGAACGAGGCGATTCCGATCCTCGAGCGCACGTTCGGACGGCTCGAGCCCCGCGCGCTGCCCGAGCCGCACGAGGGCAAGATCGTGCCGTTGCAGGGCCGGACCGCCCATGAGGTGCTCGCCGAGGGCGAACAAGCCGTGACGATCGCGTGGCTCGCGGTGCCAGAGTCCCATCCCGACGAGCCCGCACTCGCGGTGATGGACCGAGTGCTCGACGACGCCAGAGTCGGCCTGCTGAACACCGAACTCGAGCTCACGCAGAAGCTGCTGGCCGCGGGGACGTTCCGGGTGCCCATGCGTGAAGCTGGCTACCTCGGTGTCAGCGGCACCGCGCTCGAGGGGCAGTCACCCGAGGAGGTGGAGGCGCTGCTGCTCGGCGTCGTCGGCAAGCTCCGCAAGGGCGAGTTCCTCGACGCGGATGTCGAGGCCGCCAAGCTCCACCACAGCGTGGACCGCAAGCTCGGGCTCGAGTACCCCGTGGCGCGGGCGTCGGCGATGACCGGCGCATTCGTGGGCCATCGCCAGTGGACCGAGGTCCTTGCCCGCGAGAAGGCCTTTGCGTCGGTGACCCGGGCCGACGTGATGCGTGTCGCCAACCAATATCTTGGCGAAGACCTCGTGGTCGTCGTGCGGCGCGATGGCAAGCCCGTGCTGCCCAAGATCGAAAAACCAGACATCACCCCGGTCGCGATTGACCCGAGTCGCGCGAGTGCGTTCGCCAAACGAATCGCGGCGATTCCGGCTGTCCAACTCGAGCCGCAGTGGGCCGTCGACGGCACTCACTACACCCGCGGTCGTCTGCCCGCGGGAGACTTGCTGACGTCCGCCAACACCCGCAACGATCTGTTCAGCATCGAGTACCATTTCGACCGCGGATTTCGGAAGGAGCCGCTGCTGTGCTACGCGCTCGAGTTGTTGGAGTTGTCCGGTGCGGGTGAACTCGACGCCGATGCCTTCCAGAAACAGATCTACGCCAAAGGCGCAACGATCTCGACCGCGTGTGATGCTGAGCGCAGCGTGGTCGAGGTGGCGGGTCCCGACGCCCAGATGGAATCGGTGCTCGCGCTCGTGGATCAGTGGATCGCAGCGCCGCGCTTCGACGCGCAGACGCTCGCGAGCCTGCACGAGAACACCGTGTCGGAGCGCAGCGATGGGATGCAAGACGACGCGTGGCTGGTCGCGGCGCTCGACTCATTCGCGAAGTACGACCGACGCAGCGCGTGGCTCCAAGAACCGAGCAATCGGGCGCTGGGCAAAGCCAAACCCAAGGTCCTGCGTGCGCTCATGCAGACGCTGTTCAGCTTCGAACATCGAACCTTGTACTACGGCCCACGAACAGCCGAGGCGGTGGCCCCGATCGTCATCCGCGGGCCTGGCCCTGGGGCTGGCAGCGGGTTTCGTCACCACAAGACCGGTGGCGTGCAGGTTCGGGCGTGGCGCAAGGTGACCGCGCCGCAGATCTTCTTCCTGCACAAGGAGGTTACCAAGGCGACGGTGCGGTTCGTTCTGCCCGCAGCCTCGCTGCCCCGCGAGGCTCGCCCAGCCGCCGAGCTCTATTCGGAGTACCTGTCCGGCAACATGAGTGCGCTGGTGTTCCAGGAGATCCGTGAGTCGCGGGGACTGGCGTACAGTGCTTGGAGTGTGCTCGACACCGGCACCAAGGCGCGCGATGCCGCCGGATTGCTCGGCTATGTCAGCACCCAAGCCGAGAAGTTGCCGGTTGCCGTCGAGACATTCCTGGCCCTGTTGCGGACGGGGGAGATTCAGCCCGCGCGGCTCGAACAGAGCAAAGCCGCCGTGGAGCAGCGCTACCGTGCGAACCGGATCGACCCACGCTGGGTCACCAGCTGGGTGACGCAGTGGGACGAACTCGACGAACCGGTCGATCCGCGGCCGTGGCAGCGCGAGCAAATCGCCGCGCTCGGAGAGGTCGAACTCGAGGCGTTGGCGCGGAGCTTCGGCGAGCTCCCGGTGATCATCGCGGTGGTCGGCGATCGCTCCCGCATCGACTTCGATGCCCTGAAGAAGATCGCACCGGTGCGCGAGCTGAAGGCCTCCGAACTGTTCTCGTTCGGGGACTTTCCGCCGCAGGCCATCACCGCTGGCGACTGATCGTCAGCCTCGCGGGGCGCCACCGCGTTCATCGAGCCAACCTGCCCGTGCGCCAGGAAAACAATCGGCGTAGGGCACGTAGGGCTTGAGATCGAGGATCGGCGTGCCGTCGAGTAGGTCGATCCGCTCGAGATGGACCCGGTGGCCGTCGATTCCGACGAGTCGCGCCGCCGACAGACCGATCGGGTTGGGACGATGGGGCGCGCGCGTCGCAAACAGGCCCCGCGCGACGGTCTCGCCGGGCGCGGTCACTTTGTCGCGGAATCCGTGGTTGAGATGCAGCCACGACAGCACCCAGACGTACTCGAACCCGGCGAGGTCAGCGAGTGCGTCGGCACCTACGACGTGGGCGAAAAGTTCGATCGTCGCGCGTTCGTCGGGGCGTAGCGTCGGATCGGCCGCGAGAGACGCCTGCCGGGGAGTGCCGTGACGCTCGTTGTGGGGGGCGCGCACGATGCCGATCGGCGACAGCTCGAGCCGGGTGGGGAACGCGGCATCTTCGGTGTAGAACTTGGGCGGGATCGGCCGGGCCATCGAGTTCGAGATCTATCATTTCCTGGGGCCGTCACTTCTTGTTGGCCTGCGGGCGTACCATCGCGGGGCCGTCGATCGCTTCGCCATGAGCCAGCCGCGCATCGAATCGTGGACCGTCGAGCCCGCCTGGGCGTGGCTGCGCGTCGACATTTTTCTCGCGCTTCAGATGCACTGGCGCTCGCGGCGATGGTTGGTCGAGCGGCTCGACCAGGGCAAGGTACGGGTCAACGGCCAGCCCACCAAGAAGGCCAGGCGCCTGGCAGTCGGCGACGTGGTCGCACTCGAGGTTCCGCCACCGGACGTGGCGCCTGACGACCTTGGTGCGATCCCGCTACACGTGTTGTTCGAAGACGCCGACCTCGTGGTCGTCGACAAGCCGTCGAACTTGGCGGTCCACGCGGCGTCCCCGTGCCACCATCGCAACCTGCTCGCGCGCGTGCGGCATCGCTACCGCCACGAAGTCGTGGACGATCGAGCGTCGCCCGCGATCGTCCACCGACTCGACCGCAGCACCACGGGCGTGATCGCTTTCGCGCGGCGTGCCGAGCTGGTTCCGTTCTACATGGCGCAGTTCGAGCGCCGCAGCGTTCGCAAGCACTATTTCGCCCTTGTGCATGGCGTGCCGGCGGATACCGGGACCATCGACCTGCCGTTGCTGCTGCGCCCCGGCGCCACCGTGGTGGTCGACGATCGCGGCAAGCCGTGTCGCACCGAGTGGGAGGTTGTCGAGCGTGCGCCGGCGGCGGCGATGTTGCGGATTTCCCTGCACACCGGGCGAAAGCACCAGATCCGGGTGCACCTGGCCGCGATCGGCCACCCGATCCTCTACGACGATCGCTATGGCCGCCTTCACGAGCAGTCGCTGTGGCCGCCGGACTGCGGGCCGCAACTCCACGCCAGTCGACTCGAGCTCGACCACACCGACCACCGGCGAATGGTGTTCGAGGCGCCGCTACCGGAGGCCATGTCCCTGACTTGGCAGGAGCAGCGAGCGTCCCCGATTGGCTCTTAGCCCGCCTCAATCGTCCTCGCATCGCGACGTGGTTGCCGCCGACCCGCAACGTGCCCTACGATGACAAAATGATCGTGGGTGTACGGGCGCGCTTGGCAAGGTCGCCGCATGACCCGCGGTGGATGCTGAGCCTTGCATTCGCGTGCGGCTGCGCCATCGGCAGCGGCCAGGACACCGGGCTCGGCAGTGCGAGCGTGGGCGAGGGCGAGGCGGGAAGTGCGACCGACGCGACCGACGGCGAGGGCTCCGGTGACGGTTCGGGGCCCAGCGGTTCGGGACCCAGCGGTTCGGGGCCCGGGACCACGGAGCCTACCGACTCGGGTCCGGATACCAACGACGATGGCCCCGGCGGTGAGGTGTGCAACGGCCTCGACGACGACGGTGACGGCACCGTGGACGACGCCATTCCCGAGATCCAATGTGGATTGGGTGCGTGCGCGGTCACGGTGACCGGCTGCGATGGCGGCGTGCCTTCCATGTGTTTCCCCGGCACGCCCACCACCGAGCAGTGCAACGCGGTCGACGACAACTGTGACGGCAGCACCGATGAAGCGCTGGTCCAATCCTGCGACAGCGCGTGTGGCCCGGGCATGCAGAGCTGTGTCAACGGAGCCTGGGGCGGTTGCGACGCGCCGCCACCGATGGCCGAGTCGTGCAACGTGGCCGACGATGATTGCAATGGTCAGGTGGACGAGGGTGTCGCCGGCTGCCGGATCGACATCCATCGCTGGTGGCACCCCGTCACGGGCGAGCACTTCTACTCGACCGATGTGAACGAAGGCTTGTGCTGCGGTTTTCAGCTCGAGTTCGCGGGTTTCTTCGAGCTGTATGCCGCAGCACAGCCGCAAACCACCGGGTTTTATCGGTGCGCGGCGGCCGGCGGGTTCCACCACTACACCACCGATGCCAACTGCGAAGGCCTGCCGATCAACGAAGGCGTGATGGGCTACATCGGGACCGTGCAGCTGCCCGGATCGACGGCGCTCTACCGGTCGTACAACGCCGCGAACGGCGACCATTTTTTCACCAACAGCCTCGACGAGCACAACTATGCGGTGGGCTCACTTGGGTTCGTCGACGAGGGCGCCGTCGGCTACGTCTGGTGACTTTGGGGCTAGATCGGTCCTGCGCCCCGCTCGGGCACGGTCTCTCCGACTTCGGCGAGCCACGCCTCGACTTGCGCTGCGCTTCCGGGTGCCGGCGGCTTGCCGGTCTTGAACGCGTCCCGGGCCTTGGCCGCGAGCTCGCGCGCGCGAGGCCGGTCGTCCAGGGCGTGCAGGGCACGGGCGAGCGCAAACTGGGTCTGGGCGAGCAACTGCGGATCGAGACCACGGCCACCGCGGAGCTTGAGCGCCCGTTCGAGTCGCTCGACCGCCTCGTTGGCGTGACCCTGCCGCAGATCGATCTGCCCCAGGCTCGTCAGCGCGAACGCCACATCGGGATGGTCTTTGCCGCGGGTGCGCTCCCACAGGGACAGCGCGCGATCGTACTCGGCTCGCGCCAGCTCGAGCCGGCCGG
>CANLQR010000143.1 GCA_947492135.1 Deltaproteobacteria bacterium | reverse complement strand
GATTGGGGTGGCAGGGGTACTCCAGGATTTTCGGGTCCGGCTCGAAGTGTTTCGCGATGGTGCGGCGGTCGTTCCGGCGCCCGCAGCGTTTGCGTGCGAGTGCACGATGGAGGAGCTGAGCGCGAGGATCGATCAGGCGGTGGTCGCCGCGATCCCGATGTTGAAAGGCGAATCGGCGGCCGCCAAGCCCCGCGTGCCCGAGGCGACGCCCGAGCCGCGGGTCGAGGGCTCGGCGCCGCAAGAGCCGAGTCCCGATCAGAAGGTGCCGTTGGGTGGGCTCGGCAAGGCTGGCATCGGCGTGCTGGTATTCGGGGCCGTGGCTGTGATCGCGGGTGGGGTGCTGGTGGGGGTGGAGTCCCGCGACGCGCGGGGAGACCTCGAAGGCACTGGGGAGACGACGAATCTTCGGCGGCCCGGGTTTGGCGTGCTTGCGGTGGGGCTGGGAGGCGTGGTGGTGGCAGCAGTATTGCTGAGCATCGACCGCGCTCGCGCACGCCGGCAACGCTCGCACAGCGGTGGGTCGGTGGGACGTCATTTTGCAGGATTCTCAGGAATCGTTCGCTTCTAGCGTGAGGAGAAACATCATGAAAACCGCATTGATTCGCAGCGTTGTCGTCCGCACTCTGCGTCGGCGGCGAGCGATTCCCAGATCGCACGGTCTTCGGCCTCCTTCGCGGCCCGCTGCTGCGCGGTCAGCTTCTCCTGCGCGGCGGCGGCCGCCTCGGCACGAGCCGCCTCCGCGGCGCCCTGCTGGGCCGCGAGCGCGTCGCGCAGCCGCTGCAGCTCGGCGGCGAGCGCCTCGCTCTCCGCTTTGGGATCGGGCGGCGGGATGAACGGGCCCGGCTTGAACGTGCGGTCCTGAAATGTGCGGTGGAACCACGCCCCGAGCTTGGCCGCCATCCGCAGCTGGTACAGCGCGTCGCGGTGATTGCCGCCCACGTCGTGCGCCGCGACGTTGCCGGCCTTGCGCAGCCCATGGAAAAGCTCGCCGACCTCGCGCGGCAGCAGCCCTGCATCACGCAGCCGACCGAGCAGCTCGCCCTGGTTCTCCTCCGACGTCGTGTACAGCCCCGCCCGTGCCGCGGTCCGCTGCGCGAGGACCTCGCCGAACTGCCGCAGCTTCAGCAAGCACGTGCTCGGATCCTCCGTGAAGTACCGCTCCGCAAGCGCACCGAGGTGATCGAGCAGCCGGTCATGCACGATCAGGAACCCGAAGTTCCGCGAAGTCTGCTGTGCGTCCGGCATCCTGCCCCTCGAAGCTGGGGATGTTACACAGCGGACGTCGGCGTCACCAGCACCGCGCCTGCCGATCGCCGTGGCGGGCGCGATGACGAGCAGACGCCCCCCCCGGGCTCACCATCGGGAACTGCGATCGGGCCTGGTCGTCCCATGCTCGATCTCTCGATCGAGCGCCGCGGCTGTGGTCGCCGCCCTAGTCGTGCTTCTCGCCGGCGATCTCGATCAGCGCATGAAATGACTCGTGCATCTTCGTGAACGCGGCCTCGAAGTCCTTGCGATCACCGGCGCACAGCGTCTCGAGTTCCTTGGTGGTCTTGGTGAGGTCCGCGGCACCCGCCTTCCACGCATCATCCTTGCCGCCGGCTGCCGCAGGCACGGCCTCGGCCTCGATCGCGGTGGCCTTGGCAACGAGGTCCGCCACCGCTGCGCAGGTGTTGGTCGGACGCGCGTCATCGTGCGGTGCGTGCCACAGCGGCGCCAATACGTCGTGCAGCGACTTCACGCCGCCTTCGAACTTGTGCTTGTCGGCATGGCCAGGCTCGGCGTGGTGGTCGTCCGCGCTCGCATCGCTGCCGGCGGGCGCTGCGGTGGGTGCGGTCGAATCCTTCTTCGTGCACGCGAAGGCAGACAGGGCGAGGGCGAGAGGCAACAATCGGAGGGGATGCATGGGACGCGAGTACCGAGTCCCGACCGCCGACGTCAACCCCACCAAGGCCGCAAAAAACTCCGCCGCTCGCAACCTCACGCGAAGCTCACCCCAAGCCGGCGAGTCGGAGCACCTCACGTGCGCGTTTTCCCAGCTCGGAGCGGCCCTCGCTGTAGATCACGTCCATCACCTCATCGATGTCGCCCTGACCTTGCCAGGCGTGCTTCACGGTGCCGGGTTGAAGCTCACGCCGGAGGATTCGAAACACATGCCCGGCGACGAACAGATCATCGACCAGCCCAAAGGGGCCGAACTCGGCCTCGGGCAGCACATCCTCGGGCACCACGAAGTAGGCGAGCACCGCGTTGACCATCACACGAGCATCGCGGGACAGCGTCGTGTCGGCGAACAATCGCGCGTAGAACTCGAACACCGCCGGCGCCAGCGCCACCGCTCGTTGCGCCGGGCCTTGATAGGCGTCGACGAAGCGATGCAGCGACGCTAGATAGTCCGGTGCGTCGAAAGACATCGGATCCAAGGTATCCGAGGCCACCGCGGCCGGCAAACCACGACGTCACGACTGCGGCTGTAGAGGCGCGAATCCGTGCGCACGAACCCAGTTCACATGCACACCATCGCAGTCGTCGACATGCACACACCCGCGACAACGCAGCGATTTCACGTGATCGTGAGCCTGAACGAAGCGGCGTGTGTAGCGGAAGATCTCGAGTCCGCCACCAGGCACGAGCATCGCGGTATCGAGGGTCGGTGGCGGCCGCCGTGGCGGACGCCCCAGCAAGCAGGCGGGCACGCCTTCGACGAAGACGCTGTCGAACTGTCCGAACCGGGCACGCATCCGCGCCACAAATGCGGGCAGATCGACATCGCGAGCGGCAGCATCACTGGCGAGATCGTAGCTCGGCTGCACCAATGCGAGGCGCTCGGGCCACGCGGGCAGCTCGACGAGCCAGTCGGCGAGCGCACGATCGAGTGCCGCAAGCACCTCGAACGCGCCGGGGATCGCCAGCGCCTCGACCGTCGCTGCGACCGAGTGCGTCCTCAGCTGCGCGACGGTGACTCCGGCAAGGCACCCGGCCTCGAGCGCGCCGGCGAACCCGTCGAGTTCGTCGAGCTCGAGCATCACGCGGGTAACGGACGGCGTGCGCTCCAGCACCACGGTCGCCGCTGCGACGTCCGGCGCCACGATCCACACCGCCCGGGCGCCTGACTCGCGGATGCGAGTCGCGAGGTCCATGGGCTTCGCCGGCGCCTCGGTGCGTCCCAGCACCGGCAGGCGCCGGGCTTGCAGCACCTTCTCTGCGCTCGCCGGATCGCCGCCGAACGCCTCCGGCAGCCTGGACTCCCAGCGGGTGTCGACGCGCACGATCTCGAAGAGGTTCTGCGTGGTCGCAGCGCGGACGCCTTCGAGGTGATCACAAAGCCTGCGCACGTAGCAGTGGCGACAACGATCGGGCTCGCGACACGACAACGGGATCCCGTCGTCGAGCCAGCGTTCGTACTCCTGCTTGCGGCCGCGGACCTCGTCGTTGAGCTTGTACGGATCTTGGATCAGCTCCTCGAAGCCCTCGAGATGCTCGACGGGAAAGCGGTTGAGCCACACATGCATGTCGGGCTTGCGGGCATACGCAAACGCCTCCAGCAAGAACGGCCGAGCCTGCTCGAGATCGTAGAACAGCGTGTCCTTGCCCTCGCGATAGGCACGACCAAACGGAATCACCTGGAGTAGGTCGAACTCTCGCACGCCCATCTCGGTGAACCGTCGCAACATCTCGGGCAGGTGCCTGACATTGGCCCGGTTCACGCACACATCGATGTTGACGATCACGCGGCCGTCGTCGAGGGCGTGGCGCAACCCGGCGATCTCCTCGTCGAACGCCCCTTTGACGCCCACCAGAGCGTCGTGAATTTTCGCATCGGGACCGTGGATCGAAAACGTGATCTCGCCGAGGCCCGCATCGATCGAGCGGGTGAGAAACTCGCGGTACGCAAACATGCGACCGTTGGTGACGGTCTGGACCCGGCGATACCCGGCGGCCTTGCCCAGGCGCACGAAATCGACGAACTCCGGATGGATCGTCGGCTCGCCCCCCGAGAGGATCAGCCGCCCAGCACCCTTGCGGCGCCCGTCGAGGATCTGCGCCTTGACCTCCTCTCGGTCGCGAATGCGCCCGTCATGGGTGTCGGAATCCAGGCAGAACACACAGCGGTCGTTGCAGTCGAAGGTCAGTCGGACCCAGTTGCGAACCTCGTGCGCGGCATCCTCGTGCTGCGCCCGCTTCTGGCCGAAGCCCACGGTTTCCTCGGCGTCGGCGACCACGCGCGCGAGTGTAGCGCCAAAGCGCGGAACTTCAGACCCGCGGGCCGAGGCAGCGTTTGTTCGGGAACCCGTCACCTGGGTGGGGCAAGAACCGACGGCGAACCGCCGCGGCATCGGCTTTCCTGAAGTCCGACGACGAGCGGCCAGTTGGCATCGGCATTGCTGTGTGCCGCCCGCTGGCCTCCGACGTCCACCGAGCCGCCCCGATCCCGTGCGGCGCGCCGCGCGTTCGTGTCACCCTTGTGATCTCGCGATGACCGAACCGTCTCAGTCCGCCGAGGTCGCCCAGGGCGTCGACGAAATCCGCCGGCGCGTGCTGCTGCGCCTCGTTCAACGCATCCGCATCGTGAAGTGGGTGATGGGGCCGACCTTGATCACCGTGCTCGCGTGGGTCTTCTACCACGACGCGGCGGCGTGGCGATGGGCTGGGCTGGCACTGTGGGCCGGCATCGCGCTGGCGATCGGAGCGCGGTTCGGCTTTGGCAACACCAAGGGCATCGAACGATTCTGCGAGCGCGACTTTCGCCCGCAGGAGGCGGCTCCGCTCGCGCTGCTGCATCTGACGATCTTCGCGATCACCGGGGGTCTGGCGAGTCCTCTGACCCCGATCATGTTCGGCGCCGCGCACAACGCCGGCCTGTTCGGTGGGGCGCGTGCGGCCCGCACGGTGTTCGTGCTGCAGATCGCCGGCTTGTGGATCTTGCTGGCCATCCACCTGACCGGCGTCATCGAGATGGTCCCGAGCGTGCTCATCGACACCGGCTGGCCCGGCCCGACGTTCTTCGTCGTACTCACGTGTGTGCTCACCGCGGCGCTCTCGGCCGCGCACCTCATGGGCTTGCGCATGCGCGAGGCCGTCGACGAACAACTCGGTCAGGCCTTGCTCGCCCGGGCTTCGGCGCTGGGCAACTATCGCGAGCGCGCCGACGAGCTCACGACGTTGTCCGCCGAGATCGCCCACGAACTCAAGAACCCGCTCGCGACGGTCAAGGGGCTCGCCGCCCTGCTCGGCCGCGGCGCCGAAGGCAAGAACGCCGAGCGCGTCGCGGTGCTCCGGCGCGAGGTCGACCGCATGCAGGGCATCCTCGACGACTTTCTCAACTTCTCGCGACCGCTCGCACCATTGACGGTTCGCCGGGTCGACCTCGGCAAGCTGACGCGCGAGGTCGTGGACCTGCACGAAGGCATCGCCTCGGAGCGAATGATCGCGATGGCCCTGGACGTGGGTCCCCATGTCACCGCGGTCTGCGACGCGCGAAAGATCAAGCAGATCCTCGTGAACCTGCTGCAGAACGCGCTCGATGCCGCGAAGCCCGACACGCAGATCGATCTCGTCGTGCGGCGACAGGGCGACCAGGTCGAGGTGCAGGTGCTCGACCGCGGGGTCGGCTTGCCGGACGGACTCGGTGAACGCATCTTCGAGGCCGGAATGACCACCAAACCCACGGGCAATGGACTCGGTTTGCCGATGGCGCGGTCGCTGGCGCGGCAGCACGGCGGTGAGCTGCGGCTTGGCGCCCGCCTCGAGGGTGTGGGGTGTGCCGCGGTGGTGTGCGTGCCCGTCGACGGCCCCGCCCTGCCGAGGCTTGCGGACGACATTGCGACCCCTGAGCCGACGCCCGGGGGCTCAGCGAATCTCGCGGATCCACGCGAGCCCCGACTGACGCTCGGAGCGGCTTCGTGAGACCCCACGCGCTCGTCGTCGATGATGATGACGGCGTCCGCTACACGCTGGCTGGCATTCTCGAAGAAGAGGGCGTGTCGGTGTCGCAGGCGGACAGTGGCGAGCACGCCCTGGCGATCTTCGATGACGCCGCCACGCCCGAGATCCACCTGGTCGTCACCGACATGCGCATGCCTGGCATGAGCGGACTCGAGTTGCTGACGGCCCTGCGCCAGCGACCTCGTGCGCCCAAGGTCGTGATGATCACCGCCCATGGCAGCGAACGGCTCGCGGTCGAGGCGACCAAGGCCGGCGCCTACGACTACTTTCGCAAGCCGTTCGAGGTCGAAGACATCGTCGCCGTCGTCCGCCGCGCCCTCGACACGGCGCGGCTCGAAGCCGAAAACGAGCAGCTCCGATCCAAGCTCGAGCTGTCGAAGAAGATGGTCTTCGTGTCCGAGGCGATGACCCGCCTCGCGGTGATGGTCCATCGGATCGGGCCTCGCGATGTCACGGTCCTGATCCGAGGCGAGAGCGGGACCGGAAAAGAGCGCGTCGCCGAGGCGATCGTCAGCGCCTCCAAACGTGCGGCCCGCCCGTTCATCCGCTTCAATTGCGCCGCGCTCAGCCCCGAGCTCGCCGAGGCCGAGCTGTTCGGGCACAGCCGCGGGGCCTTCACCGGAGCGATTCGCACCCGATCAGGGATGTTCCGCGAAGCCGACGGCGGGACCATCCTGCTCGACGAGGTCGGCGAGCTCGATCTGGCGACCCAGGCCAAGCTGCTGCGGGTGCTGCAAGAGCACGAGATCCGTCCGGTGGGCGAAGACCACGCCATCCCCATCGACGTGCGGGTGATCGCCGCGACCCATCGCGACCTCGCCAAGCGCGTCGAAGATGGTGCCTTTCGCGAGGATCTCTACTATCGGCTGCGCGTGGTCGAGCTCCAGGTGCCGGCGTTGCGCGAGCGACCCGAGGACATCGCGCCGCTGGCTCGGCACTTTCTCGAGCGCTTCGCTCTGCGGTTCGGCGTGGGGTTGTTGCTCGAGCCACCCGAGCTCGTGCCGCGGCTGACCGCCCTGCCCTGGCCCGGCAACGTGCGTGAGCTCGAGAACACGATCGAGAGCCTGGTGGCGCTCTCGGACGGCGACACGTTGGATCTCGATCCGCTCACACCTGCGCCGTCCGAGCGGCCGACCGAGGGCACGCTGGGCTCGGCTCGATCGATCGGCCTGCTCGACGCGGGCGCGCCGCCGGGTCAGGGGCTGCGTGATCGCGTCGACGCGTTCGAACGCCAGCTGCTGCTCGACGCGCTGACTTCGGCAGCGGGAAACCGCACCGAGACCGCTCGCGTCCTGGGTATCGGACGCGCCACGCTGCACGACAAGCTGCGCAAGCACGGCATCGGCGACAGCTAGTACCCGCCGGCCGATCCGGTGCAAAAAGAGCAGGCGTGCGGTAGGCGTCATGCGCCTGCCGCGACGCCGCGAGCCGACGCGTGCACCCGGCGTGCGGTCCCTGTTAGGCTCCGATCCGTTGTCCGGCTCGCCCCTCAGCTCGCCACCGCTGGTGCCGACCGAATCCGGCGAACTCGGGCCCATCGTGCACAGCCACGGAGGCGTCGATGGCGAGGCCGCTACGCTTCACGGGATGGACCCGACGCTGCTGGGCGATCGAGACTCGCTGGGCGAGCCCGTCGAGTCGTGGCTGGCTCGCGCTGCAGCAGCCCCCGACATCGCGTTGGGACCCGAGCTCGGCGAGGTCCTCGGCGGGGAGTTTCGCATCGAACAACGGCTCGGCGAAGGTGGCATGGGCGTGGTCTATCTCGCGCAGCACCTGGTGCTCGACCGGCGGGTCGCGATCAAGCTGCACCGCGCCGCAACTCGCCGCGCTGCCGATCGCCTGCTCGCCGAGGCGCGAGCGGCGGCTCGGATCGCCCACGAGAACGTCCTGGTCGTCTACGAGGTGGGCACGTGGAACGAGCACGTCTTCGTCGCCATGGAGTACGTCGACGGCTGGACGGCTCGCCAGTGGCTGGCGCTGTCGCCTCGGAGCTGGCGCGAAGTCGTCGCGCTCTACCTCGAGGCTGGGCGCGGCCTTGCAGCGGCGCACGCCAAAGCGCTGGTGCATCGTGACTTCAAGCCCGACAACGTCTTGGTCGCGCGAACCAGCGACTCTGGTACTGGGCGTGGCCGCGCGCGTGTGGCCGATTTCGGACTCGCACGCACCGCGAGCGATCCGCTCGAGTCGGCGTCCGGCGAGCACATCCGGACCATCGATGATCTCGCGCTCACCGACGGCATCGTCGGCTCACCGGCGTACATGGCCCCGGAGCAGTTCGAGCGTTCCGATGTGGATGCGCGCGCCGATCAGTTCGCGTTTTGTGTGGCCCTCTTCGAGGGGCTGTTCGGGCGTCGGCCGTTCGAGGGCGAGAGTCTCTCCGCACTCGTGCACGCGATCCTCGTGGGCGATCTACGCGAACCTGCGGGCCCCCAAGTGCCCATCCACGTGCGACGCGTGCTGCGTCGGGGCCTGTCGGCAGACCCCGCAGCGCGCTATCCCGACCTCGACACGCTGTTGCGCGCGCTGGGTCGGGATCCCGCGCTGGCTCGCCGCCGTCGTCTCGGCCTCGCGGTGGCCGTCGCGGCGACCGGGCTCGTCACCTGGGCAGCGATGCGTCGGCCCGATCCAATGCAGGGCTGCACCGAGGCGCCCGCGATCGCCTCGTGGTGGAACGTCGAGGCGGCACAGCGGCTGCAAGTGGGCTTGCGCAGCAGCGGTCGCTCGTTCGCGGATGAGACGCTCGAGCACATCGACACCGCACTGACGGCCCGGACACGGGCTGCCAGTGCAGCTCTCGAGCAGGCCTGTCAGGCGACCTACGTCGACGGCTCACGCTCGGTGGTCGAGCTTGGGGCACACCGCGAGTGTCTGACCCAGCGCGGTCGCGAACTCGAGGCCCTGCTCGAGATTCTGGGCCGCGGTGAGCCGACGGTCGTCGACCGCGCGATCGCAGCCGTCGAGGCGCTCCCGCCGATCGAGCGTTGCGACGCAGCCACCGGCGACGACGATCTGCGGGACATCGCTGCCACCGAGCGCCCTGCGGTCGACTCGGCGCTCGAGCTGATCGCGCTCGTCACCGCGCTCGACAATGCCGGGCACTACGACGAAGCCATCTCGACCGGCGAAGCCCGGCTCGAGGAGCTCCGGGCGCTCGGGCGACCCCGACTGCTCGCGCAGCTATTGCTGCAGCTCGGAACCTCCTACGGTGCGCGCCACGAGTCGGCCCCCGCGAGCGCCGCGCTGCACGAGGCCAGCGCCGCTGCTGTACGGGCACGCGCCGACCTGGTCGCTGCAGAGGTCGCGATTCAGTTGGTCTACATCGACGGCTACGTGGCCGCATCCGCGATTCAGGGCGAGCATTGGGCCAGCCTCGCACTGGCCTGGGCCGAGCTCGCCGGGTCGCCGCCCTACCTGATGCGAAACCTGCTGTCGCTGCGCGGCATGGCCAGGCGTAGCGTCGATCGCCTCGATGATGCGCTGGCCGACCAGACCGAGGCGCTCGCCTTGCTCGAGCGCGACGCTCCGGACGATGAGTTCGAACGCGCCGCGATGCTCGCGGCGATCGGGGCGACCCAGCGAATGATGGGCCGGCTGGACGCGGCGATCCCGACACTCACGGCGGCCGTCGCCAGCTATGGCGCGAGTCTCGGCGAGCAACATCCGTCGTACGCGAACGCTTGGAACCTGCTGGGAGCCGCCCAATTGGATCGCGGTGACTTTGCCGCGGCCGAGCAGGCTTTCCTGCGGTCGATCGAGATCGGCGAGCGGGCGCTCGGACCGAGGTCCGCACGCGTGATCCAGGCCCGCGGCAACCTCGGGGGCGTGTATACGATGACCGGCCGTTTGACCGAGTCGATTGCCGTCAAGGCCCAGGCCCTGGCCGATGCGAGGGCCTCGGACAACCCGCCCGACGCCAACCTCGTGGCCATGATCGCCAATCTCGCAGTGTCGTACGGCCTCGCAGGGGACGGCGCACGAGCGCGCGAGCTCCAGGCCGAAGCCGTCGCCCTCGCGCGTACGGTTGCCGGCCCCGACAGCCTGCTGTTCGCCCGCCAGCTGGTCGCGAACGCCGAGTGCGTGCTCGAGGACGAGCCCGAGCGCGGGCTCGAGGAGGCAACCCAAGGGCTCGCGATCATGGTGAGACACCTCGAGCCGAGCGCCCCAGAGCGCGTCAACGCCCAGGCCGTGCAAGCGATGGCGAAAGCGTCGAGCGGCCGCTGCGACGAGGCCGTGCCGGTGCTCGAGCAGGCGCTCGTGGACTTCGCAGCGCAGCTCGGGCCCGAGCATCCCGGCACGATCCCGACCTCGCTGGCTTTGGGTCGCTGCTTGGTCCGTGCCGCGAAGTGGGAGGCGGCCGTCACGATGCTCGACCGCGTGGCGCGGATGAGCGAGGCGATCAAGGCCCCGCCGTCGCCCGAGCTCTTGGCATGGCAGGCGCGGGCGTATCTAGGCCTGGGCAAGCCGGCCGAGGCGACGGCGATCGAGCAGCGACTCGAGCTGCTGGCCAAGGCCGATGCCAAGGTCGCGGCGCAGATCCGCGAACTCGCGGTACGCATCGAAGGGTGACACTGGCCGCGACAAGATGACCATGCGGCTGCGCGCCGGTGGCCATCCTAGTCAACGCTCGAGTTCCACGCGGAGTCCGTCGCGGGGCCGTCGGACCCCCGGACGGCGGCGTCGGGAGCCCGAACACGCGAGACGACACACGCCGGGTCGGCCTCGCAGTCATTGCGCCGTGGACTTGGCACGCGGCGTGCTCCTTGCGCGGGCATGCCGAACGCCCACGCCGCTTCTGCCCAGATGGACGCCTATCTCGCGGGCGACGACCACGCGCTCGGCTCCCTGTTCCGGCTGCTCGCGCCCCGGATCCGGCGCGTGGTGCAGACCCGCATCGATGATCCCGACCTCGTGGATGACATCGTCCAGCTCACGTTCGTCAAGGCCCACCGCGGACGTCATGCCTTTCGCGCTCGACGTGATGTCGACCCCACTGCGACCGACGCTGCCGACACCCGCAGTGATGACGCGATCATCGCCTGGTACCTGGCCATCGCTCGCAATACCGCCGTCGATGGGATTCGCTCCGAGCGGCGCCATCAACACGCACGCGTCCGTCCCTTCGAGACCCACGATGCCGAGGCGTTCGACGAGGTCGCGAGCGACACCGACGACCCCGAGACCGCGTCGCTCGCCGTCGAGGTGCGCAGCGAAACCCAGCACCGGGTGCGTACCGCGATCGGCAAGCTGCCCGACAGTCAGCGCGAGGTCGTGATGTTGCACAAGATCGATGGACTGCCGATGCAGGAGGTCGCGGCGCGTCTGCACGTCCGGCCCGGCGCAGCACGGGTGCGAGCCCATCGGGCGTACCTGACACTGGCACGCACGCTTGGGCCCAACGCCGCTGCGTGAGGAGTGGACGCCAACGGCGCGAGGTGTGGCGGGGCGGTTCGCCCGACGCTATGCTCGCCATACCGTGCCTGAGCCCACGCATGTGCCTCCCGTGTCGGGGACGGACGCGACGGTGCCGGCAGACGACACGGAACTCGCCGGGGCGCGGCCGGAGCCGAGGGCTGGGGCGCTGTACGCCGGGATCGAGCTAGAGGGACGCTATCGCCTGGTGGCGCGGCTCGGCGCCGGCGGCATGGGCGAGGTCTGGGAAGCCCAGCACATGGTGCTCGGGCGTATTGTGGCGATCAAGCTGCTGCTCGCCAATGCGAGCGATCCCGAGCTCGCGGTGCGACTGCAACGAGAGGCCGATCTCGTCGCGCGCCTCGAGCATCCGAACATCGTCGTGGTCACAGACGTTGGGCTGGTCGCGGAGCGTCAGCCATTCGTCGTGATGGAGCGGCTCTACGGCCGCACACTTTCAGAGCTGCTGCGTGAACGTGGCGCGCTGCCTTGGCGACTCGCGCGCGAGATCGCGGTGCAGCTTGCAGCCGGCCTGGCCTGCGCGCACGCAGCCGGCATCGTGCATCGCGATCTGAAGCCCTCGAACGTCTTCGTACTCGATGATCCGGATGGCCGCGTGCGGATCAAGATCATCGACTTCGGGCTCGCGAAGGCCACACAGATCGGGCCGGGCGAGCGGGCGCTCACCAAGAGCGGCGCAGTGTTCGGTTCGCCGGCGTACATGGCCCCCGAACAGGTGCGGGGCGAGCCGCTCGACGGTCGCGCTGATCTTTACGCCCTGGGTGCGATCGTCTACGAGATGATCGTCGGCGCGCCACTGTGGCGCCGCGGCTCGATGTTCCAGTTGCTGTATTGCCAGCTCTTCGAGGCCGCGCCGACGATCCGCAGCCGCGTACCCGAGGCACCCGCCGAGCTCGACGTGCTGGTCGCCCGATGTCTGTGCAAGGACCGCGCGCTGCGGCCAGCCGACACCGAAGAGCTGCGAATGGCGTTGGTTGGGGTGGGCTCGGGCGCGGGCGTGACGGTCGCGGTCGAGGAGACGATCCCGGTCGCCGCCGCCGAGGTGCGGGCCCGCTACGCCACGATGGCACCCGTCGCTGAGGCGGTTTCGATCCCGACGATCCTCGCGGCGGCCCCGCGCGGCTCGACGCCGCCGCGCCGCGCGACGCCGATGCGATGGCTCGTGCCAGCGATCCTCGTTGCCGCCGCCTCGGCCTCCGGCGTCGTCGCGCTGCAAGGCTTACCACCCGCGGGGTCAGGCTCGTCGACTGCGCCCAACGACGTCACGCCCAACGACCTCACGCCCAACGACCTCACGCCCAACGACCCCACACCCAACGACGTGACACCCAACGACGCGGTCCCGAGCAAGCCCACGCCAGCTGCCGAGACAAGCCGCGACGTGAGCGTGACCGGCGTGTCGACGGCGACTGGGGAGACCACTGGGCGCCCAGCCTCGGACGCGGAGGTGACGCCCGCGATCGAACCGGCCGCCGTGAAACCGATCGACGACGGCCCATCGCGGCCTCGCACCAAACCCCGCGCGGGCACGCGGCCACCTTTGCGCACGGACCCGCCGCCTGCAAACACTCCGACGGCGGAGCCGACACCAACACCCACACCAGAACCAGAACCCAAGCCTCCTGTGCCCCTGGTGCCCAAGCGCAAGGGCGACACGCTCGACTGGCCGACACCCGGCGCGCCCTAGCAGCCACGCTCGACAACTCGCCCCCAAAGCCGGCGCCGATCCAGCTACCATGTCGTGCTGGAGTTTCTCCCACCTTGTTGGACGCCTGGGCACTCGGATTCGCACTCGCCGCCGGCTGTTTTCAGCCGCTGGACGATGCCATCGCAATGCTCGCCGCGATCTCCGACGAGGCCGTCGGACTCGATGAGGCGACCAGCGACACCGCGGGGCTCGACGCCGCGGTCTCGGCCGACGATGCGCACACGCTCTTCGTCGGGCACGCAGGCTTCGAGGTCCTCGAGAAACCGCGGTGGGTCCGGCATCGTGTGCGCCCGCAGGAGCGCTTGACCGCGATCGCGGCTCGCCATGGTGCTCGTGCGGAAGACCTGATCCGGTGGAATCGACTCGACCCCAATGAACCCGCGGTGCGCCGCCGTCATCTGCGAGTGTTCACCGCCAGGGTCGCGCCCGAGCTGCGCCGGGTGAGCTACAGGATCGCCGCCGGCGAGAGCTGGGACGACATCGCGGCCAACTTGCGCCTGCCCGAACACGACCTGCGCGTGCAGAACTACCGGATCCGAACACCTGCAGCGGGCGAGGTCGTCAGTGCCTGGATCGATCCGCTCGAGGGCCCCAGCTTCACCCCTGCTACGGAACCCACCGAGCAGCCTCCGCTCGAGCTCCATCGCGACGGCAAGAGCATCGGGCTTCCGCAGCGCGGCAAGCTCGTCGACGCCGTGCAACTGCCGGAGCACCCGCTGTGGATCCGCGGCAACCCCGATCACCTGTGGGCGAGCGCTCACGCGATCGACATCATCCACCAGGCTTTTTCGATCCTGCGCGGTCAGCTGGGCTACCCCAGCGCCCTGCTGATCGGCTCGATCAGTCGGCGCAAGGGCGGACGCATGCCACCCCACCGCTCCCATCAGTCGGGACGCGACGTCGATATCCGCCTCCCCTTGCGACCCGGCATGGAAAAGACCAAAGCGCCGACCGCCGACGAGATCGACTGGTACGCGACCTGGGCAATGATCGACAGTTTCGCGCGCACCGGGCACGCCGAGGTGGTCTTTCTCAACGAAGCCCACCACCATCGGCTCTACGAAGCGGCGCGCGCGATGGGCGTACCCAGGCAGCGCGTGCACGAGGTCGTGCGCTGGCCGGCCTGGCGCGGTGGCGCCGACCCGGTGGTGCAGCATGCCGAGGGGCATCACGTCCATCTGCACGTACGCGTTCGCTGTGGCCCGGACGAGCCCAAGTGTGAATCGGGTCCCTAGAGCGACCAAGCGGTGCGCGCGTGCATGATAGCGTAGGGGTCGCGTGTCTGTGCCGGTCCTCGTCGTGCATCCACCGATGTCGGTGGCGCGCGACTTCATCGACTACCCGTACTTCGCCGATCTCGGCGCGGTTCAGGTCGCGACGGTGCTCGAGTCGGTCACGACCGTGCGACTGGTGGATGCTTTCGCGATCCCGGGCGCAACGCTGCACTGGCGCGACGATGGCCGCGCACACCTGGGCGCCTCCGTGTCCGAGCTCCGCGCCGCTTGCGTCGGTGCTTGGTCGCTCATCGTCGTCGCGATGACGCCGTTCCATCGGCCGCCGCATCGCGACGATCTGCTTGGCGCCGTGCTCGCAGGCCTGCGGGTCGATCATCCCGACGCGACCATCGTGCTTGCCGACCTCTACCAGTCGGGTCAGCACTACGTGGCGACGACCGCCTCCGAGGTCCTGGCAAACTACCCCGAGGTCGACGTCCGACTCGAGTACGAGGCCGAGCTTGCCCTGGTGACGATGCTCGACACGCTCGCGCACGGGCAACCGCTGGCCCGCCACATCACCGGCACGCGACCGTCCGATCTCGACGCCATTGCCCTGCCGCGCTGGGACGCCGTGGATCTCGACGCACGTGACCGGTTCATGCACGACGTCGCGCGCAAGCTCGGGCGTGGCCGCTGGGCCTTCCCGATCGCCACAGGGCGCGTGCTGCCGTGGATCAGCTCGCGCGGATGTCCCTACGAGTGCGCCCATTGCAGCAGCAACCCTGACCGCGCGGTGGGTGAACCCAAGACCCAGCGTCGGCGATCGGCGGCACGGATGCGCGAGGACCTCGCTCGACTCGCCGGCTGGGGTGCCAGCAGCGTTCATGTGCTCGACGAGATGGTCAACGTGCACCCCCGGCACCTGCCGGCGCTGCTCGACGCTGCCGAGGCCGCGGGGATCGGGCTCGAGTTCCCCAATGGTATGCGCGCCGATGCGCTGGGACCCGAGCACCTCGTGCGGCTGGTCGGGCGAGTCACCACACTCAGCGTCAGCGCCGAGAGTGGATCGCAGCGGGTGCTCGACACCATCGTCGGCAAGCGCCTGACGACCACGGCCATCGGCCGCGTGGCCGAGGCCTCGCATCGACTCGGTCTGCCAACGATGGTCCACTACATGATCGGTTTGCCCGGTGAGACCGGCGAAGAGATCAACGAGACCCTGCGGTGGGCGCTCGAGCTGTGGGACCGCTTCGAGGCCGAGCCCGCCGTGCAGTTTGCGACGCCGCTACCCGGTACGCGCCTGGCCACCGGTGTTCACCTGGGCGTGGTCGACGATTGGGGTCCGCGATTCCAGCGCGAACCGAGTGCACTCGCAGACGCCGTCGCGCCAGCGGAGCTGCGCCGATTCAAGGACACGTTCGACGCCCGCGTGGCCGCGTCGCGGGGCCCGCAAAAGCTCATCCTCAACGCGACCTACGTCTGCAACAACCACTGCACGTTCTGTGCAGTCGGCACGCGCACGCAGATCGACGGCCACCCGACCCGTCAGCGCGAGATCCTCGCCAAGTACCGGCGCGCAGGCGTGGAGCTCCTCGACATCGACGGCGGCGAACCCACGCTCAACCCCGAGCTCGTGCCGCTGATTCGTTA
>CANLQR010000142.1 GCA_947492135.1 Deltaproteobacteria bacterium | reverse complement strand
ACTTCACCGCCGGCGAGCGCGAGCGCTGCACGAGCAGTCGGCAACGCGCTCGCGAGTTCGCGACCTTGTTTGCGGTCAAAGAAGCCCTGCTCAAGGCGCTCGGCACCGGGGTGCTGGGCCCGATCGGGCTGACGCAGATCGAGGTGCATCGCGCCGGCAAGCAGACCACCGTGGCGCTGTCCGGAGCTGCGGCGCAAGCGGTGGGCTCGCGCCGCGTATGGGTGTCCACCGCGTGTGACGGCAGGCAAGCCTGGGCGGTGGTGGTGGTGTCGTGACGGCCAACACGCGGTCGAACTCTCCTCGCGAGCGCGGGACCTTCGCACGCGTCGCGACCGTCGTACTCGCGGTGGTGTATCCCTTCGTCGTGTATCTCGGGCTCACGCGATGGACGATCCGGGGCGTCTGTGCGGTACTGGTGGTCCTCGCGATGCTGCTTGCGATCTCGCGGGCGCGTGGGCTGTCGTGGGCGGCGGTGCGGACGGCCTTGGTGCCGCTGCTGCCGACCGTCCTCGCGGCGACGATCGCTGGGGTCACCGCCCAGGGCTGGGTCCTGCTCGCGGTCCCGGTGTTCATCAACCTCGGCTTGCTCGGCACGTTCGCGGCGACCCTGCGCGGCGGGAAGACCCCGATGATCGAGCGATTCGCTCGGCTTCAAGAGCCCGAGCTGAGCCCGCCCAAAGCCGCCCACTGTCGCCAGGTCACCTGGAGCTGGGTCGGATTCTTCGCCGCCAACGCGGCGTTCTCCGCCGCGCTGGCCATCGCTGCGCCGTTCGAATGGTGGGCCGCGTGGTGCGGTGGTCTGGCGTATCTGTGCATCGGCGTGATGATCGGCGTCGAGATGATCGTGCGGCGTTGGCGATTTGGGGGCAGCGCCCGCCCCGAGCTACCGGTGACGCGATGAGCCTGACCGCGATGCTCGAGCTGCCCGCGCTGCCCGCGCTGCTCGCGCTGCTCGCAAGTGATCGCACCGCGCCAGTCGTCGTGGATGCCGACGGTGGGCTCCACGATCTCCGAACGATCGCCGCGACGCTCGCTCCGATCGCCGCCGCGCTACAGAGCAAGGCCGAGGTGGTGCTCGCGTGCGAGGATCGGTTGCACTTCGTGCACGCGGCGCTCGCGGCCTGGGCCACCGATGCGATGGTGCTGCTGCCGCCGAACCTCCAGCGTGCGACCATCGAGCAGATGATGCTGCGCCCACACGACGTGGGGCTGCTGCACGACGGTAGTCAGACGCTCGGCATCGACATATCGGGCCTCGCGCCCTCCGATGGGGGGGACCTTGGCCGCCTCGAGCAACCCTGGGACCCCGCACGCCGACTCACCCGGCTGTTCACCTCGGGAAGCACCGGTGCACCAAAGCCGATCGACAAGACCGCGGGCCAACTCGTGGGTGAGGCCTCGCAGCTCGCGCGAACGTTCGGACTCTCCGGCGCCCGAGTGTTGTGCACCGTGCCGCCCCACCACATCTACGGGTTGCTGTTTGGCGTGCTGATGCCGATGGTCGGCAACGCCACGATTGTTGCGGTCTCGGCGTTGCACGCCGAGGCGGTCCGCGCCGCGATCGAGCAGTTCGGTGTCGACGTGTTGGTCAGTACGCCCGCCCAGCTGCGCGCGTTCGATGTCCTCGATAGCGGTGCGCTCCGGCGGCTACGCCACGTGTTCAGCTCTGGCGCCCCGTTGCTCGCCGACACCGCGCAAATGCTCCGCGAGCGCCTCGGTGTCGCACCCACCGAGGTCTTCGGCTCGAGCGAGACCGGCGGCATCGCGACGCGGACCCACGAGCAGCCCGATCCGCCGTGGGTGCCGCTGCCCGGCGTCGAGGTGTCCGCCGACGCGACCGGCCGAATGCTGCTGCGGTCGGGCTGGCTCGACCCCATGCTGCCACAGCCCCACGCGACCGAAGATCGCATTGCGATCGTTGGCGCAGGCTTCGTCCACCGCGGCCGCTGCGACGATGTCATCAAGGTCGGTGGGCGCCGCGTCGCTCTGGGCGACGTCAGCACGAGGCTCAAGGCACACCCGGGCATCACCGACGCCGTCGCCGTCGCGTTGCCGACCCGTGATGGCCGTGGCCAGGCGATCGGCGTCGTGGTCGAGACCGCGACGGTCGGCGCGGACGAGGTTCGCAGCGCGCTGGCGCCGTGGTTCGACGCCGCCGTGATCCCGCGCCGCGTGGTCTGCGTGAGCGCGCTGCCGCGGGCCGCGACCGGCAAGCTCTCGCTCGCGAGCGTGCTCGCGCTGCTCGGCGGAGCACCAGGCGACGCCGAGTAGGGTTCGCGTGGAGCGACCCCGATCCGTTCGCCGACTTCGCCGCGCTCGCCGATCATGTCGCGGTCTACTCCGCGGCAGTGCCGACGAAGATGCGCACGACCTTGCCGGCCTCGATCGCGAAGAAGGTACCGCCATACGCGTCGCCGACGACGATGTCGGTCGCGCTCGACTCGCGCTTGTTGATCTGCTTGCCGTAGGCCTGCTTGACGTCGTCGGCGGTGCTACCGATCGCGATCCCGAGCGTGGTCTTCAGCGTGCATGCCCCGTCGCAGGTGACAGAGTGCACCGAGCGCGCAGGTCCAGTGATCAGCACGACGCCGTGAGTCGGCCAGACCCATGTCGTGTAGACCGCGCCGTCGGCGGCCCACTCCTCGCTGGTCTTGCGGGCGGGGTTGCCGAGCAGGCCGATCGCGGTGTCGGCATCGATCTCGTCGAGGGCCACGGCGGGGGCCGTCGATCCGCCCGCTGCTCTCAGCGTCACGATCACATCGACCATGGTCGACTTGCCACAATCGACGTCACCCCCGCACGACGCGGCGAGCACCGAGCTTCGCTGGGCCGTGAAGACCACGCGCTTGCCGACGAGTTTGGTTGCGTCGCGAGCGGCACCGGGGCACAGCTCGAAGTCACCCTCGCGCGAGGACGATCCCGCGTCGGTGGCGAGCTGGACGTAGCAGGCGCGATCGCCGAGCTCGAGGCCCTCGAGCGTGGCTTCGCCGTTGAGCGGCAAGGCCACCGCAGGTGGCGTGTCCGGGGTTGCTGCGGGCGTTGTCGCGTCGGGTGTCGAGCTTGGCGTCACCGTCGAGGTCGCATTGGACCCCGGCGCCGTGGAGCCCGACGCCGGCGCCTTGTCGCACGCGGCGATGCCGAAGATCAGGATGACGACCGAGAGCGGGGAAATGACGCGCACGACCCACAGCGTACCTCTTGATCCGCATGCGCAGCGTCGGTCAGTCGCTCGACACCTGGCGCAGCGCACTCGCCAACGTCCAGCCCACCGACCCGCGGGTTCAGTGCCTGACATGGGATGCCACTGGCCGCTAACTCCCGCGCATGGACCTCCGCTACCGCCGGCGCCGCCGTGCGTGAAGCAGTGGCGTCACCACGCCGACCGCCGACCCGATCGCCGCCCCCGCGACCACATCGCTCGGGTAGTGCTTGCCCGCCACCACCCGCAGTGCCGCGGTCGTCCCCGCCGCGACCAACCCCAGCGACCACGCCAGGCCGATCACGATCCGCGCTCGCTTGGTCTTGGGCGCATCGAGGGTCAATACCGTCGCCAGCGACGTCGCTGCGGCGAACGCCATCGAGCTGTGCCCCGACGGGAACGAGTGCGATCGATCGGCTCGCTGCAGCGCCTCGGTCAGCCCTTGTCGATCGCGCGCACGCACGTCCTCCGGCGCCAACGAGGTGTACGGGCGCGGCCGACCCACCGCGTGCTTGAGCGCTGCCGTCACCACCCGGGACAGCGCCAGAGCCTCGGCCTCGATGAGCACGGCGGTGCCCCAGCGGTGCGCGAAGGCCCGGCCGCGGCGGGATGTCGACGCGCGCGCAGCCCAGGCGCCGTCGACCAGCGACACCAGCGGCGCCGCGGCTATCGTGATCGCCACGAGCACGTCCGACGCGGTTGCGACCCGCGGTGCGAAGCGGCCTTGGGCGACAGCGTCGATGCGCCCGAGATCGGCGGGCTCGGTCGGCAGCGGCGTCAGCGGAAGCTGCGGAGTGACCCAGCGGTCGAGGACGAGTGCGGGCACGGCCGCGCCGGCGGTGATCCCCGCGTCGATGCCCCAGCGCGCGCGCACGGGCCCGAGTGAACGTGCGGCCCGCCGCACCACGGGGCGACGTGTCGCGCCATTGTCCCCCGAGGCGTGGGGCACGCGTGGGGCGGGCACGTACTCGCGCGCCGCTGGTTCGGGGTCTACCGCCGCGACCGCATTCGGGCCGTCATAGCTGCGGGGCCCGGCGAGCGCGAGCGCGACCACGACACCGAAGGGGGCCAGCGACACCCTGTGTGGGTATCAACTCAGTGGGCCGACCGTCAAACCCTCGCGTCGCACGTCCCGCGGTATCACTCGTGGCGCGCGCCCGTATCGTCGACGTAGGTCGCGATCATCCGCAGCCCGCGACGCACCACCGCGCCCTGGCCCCCGAGTCTTGTGGTCCTCACCGCCGACGATGAGAACATCTCGCCATGCCGTTATCCGCCATCAATGCGCCGCGGCGTCGCCGACCGTGTGGCGATGCTCTTGTCGTTTGGGCACCAGCATGGCGTTCCGGGTCGGCTCCCATCGCGAGCCGTGCAGGCGGGCATAGGCCTGGGTGAACTCGGCACCAAAGAAGAAGATCTGCGACGAGTAGTAGATCCACAGCAGCATGACCACGACCGACCCAGCAGCGCCGTAGCTCGAGGCGACATCGGCCCGCGCGATGTAGATCCCGACTAGCAGCTTGCCGAGCACGAACAGCGCGGACGTGAACGTCGCGCCGAGCCACACGTCGCGGTAGCGGATCTTCACGTCCGGCAGGACCTTGAAGATCATCGCGAACAAGCCGGTGATGATCACGAACGAGACTGCGTGCCCAACGAGTTGCCAGAGCATCGGCACCCCGGGAACGTGGCCCTCGAGTAGCCCGCCGACCGCCCCGAGGGCGGCGCTGAACACCAGCGAGACCATCAACAGGAACGCGACGCCCAAGACCATGGTGAGCGACAAGAAGCGCTGACGGATGAAGTTCCAGACGCCGCGGCCGGGCTTGGGCTGCACGTCCCAGATCACGTTCATCGCGGCTTGGAGCTCGCCGAAGACACCCGAGGCGCCGAACAACAGCACCACGACGCCGACGATGGTGGCGAGCACACCGACGCGGGGCCGGTCCGCCCCTTCGATCATCGATTGTACGGTGGCGGCGCTGTCGGTACCGATCAGGCCGCCGAGCTGCTCCATGATGGCACCGCGGGCGGCGTCCTCGCCGAACGCGAAGCCCGCGACCGCGATGACCACCAGAAGCAACGGCGCGATCGAGATCGCCGCATAGTAAGACAGCGCTGCGGCGAGCCGCGCTGCGTTGTCGTCATCCCAGTCGATCGCGGTCTGCTTGAACAGGCCGAGGGTCGGGCGCAAGCGATCGAGGATGAAAGCCATGAGGGTCGACCCGATCAGCGCGCCCGACCGTGGAGAGTCGGGGCGCATTGGACTGGCTGGATCTCGGGGTCCGACTAGCGAGTCCCGCGGCTGCCGCGATTGGAGCCTGTGCCGTTGCCGGACCCTCGGTCGCCCTGGTCGGCACGACGGGCACCCTGGCCGGGCGAGTGCTTGGTCTGATCATCGCCGGCGTTGCCGTCCTGCGATCGGCGATCGTCCTGCGGCATTCCCGGTGGTCGGTCGGATCCTGGCTGACTCGGGTCGTCATTCGCTTTGGTCATTGGTGTCGCCGATGCAAGGCGCGACCCAGACCGCCGGTGCGGTGGATTCCTCGCGACTTGGCAGGCAACGTGGGTGGGCGCCCGCGCCCAGTGTGATCATCGGGTCGGGGCGCGCGAGCACAATGACGATCTGATCCACGCCCGTTCCAGACGCACTCGGGTATCGTTCCGCGATGAAGCCAAGCTGCTCCCCACGCTACTCGGCGACGACCCACCCGAGTCGCGAGGATGACTCGCCGTCTGGCGATCCCGACGCCTCAGGGTTGCGTGGTAGCAACGAAGGCGCTACGCACGTCGACCTCGAGCTGCATCGCTTTCTCGCACGACTCTGCTCGAACCCGGCTCGACCCTGATCGCCCACCGAGCCCTCAACCCGGGATGGGACACGCTGCGCTCTCGGTGAGCGCGGTGTTGTTGGTCTCGTCGCATTCCGCCACGAAGCCCAGACCGGGGTCCTCGCCGTCGACGCTCACGAAGAAGCTCGCCGCAGAGCCGTCGGCAGGCGCATCGACGCTCCAGATCAGCTGCTCGGACGCGCCTGGCAACAGCGGCTCGAGCGTCAGCTTGGTCTCGATGGCGACACCGGTCGCGTCCTCGCCCTCGTAGAGCGTCACCGGCACCCCGGCCGGAACCCCAAGGGCACCGATGTTGCGCACGGTCGCGATGATCTGCAACTGCAGCTGCAAGCAGTCGCCAACGCCGATCGCGAGCTCGACCGAGAGATCGGGCGCGTTGAACACCCCCTCGCCCTGCACGTTCTGGCGGTAGTTGTTGAGATCGGGCGACGTCCAGTTGTCGAGCTCGGCGACGGGATAGTTGCCCGCCGAGGTGACGTTGCTGACGTGGTAGGTGTGCGACGTCCACACCCGCCGGGTCTGCACCCAGCGATCGAACGCATCGCCGTACACAAAGACCCCGTGGCGCGGGACATAGTCGGGGATCGCGGCGCAGTTGTTGGCCTGGTCATTCGCGACCACCACGATCTCGGAGTTGCCGTCGCCATCGACGTCGACCACCAGGGGATACTCGTGGATCGTGGCGCTGCTGTTGGGCTCCTCGAGAATGACGGTACCGTCGACGCCCGAGTACACCCGCAGGTAGCACTCGTCGGCGTAGACCACCTCTGCGATGCCGTCGCCCTGGAAGTCGAACACCGACGATCCGGTGGCATTGCTCGATTGATCCTGGGTGGTCTGGGACCAGCGAACATAGATCGACCCCGCCGCCGGTACCGGATCGCCGATCGGCACCACGAGGTCCTCACCGGCACGGGCGAGATCGTAGACCGAGTACGAGCTGCCGCCGGCCGCGGCGAGCTCGGGGCGGCCGTCGCCATCGAAATCGGCGATCGTGGGTGGGCCGCCACGTCCACCGCCGGGCAGGTCGATGGGCGCAGTGCGCAAGCTGTCGTCGGCGTCGCACATCACGCCTGCGGGATCGACGCCGCACCACGCCAGGCCGGTGCTGCCGTCGAGCACGCGCACGGTTCCGCTCGCGACCAACACGACCTCGGGATCGCCATCGAGATCGAGATCGGCGATCGCCGGATAGCCATCGGGCGCCCCCGCGTCCCACAACGGAGCGAGCGTGACCACAGGCCCCGGCTGCCAGTCGACGGACCACGCGTTGCGGCCCGAGACGATCTCGGCGAAGCCGTCGCCGGTGAGATCGACGATCGCCGAGATCCCGCCGGTGTAGCCGCTGTTGGTGCCGAAGGCGGCGCCATCGCCACCGCCGCCTTGGTCCCACACCACGACGCCATCGTTGTCGATCACCGCGGCGCCGAACACGATCTCCGCACCGGGATCGCCGTCGAAGTTCGCGAAGCTCGGCGCACCGTTGACGACATTGAGACCCTGCGCGGCACCCCCGACGTCGTGCGACGCCCACAGCAGATTCCCCAGGCCGTCATACGCCTGAATGACGGAGACGCCGCCAGCCGGACGACCCGCGAACACCACGTCGGGTGCACCATCGCCGTCGATGTCCGCGATGCCGACCGTCGATCGACCGTGAGGACCCACCGCGCCGGCGACATCGTGATCGATGCGCCACTTCTCGGTGCCCAACGCGCCGTCGAGCACGACCAGGTCGCCGGCTTCGTAGCCCGCGCCTTCGTCGACAGTGGTGATCACCACGACCTCGGGGACGCCATCCGCGTCGAGATCGGCGACCATCGGGCTGGAGATCGACTGATCGTTGATATTGCCCCACTCGAGCGTGACCTCGATGTCCTCGAAGCTAGGCTCGTAGGCGCAGGTCACGGGGTCGAACTGCGGCAGGCACTGATCCAAGGTCGGCTCGCAGAACTCTCCGAGCTCGCAGTCGAACGAGTCGACGCACGCGCCTGTCGGTGTGACGCACGCGTCAGAAACACAGACATCGCCGCCGTCGCAGCAGATCGACTGATCGGCGCCGCAGCGAACTCCGCTCGCGCACGCCGGCACGCACGATCCCGCGGCACAGTCCTGGTCGGCGGTGCAACAAGCAGCGGGCTCGCCGCACAACACCGTCTCGCAGGGACCCGACGCGCCGGTGGTGCTCGACTCGGAGGTCGTGGTGGTCTCGGGTAGTCCTGTGCCCGTGGACGAGGAGTCGCCGAGGGTCTCGCCCAGGGTGAGGATCCCGCCCGAGCTGTCCTGGGACCCCGCTTCTGCGGAAGCACCGCCCCCACCCGCGTTGCAGCCGACGATCAACAAACAAGCAGCGGTCAGACGATGCATAGGATGACTCTTGGTACCGCGAAAGCGTCCCCGATTGGACACCGCTGCGGTCGGAGATTCCGTCCCTCCGCCAATCGGGCCGTGGGGTGGCCGCGAGGAGGCGGCACCGCTGGTTCGCGACCACCCCGACGCGCCGTATCGCGACCCAAAGCTGGTCCCAAGGCCCAACTTCCCCGAGGCACCGGGTGGGGCGCACCAGCGGCCAAAGCACGACGTGCCACAGAATCTCCCGCCGATCACGCGCTGAGCGGTCGCGCCCTTGCGCGCGCGACCTGGACAATCGTCGAGGGTCGTCGCACGACGCGACACCTGACGGCCCCACGCGCTCGCGAGTTCTCGCGGCACACGGCATGCTTAGGTCCCCGCGATGCCCCGTCGCTTCGTATTCGTGTGTGCGTGCTCGCTCTTCGCTTGCGGAGCGGATGGCGACGCCGGGCCGGTCCCGGTCGGCGAGACTTCGACCGGCACGACGTCGGGCAGCATCGCGGATTCCTCGGAGACGATGGCGAGCGCCGATGGGCCGATGCCTGCGGACGTCGGCGCGATCGGATGCGAGGGTCCGAGCGAGCTCAGCCCGAACGAGGTGGCCACGAGCACGGGTGTGCTCGAGGGCGTCGCGCTCGAGGGAGGTGGACTGGCGCTGCTCGGGGTCCCGTTCGCGGCGCCGCCTGTGGGTGACCTGCGCTTCGCGGCACCCGAGCCGTTCGGTTGCTGGTCGGACGTGCGCGACGCGACGGCCCAGGGACCCTCGTGTCCGCAGCTCGAGGACGAAGGTGGCCCGGTCGTCGGCGACGAGGACTGTCTGCACCTCGATGTGTGGACGCCCGCGGCCGACGATGGCACGCGGCCGATCCTCTTCTTCGTGCACGGTGGTGGCAATGCGCTCGGTGGCATCGACGATCCGCTGTACGACGGCGAGACCCTCGCGCGCGAGCTCGACGTCGTCGTCGTCACCACGAACTATCGCCTCGGTGCGCTGGGCTTCCTCGCCGACGCCAGCCTCACCGATGCCGATGGAATCACCGGCAACTGGGGATTGCTCGATGTGATCGCGGCGCTCGAGTGGACCCGCGACAACGCGGCGGCGATCGGTGGCGATCCCGATCGCGTGCTGTTGTTCGGCCAGTCGGCGGGCGCCGTCGACGTCTGTGCGTTGCTCGGCGCGCCGCGGGCCGAGGGTCTGTTCGCGGCGGCGGCGGTGCACAGCGGCACCTGCAGCCAGCGCGATGCATCGCGCTACGCGATGCAGACCGGCACACCGTTTCTGGCCGCGAGCGGCTGCGCCGATACACTCGATGTCGCTGCCTGCCTGCGCGCGCTGCCGGCCGACACCATCATCACGACCGAGCCGACCGGCTTCCCCGGCAACATCGCCGCGCTGTCGCAGGGCTGGGGTCCGTACGTCGACGGCGTGCTGCTGCCGGCCTCGACGCTCGACGCGATGGAGGCGGGCACCAGCATCGATGTGCCGCTCGTCGTCGGTGCGACGGCGCAGGAGACCGCGCGGGACGTCCCCGAGCTGACCTCGCAGGAGTACGTCGACCTCGTGAACACGAGCTTCGGCGAGGTCCTCGGCGCGCTGGTGCTCGAGGCCTACCCCGAGGCCGACTACGCCACGCCGCAGGACGCATACATCTCGCTCACCAGCGACGTGAAGTTCATCTGCAATGCGCGCACGTCGGCACGGGCCGCGGCGAACGGCCGCGCGCCGGTGTATCGCTATCACTTTACCTACGCCGGCTACACGACACTCGGCGCGAACGAGGCGACCGCGTTCCACGGCGTCGAGCTACCGTACCTGTTCCGCACGTTCGAGGGCCTCGGGTTGCCGACGAACGCGGACGACGCCGTGATGATCGGTACGATGGGCGAGGCCTGGGTGAGCTTCGCGGCGACGGGTGTGCCGAGCCTCGGCGGCGAGCCGTGGCCGGCGTACGACGCGGAAGCGGACAACGCGACGGTATTGGATGTACCGGTGAGCGTCGTCGACGGCGTTCGCACGGCGCAGTGCGATTTCTGGGCGGGGTTGGGCGTGGGGTGAGGCATGATCGGTGGATGATCGGTGGATGTTCGGACATCGAGCCGTCGTGATCCTCGGGTTGGTGATCGTCGGTGGTGCGCCTGCGCCGGAGTGATCCAAGAAAAAAACGCGGCCACCCGGAGGTGACCGCGTTTTTGCCTCGCGTCAGCGAGGAGGCAACCTCAGTTGCAGGTCGCCGTGCCGCCCGCGAACGGGTTCACGCATTCGGAGTCGTCCATGCAGCCGGGGACGCTGCACACGCCGTCGGTGCAGGTGCCGTTCTCGCCGCAGTCGTCGTCGCTGTCGCACTCGCACAGGCCCGTGTCGGTGTTGCACACGAGGCCGCCGCAGAGGGTGTCGTCGACGCAGGGCACGATGGGGAGGCTGCATACGCCCGCGTTGCACTCGCCCGCAGTGTTGGCGCACACGGTGACCATCGAGCCGTCGTCGAGGTTGGTCTGCTCGCTCTCGGTCTGCATGATGAGGTCGCAGGTGAGGAACTCCGAGGGCGCGGTCGCACAGCCGCCCGTCCCGTCGCCGAGGTCGACACAGATCTGCATCGCGGCCGCACACTCGCCGCCACCCATGGTGCACGGTACGAACGACCAGCCCGAGAGCTGGGCGACACAGTCGTCCGCGGTCTCGCAGGGGTTCGCGAGCTGGCAGTGCGAGTCGTCGCCACAGACCAGGCCGATGTCGATGCCGCTCGCGGAGAAGCAATCCTCGTCGGCCGCGCAGGTGTAGTCACACACGCCGCCGCCGGCGGTCGGGTCGGTCCCAGCGGTGTCGGCCGCGGTGGGGTCGGTCATGCCGGTGTCGGCCGCAGTCGGATCGGTCATGCCGGTCTCGGCGGTCGGGTCGGTCGCGGTCGGGTTGGTCGCGCTGCTGGTCGGCGCCGTGTCGCTCGTGCCGGCGTCGGTGTCGTTGTCGTTGTCGGTGATGACGCAGGCGGCAAGGGGAAGGGCAAGGAGCGAGGCGAAGAGGACGGAAAGGTTCTTCATGGTTTTTCCTGGGGGACGAAAGGAGTCGGCTAGGAAGATGTCGAGGATCGCCCGATGTGACTCGGGCAGCGACATCCCTGGGTGGTAGGCAACAACGCACACGCGATCGATTTGATTCGTCGGCCGCTGGAGCTTTCCAGGGGCAAAACGCATCGGGTCTTCACGCGGGGGCGAGTTCAGAGTCGGCTTCATGCCATCGACCGCGACCGCGCGCCAGTCTTCAATCTGTCTGCGTTGGCGATTCCAGGGCGCAGGTGCGTCACGATCGACCAGAGCGCATGCCGACGCGCTGGCACAAGGATCCGCGACGCTACCGCTGGAAGATAGCCAACGCGCGCTTCGTTGACGACGTCAATAGCGCAAGTCTTGCGGCAGCTCGCCACCGCCATCGCAACCCTTACGTTGGTCGCGCGCCCCCGTAGGCGCGATATCTAGGCGTGCGAACGGTGTTCGCATGGCCTTCAGTGGACGTCCTGTACATCCTCGTACCGCTCGCAACCCTTGCAGTGGCGACTGCATTGCTTGCGTTCCGTTGGGCGCTGCGTTCAGGCCAGTTCGACGACCTCGAGACGCCGCCGTTGCGCGCGGTGTTCGACGAGGCCGATCGCGAGAAGTAGACCATGAAGCAAGTCAGCGTTCAGTACGACGACGCGATCGTCCGCCGTTTCGCCTTTGTCACCGTGCTCTGGGGGCTCGTCGGCATGCTCGCCGGCCTGTGGCTGGCGCTCGAGCTGGCCAACGTGAAGTTCAACCTGGGTCTGCAGTACATCTCGTTCGGGCGATTGCGGCCCTTGCACACCAACGCAGTGATCTTCGCGTTCGTCGGCAACGCGATCTTCGCGGGGATCTACTACTCGACGCAACGACTGCTCAAGACCCGCATGTTCAGCGACAAGCTGTCGGCGGCGCACTTCTGGGGCTGGCAGCTCATCATCGTCGCCGCTGCGGTCACGCTTCCGCTGGGCATCACCACTTCGAAGGAGTACGCGGAGCTCGAGTGGCCCATCGACCTCGGGATCGCGCTGGTCTGGGTGATCTTCGCCATCAACTTTTTCGGCACCCTGGCGCGGCGTCGTGAGCAGCACCTGTACGTCGCGATCTGGTTCTACATCGCCTCGATCGTGACCGTCGCGCTGCTGCACATCGTCAACTCGCTGGCTGTCCCGGTGTCGGTGACCAAGAGCTACTCGGTGTTCGCGGGCACCCAGGATGCGTTGGTCCAGTGGTGGTACGGGCACAACGCGGTGGCGTTTTTCCTGACGACGCCATTTCTCGGGCTGATGTACTACTTCATGCCCAAGGCGGCCAAGCGGCCGGTCTACAGCTACCGACTGTCGATCATCCACTTCTGGGCGCTGGTGTTCCTGTACATCTGGGCGGGCCCTCACCACCTGCTCAACTCGGCACTGCCCGACTGGGCGCAGTCGATGGGCACCGCGTTCTCGATCATGCTGCTCGCGCCGAGCTGGGGTGGGATGATCAATGGTCTGCTCACGCTGCGCGGCGCGTGGGACAAGCTGCGCACCGACCCGATCATCAAGTTCTTCGTGGTCGCGCTGACCTTCTACGGCATGTCGACCTTCGAGGGACCGATGATGTCGCTCAAGTCGGTCAACGGCCTGTCGCACTTCACCAACTGGACCATCGCGCACGTTCACAGCGGGGCCCTGGGTTGGAACGGTTTCTTCACCTTCGGGATGCTGTACTGGATGATGCCGCGGCTGTGGCGAACCGAGCTGCACAGCAAGTCGCTCGCGGCCGTGCATTTTTGGTGCGGGCTCTTGGGCATCGCCGGCTACGTGCTGAGCATGTGGGCCGCCGGGATCACCGAGGGCCTGATGTGGAAGGAGTTCGATGCCGAAGGCCGCCTCGTCTACCCGATCTGGGCCGAGATGGTGCCGTCACTCGCGGCGATGTACTGGGTGCGCGTGCTGTCCGGCACGCTGTATCTGACCGGCGTGATCGTGATGGCATGGAACCTCTACAAGACCTGGCAGACCCGCAAGGATCTGGCCGACGAGGTGGTTCTCGTCGACGTCATCGAGACCAAGACCGCGACCTCTTCGGTCGGCTGGCACCACCGCCTCGAGGGCAAGCCCATGGCGTTCACGGTGTGGACCACCGTCGCGGTGGCAGCCGGTGGCCTGTTCGAGCTGATCCCGAGCATGGCGATCCGCGGCAACATCCCGACCATCGAGGCGGTGCGACCGTACACCCCGCTCGAGCTCGAGGGCCGCGATGTGTACATCTCGGAGGGCTGCGTCAGTTGCCACTCGCAGATGGTCCGACCGTTCCGCGAGGAGACCCTGCGCTACGGCGAGTACAGCAAGCCCGGCGAGTACATCTACGACCGGCCATTTTTGTGGGGCTCGCGTCGCATCGGTCCCGATCTGATGCGCGTGGGCGGCAAGTACCCGGACAGCTGGCACTTCGATCACATGATGGATCCGCAGTCGATGTCGCCGGGCTCGCTGATGCCCTCGTACGCGCACCTGTTCGAGCAACCGGTCGACTTCGAGGCCATCGATGCCAAGGTCCAGCTGTTCGCCGGCACCTTCGACGCGCCGTACTCCAAGTATGACCTCAGCCACGTCGAGGTCATGGCCCGCGGTCAGGCCGTGACGATCGCAAAGGGCCTGATCGAGCAGGGCCGATCCGACGTCGCGGACCGCAAGATCGTGGCACTGATCGCCTACTTGCAGCGGTTGGGCACCGACATCCGAGCGTCCGCCCCGACGCCGACCCAGGAGACCCCATGAAATCTCTGATCCTCTCGCGGACCGAGCTGCTGCTGCTGCCCGAGATCGCATTGTTCATCTTCATCGGGGTCTTCGCCGGCGCGCTGTGGCTGGTGCTGCGGCCCGGCGCCAAGGCTGCGTACGCGCGTCACGCCAGCATGGCGCTCGACGAGAACGACCGGGAGGACGTGCCATGAGCAGTGTCGAAGATCGCAGGTTTGACTACGACTACGACGGCATCCAGGAGTACGACAACCCGCTGCCACGGTGGTGGGTCTATCTCTTCATCGGCACGATCATCGCCGCGGTCGTCTATATCCCCTACTTCCACTTCGGCCCCGGCCAGCTGCCGACCGCAGCGTGGCAGGCCGACATGGACGAGTGGAATCGCCTGCATCCACCGGTGCCCCTGCCCGACGAGGCCGAGCTTGCCGCGCTCGCGCAGCAGTCGGGGATGCCCGAGCGGGGGCGCCAGGTGTTCGCGACCCGTTGCGTGTCGTGCCACGCCATCGATGGCGGTGGTCAGGTCGGTCCCAACCTCACCGACGACTACGCGATTCACGGGTGGTCTCGCGAGCTGATCACCCGCGTCGTCAACGATGGCGTGCCGAGCAAAGGCATGATTCCCTGGGGACCCCAGCTGTCGCGCGAGGACGTCGTCGCGGTCGCACTGCACGCCTACGCGCTGCGCGGTACGACCCCGCTCAGTCCAAAGGCTCCGCAGGGCGATCCGATCGGTGGACCCAAGCCGGAGGCCGATGCGACCGGGGCCCATTGACTCGGGGGGTGCGGCCGACCCGATGATGCCGACCGACGTGCCCAAGACCATCGGTGAGGGTGGTCGGCGCGTGTGGTTGTATCCCGAGTGGTTTCGCGGCCGCTGGCTGGTCGCACGCACCTGGGTTCATCTCGGGCTCATGGCAGTTCTGCTGGTGGGCCCGTGGATCGACATCGGCAACCACCCTGCGGCGCGCGTCGATATCGTGGGGCGTCGGATCCACTTCTGGGGGCTGCATCTGTTTGCCACCGATGGCGCGTACTTCTTGTTCGCGTTTGGGTTCGTGGTGTTCTCGGTGTTCCTGTTCACCGCGCTGTTCGGCCGGGTGTGGTGCGGCTGGGCCTGTCCCCAGACCGTGTTCCTCGAGTCGCTGGTGCGACCGATCGAGCGGCTGATCGAGGGCTCGGCCCAGCAGCGGCGCAAGCTCGACGCCGCGCCGTGGACGGCCGCAAAGCTCGCGCGCAAGCTCGCAAAGTACTCCGCCTATCTCGTGATAGCGGGTGGGATCGGCACGACCTTCACGGCGTACTTTCTTGGGCGCCAAGGCACATTCGAGGCCCAGCTCAGCCCCTCCAGCCATCCCGCCGGGACCTTCACCTTCTTGTTCATCACCGGACTGTTGCTGTTCGACTTCGCATACTTCCGCGAGCAGGTGTGCCTCGTTGTGTGCCCGTATGGGCGCTTTCAGTCGGCGCTGCTCGACAAGCACTCGCTGACGGTGATGTACGACCAGGCGCGGGGCGAACCCCGCGGCAAGAAGGGCACCCAGGGTGCCGGTGACTGCGTCGATTGCGGTCGTTGCGTCACGGTGTGCCCGACCGGCACCGACATTCGCCGCGGCGTGACGATGGAGTGCGTGCAGTGCATGGCGTGCCTCGATGCCTGCGACGACATCATGCTCAAGCTGCATCGACCGCCCAAGTTGATCCGCATCAGCAGCGAGGCGTCGATCGGGGGAGCCAAGCAGACCTTCTGGCGCGCGCGCGTAGGCATATACGCCGCCGGGCTCACGG
>CANLQR010000141.1 GCA_947492135.1 Deltaproteobacteria bacterium | reverse complement strand
CGTGGGTCACGATGATGACGGTGATCTTGGACTCTTCGTTGAGCCGATGGAACAACCCGAGGATCTGCGCGCCCATCTTGCTATCGAGGTTGCCGGTCGGTTCATCGCACAACAGCAAGCGCGGGCGATTGAACAGCGCGCGGGCGATGGCGACGCGCTGGCGCTGGCCACCCGACAACATGGTGGGCGTGCTGTCCGTGCGGCTGCCGAGCTCGACCTGCTCGAGCACCTCGCGGGCCCGTGCATGGGCGGCGACCTCGTCCATGCGGTCGCTGCCGCGGGAGAATACCGCGGGCAGCGCGACGTTCTCCAGGACGGAGAGATGAGGCAGCAGGTAGAACGCCTGGAAGACGAAGCCGACGCTGCGGTTGCGATAGTCCGACAGCGCGGTGTCCGACAGGCTGTGCAGATCCTTGCCGTCGACCTCGATGCTTCCGGTGTAGTCGCGGTCGAGGCCACCGATGGCATGCAACAGCGTGGTCTTGCCCGAGCCCGAGGGTCCGATGATCGACACGAACTCGCCGTCGGCGATCTCGCAGTCGACTCCGTGCAGGACCTCGTTGACGACCTTGCCGCTGCGGTAGGCCTTGCGCATCGCGCGGACGCGGATCATCGGGCCCGGACGATAACCGTCGGCGGCCAGGGTGGTCAATCACGCGCGCACGCGCGGCGGTGATCACCACGACAGCCGCAGGCCCAGCGACGGCAGGATCGGCAGCGACGCAACCGGAGCGACCCTGGTGTAGTCGTAGCTATCCTGGAGAAACTCCGGGTTTGCGCGGTTGTAGGCGTTCTGCACGTCGACGTAGGTGTTGAGCTCGACCTTGGACCACACGAAGCGCTTGTCGAGGCGCAGATCGAGCTGGTGAAACGCAGCCACACGGGCGCTGTTGGTGGGGCCGTCGATGGGCACGTACGCGCCGGTCGAAGCGTCGTAGTCGGCACCGACGCGGGGGGTGTAGGGGTTGCCCGAGACCACGCGAAAGCGGGCGCCGATCTGCCAGCGGCGGGGCAGGCGATACACCGCGATGAGCGTGAGGATGTGGGTCTGATCGAGCGCGAACGGCACGAAACCCTCGCGGGGATCGTAGCGTCGCTCGCTGCGCGACACCGTGTAGCTGACCCAGCCGAACAGCTTGCGGGTGAGGTCCTTGCGGAGGAACACCTCGCCGCCCACGATGCGACCGAACCCACCGTTGCTGTACACCTCGGGGCCGATCTCTCCGGTGCGCCGGCGGACGACCTCGAAGCTGGGTGCGGCAAGGTCCCAGCTGTATTTGAAGAACCCTGCAAGCTCGGCGCTCCAGCCCTGGCCGAACTCCCGACGCACCCCGAGGCTGGTGTGTACCGCGTGCTCGGGGCCGAGCCGCGGGTTGCCGAATCGCGGATTCCACTCGGGCAGGTCGGGGATCTGGCTGTAGACGCCGACGCCGCCGCGGATGGACATGTGGTCTCCGACGCGCGCCACGAATCGCAGCCGTGGATCCACGGTCCCGCGCTTGAACTGGACGCCATAGAAGGTGAGCCGCGTGCTGGGAATCAACGTCAGCCATGGGGCGGCATCGAAGTACAGCGTGGTGTACAGCGCCGGCGCTGCGAAACGGTCGCGACTGTCGATCGTGAAGCGCGTGGCCTGATCGCCGGTGCCCACCTGGGGAACCGCAACCGACTCGGCGCCGATGGTGAAACGGCCGGCGGTCACCTGCGTGCCGACCTCGACGCGGGCGCGGCGACCGAGTCGATGACCGATCTCGGCACGACCCGAGAAGGTGTGAACACCCAAGGTAAAACGAAACAGGTCGCCGGCCCCGGCCTTGATCAGATCGTAGCGGTACGACGGCGTCAGCAGCAGATCCCAGCCGTCGCGGTGGCGTTCGTAGGCGAGGTCGGCCCGGTGGAACAGCAGCGTGGTCTCGAACCGGTCCCGCGCGTCGGTGGAGACCTCGTTGGGATCGGCGGCCACGAGCTTGGTACGGTCGTCGGAGCCGAAGGCTCGCAGCGTCAGCTTTCCGCGTGACACCGGGTACTCGAGGATGCCCTGGTAGTCCCAATAGCGCGGGGCCACGGTGAGTGTGACCCCGGCATCGTCGGGCAGCACCGCCGGCAACAGCACGTCGACGTAGCTGCGACGCGCTGCGACGATGAACGAGCCCTTGCCGACCGGACCCTCGAGCAGTCCTCCGGCATCGAACAGGTCGGCGTCGACGTAGCCGTGCACACCGTCGCGCCGACCCGCGCGGGTGTCGACTTTGATGATGCCCCCGGTCGCGTCGCCATAGCGTGCGTCGAAATTGCCCGCGAGGTAGTCGATGTTGGTGATGACGTCGGCGTTGAACACACTGGTCAGGCCGCCGAAGTGGAACAACTGTGGGATCTCGTGCTCACCCAGCACCACGGCGGAATCGGAGGGGTCGGCGCCGCGGATCACCAGCAGTCCGATGCCGAAAGGGGCCCGTGCTACGCCCGGGAAGTTCTGGATCGACTTGAGCGCATCGCCCGACGTGCCCGGCAGGTTGACGATCTCCTGCGGGGTGATCGAGCGCCGACTGACCTCCTCTCGGGCCTCGCGCTGGCTGCGGACCACGGTGCGGTAGGGGTTGTCGCCCATGCGCACGAGATACAGATCCAGGGTCAGCGTCTCGCGGTCGGTGAGCTCGATGATGGTCTCGTAGCGCTCGTACCCCGGGGCGGAGGCGACGACGCGGACCATGCCGCGGTGGGCGGTTGCGATCGACCACGCGCCGGTGTTGTCAGAACGGGCCTCGAGTTGCCACGCGGGCGTCGTGTCGCCGCTGTAGTCGCGGCGGCGTACGACGCCGGGTGATGCATCGGCGGGTGCGGGGACGAGCCACAGGGTTGCCTCGGCGATCGCCACGCGCGTGCCCGCTTCGAGCACGCGGCCGGTGGCGGGTGCTGCGGCCGCGCGCGCAGGCCCTCGGGCAGCCGGTGGGGGCGCAACAATCGAAGGCCGATCCGCGAGCAAGGGTGGTGCACGTCGTGTGGGTGGAGGTGGTGCGAACTCGATCGACTCGCGGGTCTCGACCTCGACGCGCTCGCCTTGGTACATCGCGGGCTCGAAGCGCAGACGTGCGACGGCGGCGAGTGCCGCGGCATCGAGCACGGGATCGACCGCGTGCTCGATCGCAAGCGAGTGCGGGATGCCGTCGACCCCGACCACGAAGTTCACGACGACGGTGCCTGCCGGCGGGTGGGCCGCTGCCGCGGCCTCGGCGGGATAGGTGATCTCGATGGTATTGGTGCGTCGTGGTGGTTGGAGCTCGGCGGGAGCGGGTTCGGCGACGAACAACCAGGCGGCCAACACCGAACTGTCGACGCGCTTTGGGAGGCGCCGGGGCCGGGGGTTCGGCGTCTCGCCGAGGCGATGACGGTCGTGGACCTGCGGAGCCACGAGTCCTTGGACCATGCCGCGGGCGCGGTGTCGATATCCCCCAAGCCAGCCACGCCCCACCGCCCCCCACGACGCGGTACCCTGTGCAGTGGGGGTCTGACGATGCAAGTGACATGGCGTTCGTGCACCAGCGTGATCGGGATCTTGGGCGCGGCGACGTTCGCAGGCTGCGGCGACTCGGCCGCGGGACGGGACCAGGCCGAGGCCGGCGAGTCGAGCGGTTCGATCAGCGCGACCACGGCGGATCCGTCGACCTCGAGCAGCGCCGGCGAGGCGTCGATGAGTGCGTCGGGCCAATCCACGACTGCCACCAGCACCACCGCCGCCGCGGATGACAGCGGCTCCGGCGACGGTCCGCTGTTCGATCTCGGGATCGTCCCCGACGTCGCGGGACAGCCCTGCGGTGGCAAGGGCGGCACGCCCGAGTTCTCCTTCATCTGGATCGCCAACAGCGGCCAAGGGACGATCAGCCGGATCAACACCCAGACCATGATCGAAGAGGGGCGCTACATCGTCCGCCCGGATTCGGCAGGCAGCCCGTCTCGCACTTCGGTGAGCCTCTCGGGCGACGTCGCGGTCGCGAACCGCAACGGTGGCGTGACCAAGGTCTATGCGAACGTCGAGGACTGCGCCGAATCCAACGGCATGCCCGGGATTCAGACGTCGAGCGGGGCAGCCGACATCCTTCCCTGGGGCACCGAGGAGTGCATCGCCTGGCACACGCCGTTCGCCTACGCGACCCAGCGTCCGGTCGCGTGGGCGCCCGCGCCGTTCGACGAGTCGACGTGTACGTATCAGGACCAGAAACTCTGGACCTCGGGCGCCAACGGCGAGGGCACGCTGACCGTGCATCGTCTCGACGGTGAGACTGGGGCTGTCGAAGATGACGTGCCGGTCCCGGGGATGGCCGTGAATTTTTTCGGCGCCTACGGAGGTGCGGTCAATGGTGACGGCGACCTGTGGATCACGAACTATGGTCAACCACCGATGCTGGCGCGAGTCGACGCGGTCACGCTCGACGTCGAGATGGTCCCCGGCCCCGACATCTACAGCTATGGCTTCACGGTCGACTCCCAGGGGCGTCCGTGGTTGGGCGGGTTCGTCAACGGCAGCGCCCGCTACTCCCCCGCTACCGGCACTTGGGACGTGCTCGGCGGCGTGCTCGGCTATGGCATTCAGGAGGACGCGGACGGCCTGATGTGGCTCGCGACCTTCTCACCCGAAGGCGTGCGCACGATCGATTCCGACAGCCTTGCACTGGGCGCCCAGATCAACCTGCCGGGCAGCGGGTGCAAGGGCGTGAGCATCGACTTTTACGGCTATGTGTGGGTCGTCGACATGTCGCAGAACGCGTTTCGGATCGATCCCGCGACGCAGCAGGTCGACACCTACGCGGGGCTGACGGGGCCGTACACGTACAGCGACATGACCGGGTGGGGGCTCTCGAACGTGGCCTTTCCGCCGGGATGATCGGGTTCGCGGCGCGTCTTACTCGCGCAGCTCGAACACGTACTCGTAGCGCAGCTCGTAGTCTGCGGATTTTCCGTCGGTGCCCATCGCGGGCGAGAACTTCGCGGCGAGCAGGGCCTTTCTTGCGATCTCGTCGCAACCGAAGCCCATCTTTTTCGTGGGAACCGCACTGCGGACCTTGCCGTTGCGCTGCACCTGCACCAGCAACACCACGACGCCGGAGACCTGGCGTTCACTGACGGCCGGGCATTCGACCTCGGGCACGCGGACGACCCGCGGTTGCTGGGCGATGTACAGATCGCCCTTGGGTGACCAGCCGGGACCGCCGGGGCCAGGATCGGCGCCGGGCTTGGTGCCAGGATTGCTGCCGGTCCCGGGCTTGGTTCCCTTGCCGTCGTCGTTGCCACCGCCGCCGCCCGAGGTGTTGTTGCCAGTACCGGGTGTCACCTGCACACCTGATCCACTCCCGGGCACGAGCGCCGATGGCGGTAGCGTGAAACGCTTGGGGGCCGCAGGAGGATCGGAGCTGGGTGGCGTCGCAGGCTCGGGCGTCTTGGGTGGCTCGGACTTTTTCTTGGGTGGCGGTTCGACCTTCTTGGGCGGCTCGGGTTCGAGTTTGAGTTCGGGCTCGAGCGCTTCGGGTTCGGGCTTGGGCTCGACCCGTTCGGGTTCGGGTTCGGGTTCGGGCTCGGGCGGTTCGGGAACGTACTCGGCGACCTCGAACACCGTGAGCACCGGCGGCGGTGGCTCGGGCGGATCGATCCAGCCCAGCGCGAAATAGGCCGCGAGGTGAAAGGCGATCGCAGCCGCGAGCCCGGTGGCGGGGTCGAGACCAGACTCGGCGGGTGCAGCCGGCATTTGCGTGGTGCCCTAGCCGCCTTTGGCGGCCACGGGTTGCGTCGTCGCGATCGCGTACTTCTTCACGCCCGCCTCGCGCATCAGATCGATCAGGTGAACCATCTGCCCGACCTGCGCGGCCTCATCACACTGAACGATCCCCTGGAGGTTTCGGTCTTCGACGAGCTTGTCGGTGAGCTTGTCGATGATCGCTGCGTCGCTTTCCATGACGGCCCCGTCGACCTGGATGGTGCCGTCGGCGGCACACACGACCATGACGCTGCTGTCCTCGAGCTTGGCCCCGGTGGCGGCCTCGGGCTTGGCGACCTGCAGGCCCTCGGCGTTGCTGATGACGCTGGTGGTCACCATGAAGATGATGAGCAAGACCAAGGTGATGTCGACCAGCGGCGTGACGTTGATCGCCGTGATCTCGTCGTCGTCATCCATCGTTCCGCCGGCCATGTCAGACCTCCACCTTGCGGCTGACCAGCAGCCCCAACGCGCTCTGTGCGAGGGCCTCGGCTTCGCCCATGGTTCGCTTGACGCGGCGTTGGAACAGGTTGTAGGCGACCACGGCAGGGATCGCGACGAGCAAGCCCACCGCGGTGGCCACCAGCGCCTCGGAGATGCCGGCCATCACCGCGGTCGAGCTCTCTCCGCCCGCCTTCAGGCCCGCGTCGGCGAGGTCCTTGAAGGCGCGGATGATGCCCAAGACCGTGCCGAACAGCCCGATGAATGGGGCGTTGGCGCCCAGGGTGCCCAAAAATGCGAGGTTGCGCTCGAGCCGGAGCTTCTCCTCGCTGCGCGTTGCGTTGAGCGCAGCCTCGATCGCCGCAGGCCCACGGCTTTCGTTCGCGAGCATCTCGACCACGATCCGCGCACCCGACCCCGGCGAGCCGGCGACCATCTTGGCGGCGGCGGCGTTGTCACGGTCGGCCAAGGTCGTCAGGAGTTTGCGGCGCAGGGCGCCGTCGGCCCCGGCGATCTGGCGGAAGAACAAGAACCGCTCCAGCATCACGTAGACGCTGATGACGCTGAGCACCACCAGAAGCCACAGCACCCACTCCGCGCCGATGAGTGCGACTTCTAAGAACTTCTGTGTGAGATCCATGGGTGGCGCTTCGAGTCGGAAAGTTAGCCCAAAGGGTGGGGGTCAACCAGTGCCGCGGTGACGGACAGTTCAGATCTTCGGTCGTCGGGCCCAGTCCCACGGTTGTGGGCGTGCTCCTGGGGGCTGGGTTGTGGGGCCGTTTGTGGCGAGCGCGCGGTCACGGCGCCGCGGCCGACGTCGCATCGTGTCCCCGGATTGGTAGGGGATCCGTGGGCCCGAGCTGGAGCTCGCGGCACAACGCAGTGGCGAAACTGCCCGCCGGCAGCGTGAACACCAGGCGCATGCCCGCCGACAACGCCGAGTCGGCGACCAGCGGTACCCACGAAGTTTCGGGATCGCCGATCGGCACCTGCAGCGGTCGTCGGGTGCCCAGCGCAGCACGGCCAAGCGATCGCAGGGCATTGTCATCGACGCCGACGATGTCGAGGACCTCGCGCTCGAGCGCGCCGCTGGGCGTCCCCGCGGGAGGCGACATCGTGCGGCTGCCGTAGATCGGCCCGGTCACGACCAAGGCCCCGGCGGCCAGTCGTTCGTCGTCTTGTCCGGCATCGCTGCAGACGAACAGGCCACCGGTGTCGGTCTTCTTGAGGATGTCGCCGACCAACGCGCGGCGGAGCAAGCCACGGCGCACCCGTAGCTCGAGGTACAGGTTGAACAGCGCCGCTTGGCCGGCGGCCACTGTCATGTTGCCGCGCGATCCACCGCGTCCGCCAAGCATCGCCGCGAGTCCGCGCTCGAGGCCGCGCGTGCCATCCCCGAAACGCTGAGGCCCGTACGCGTTGGTCAGCCCACCCAAGGCGTGCAGCCGCGCGAGCTTGTCGGCCGCGTGCGCCTGGGCAACTTCGGGAACGCAGGCCAGCTCGCGCACGACGATGTCGAAGCGATTGCCATGCAAGTGGCCGGTCCGCAGCTTGTGCGAGTGCAGGTGCGCGGGGCCCAGCTCGACGTCGGGTATCACGACCGTTGCCAGGCGCGCGGCCTGCTGCACCGGCACGCTGATCCACTGTCGTGAGACCGCGTCCCGATCCTTGCGGCCCGCGAAACCGATGTCGCCCACGCCGAGCCCGAGCGCGCGGGCCAGCGCACGCACCGCGTCTTCGGTCGACATGCCCCGCTTGCGCAGCTGCAAGAACAACCACCCACCGGCCTTGCCGTCGGGTGGATACGCAGGGATCTCGTCCACGTAGAAGTCATCATCGCAGCTGCGCAGCTGACCCCCGATGCCGGGCAGCTCGCCGGTGAGCAGTGCGGGCTCGAACACCGCCGCATGCATCAGTCCTGCGCTGCTGTGCTCACCCACGTCGCCGTGGTCACCGCTATCGGGGCTGGTGTCGTCCACCCGCGCCCTAGTCCGCGGTCATGCCGAGGTACACCCGGCAGCTGCGGTTCTTGGGGTCGTGATCGATGACGAACTGCCATTCGATCCGGGCCTCGGCGACCCGCTTGGCCCGCCACAGCGTGATCCCGAGCTGCACGCGGGCCTGGAGATAGTCGGGGGCCATCTCGCGGATCGCGATGAGCTCGTCGAGCGCCTCGTCGAGGCGCCCAGCGTCGCGCAGCACCGTTGCGAGCTTGGTGCGGATGTCGACGAACGTCGGGCACAGCTGGAGCGCTTTGCGATATTCCTTGATCGCGTGTTCCATCAGCCCGACGCCGACGTAGGCGTCGGCGATGTCGCGGTGCATGTTCGCAATCTTGCCCCGCGCGTAGGCGTCGAGCTGGTTGAGGTCGCCGCTGTCGGACGAGCCGTAGACCTGGATGTAGACCCGCTTGGCGTCGTCGTAGCGACCGAGCTCGTTGTAACAAACCGAGAGGTTGAGGGCGGCCTCGGTGTAGCGGGCGTTGAGTGCGAGCGCGCGCTCGAACGCTGCGCAGGCCTCGGCCGACTTGCCGGCCTCGTAGAGGATCACGCCCATCATGTTGTGGACGTCGGCGTAGTCGTCATGCACGCGCAGGACCGCTTCGAGATGCTCGCGCGCCTTGGCGTACTCCCCTGTGAGGTAGTACTCGCGGCCAACGACCAGGTGATGCTTGATGAGCGGATCCATGGGGCTCCTTGGTAGGTCGTGCGCTCTTGTGGGTCCCAGGTCTAGGGCTGCGGCGGAGGAGTTGCGGGTGTGGCTGACTCTGGTGGCGGTGTCGAGGGCTCGGGCGTCGACGTGGTCCCAGGGCTCGTTGGAGGCGTCGTGCCGCCGGTTGGCGGGGTCACGCTCGGCGCTGGCGGCGGGGCCTTGGTGCCCTCGGGACGGACCGGCGGGGCGGGGCGTTGCGGGCCCGAACCGGCACGCTCGGGGTGCGCGGCCGATTTGAGGTTCTTGGGCTTGGGCGGCGACTTCGGCCGCGACGGCGTGCGATCGGGACGCTTGCGGGTGGCGTCCGCAGGACCGAACTCGTCGCGGATGTAGCGGAGATACACGCGCGCCTGCTTGCCGTTGTGATGCTTGGGGTGCTGGGTCTCGAGCTCGGTGAACGTCGAGCGGGCCAGCTCGATCTCGTCCATGCGCAGATACGTGATGCCCAGCAAGAACAGCACCTCGGCGTCGAGACCGATCCCCGGAAACTTCGAGTGGGCGGCCTCGAGTCGGCCGATTGCAGCCTCGGGCTTCTCGCGTGACAGGTAAAAATTCGCCACGTACAGCTCGTGCTGCAGCAGGCGCCGGCGCACCTCGTCCCGGAGCTTGATCGCAAACTTCTCGGTGACGGTGCCCTGGTAGTGGTCGAAGTAGTATTCGAGCTCGATCAGCGCATCTTGAAGCTGCGACTGGTCGCGCATGTAGTCCGGCGGCAGCAAGAAGAACTTCTGCGGCGCGTTCATGAAGGCCGAGGCCGCCGCCATGAACGTCGCCCACCCGTTGCGGACGTGCTCGTGGGTCGGGTGCAGCTTGGCGAACTGCTTGAACGCATCCACCGCGGTCGTATGGTTGCTCTGCTCGAACTCGGCGCGCGCGATCAACAACTCGGACTCGACCGCGAACCGGCTGAACGGAAACCGGATCCGGACGAAGTCGGCGTACTGGATCGCCTCGTCGTAGTCCTTGTCGAGAAACTCGCTCTGGGCCAGCGTGTAGTTTTCGATCGCCGTCTGCGCGTAGTCGGCCGACAGGTCGGGGCCGGTCTTGCAAGCCGCGAGAGCAGCGAGCGCGAGTCCGGCGAGCCACCCCCAGCGGCTACCCGCTCGTTCGGGGCGTGCGATCGTGCGCCAGGCCATGCTGCGCGCGCACGGTACGGTGACGCCCGCCGCAGTGTCAACGCTTCGGGGGTGCGCCCGACCTCGGCGGCCCACACCTGTGGATGAAACCCAGCGGCCTCGTGCGTCGTGGCACCCGAGCCCCGCGCCCGCCCGATTCTCGTCGATTTCGGCGGTCGCTCGGGGGTTTCACGCTACCTTTGCCGCGGTTCCTCGCAAGATGGTCCCCGCAAACGCACGCCTCGGTCCGGTTGCCGCGATGTCGCTGGTGGCGGGCTCCATGCTGGGGATCGGCATTTTCATCGCCCCGCCGGCCGTGGCCTCGCAGATCAACACGCCGGCGGCGTTCCTGGTGGTGTGGCTGCTTGGCGGTTTGTCGGCGCTTTGCGGCGCGCTGTCGATCGCCGAGCTCGGCGCGATGATGCCGCGGGCCGGCGGTGACTACCCCTATCTGCGGCTGGCCTACGGACCTGGCCTGGCCTTCGCCACCGGTTGGTTGCAGCTGCTGGCGGTGTTCCCCGGCTCGCTGGCGGCGATGGCCGTCGGCACCTCGGCCTTCCAGCTGCCGATCGTGCTCGGGGACGCGTACTTCTGGCCCGAGACGCTCGGGCTCGATCCCTCGATCGCGTGGGCGAGCGCGATCATCATCGGACTGACGGCGGTCAACCACATCGGGGTGTTGGTGTCTGGCCGGCTGCAGATCGTCGTGACGGTCGCCCCGGTTGCCATGTTGTTGCTGGGTACTGCGGGCGTGATGCTCCACCAGGGCACCCACGCTGGCGCGTTCGCGACCGAGGGCGTGGACCTGCGGTTGCCGGGTTTCGCGGCCATGGCGGCCGCGTTCTTGCCGGTGTACTTCGCGTTCTCGGGCTGGAACGCGGCGATCTTTGTCGGTGCCGAGATCGACCGTCCCGGGCGCAACGTCCCGCGCGCGCTGGTCGGTGGGACGCTCGCGGTGACCCTGTTGTACCTCGCGCTGTGTGTGGGGTTCTTGTCGGTGTTCACCATGGGGGCGCTCGCAAACACCGGTGAGGCGGGCACCGCGGCCGCGCGGTTGCTGTTTGGTGGCGTCGGTGAGTTTGCGGTCACCGTCTCGATCTTGCTGGCGATGCTCGGTTCGCTCAACGGCACCATCATGACCGGATCGCGGATCTCGTTCGCGATGGCGAACGACGGCCACTGCATCGCCGCGGCGGCGAGCACCAGTCGTCGGTTTGGTACGCCGGCGGTCGCGCTGTGGATGCAGGCTGGCTGGGCGCTGGTGCTGGTGTTCAGCCACGGCTTCGAGGCGTTGATGAACTATGCCTCGGCGGCGATGCTCATCACCGGCACGTTGACGGTCACGGCGGTGTTCGTGCTGCGTCGCAAGCTGCCCAAGATGCTGCGGCCCTATCGGGCGTGGGGCTATCCGGTCACACCTGCGTTGTATGTGCTGTCGAGCGTGGGCGTGCTCGGGGTGCTTGCGCACAACGGCCACGCTTCGGTGTTCACGGGCGTGGGGTGGTTTGTGCTCGCACTGGGGTTCCACTACCTGGTGGTGCGTCGCAAGGTCCGCGGCTTTGGCGAGCGCCGCGCGGGGTCCGTCGCAGGGCCAATGAGCGGGCACGGGGCTGACGACTGCATCGAACTCGAGGCCGGGCTCGCGACCAAACTCGGCGCCGAGCACGACGCGGAGCTCGGCCACAAACTCGGCCACGAACTCGGCCACGAACTCGGTTGATTCGCGGCTTGGCGCTGCGCAAGCCGTGGTCTGGGGCAGAGTTTCGCCCAAGCTCGCTGGTTTCCGCTAGCATCGGTGAAGATGCGGCACTCATCCTTACTGTGGCTTGCGGGAATTTTGTTGGGCGGGATCGCGGCCCAGGCCTGCGGGGACACCCTGCGCAACGACGACTGCACTGTGGGAGGCCGCAGCTGCGAGTGCACCGCGGGTGGCGGCTGCGACCCCGGGCTGACGTGTATCGACGGCATCTGCGTGTTTTTCGAAGGCGACACCGACACGGTATCGGCGAGCAACGCGGAGTCGGGGATGAGTGCGACGACGGCGTCGACGACCGCGTCGACCACGGCGTCGACGACGGCGCTGGACACCAGCGATACCGCGATGGACGCGACCGATGCCACCGACGACGGCCCGAAGCTCGATGTCGGCGGGGCGGACACCGGGCCGCCGAAGAGTGGTTGTACCGCGATCGATCTGCTGTTCGTGCTCGATAGCTCGGCGTCGATGCTCGAGGAGCGGCAGGCGCTCGCGGCGACCAACGCGTTCACGCAGATCATCACGGCGCTAGAGGCCATCAATGGCGGAGGTGTCGACTACCGCATCGGGGTCTCGGACGACAAGGACGGTGGTTTCGAGGTCCCCCTGGGCTGGGCAGGGGCGGGTCCGTGGCTCGAGTCATCGGAGCTCGATGCCCAAGCGATGGCGCTCGCGTTCAACGGCGCGGTCGGGCAGATCAGCGGTGCGCCGGCGCTCGGCTGCGAGCACGTCCTGACCAGTGGCACCGACCTCCTCCTGGGCGACAATAGTGGCTTCGTCCGACCGGAAGCCCTGCTCGTCTTGGTCCTGCTGACCGACGTCGACGACTATGGGGCCTACGATCAGCTCGGCGGGAATACCTGCGGGGTCGGTTGTAGTACGTCGCCGCCGTACGATGTGGCGCAGATCGAGACGATGCTCTCCGATGACGTCAAAGGCGGGCAGATCGGGGCCGTCGCCGCCATCGTGATCGCCGGCGATCCTGGGGTCAACGACGGACTCAACGGCTGTCAGCAGCCCGGAAGCTGTGGCTGCAACGGGTTCGACTGCGCGGTGTTCCATGCCGACAAGCTCTACGCGTTCGCGAACTTGCTTGGTCCCAACGGCTACACGGCCGACTTCTGTCTGGTCGGCAACACCGTGCCCGCTGCGGTGGAGGCCGCACTGACCGAGAACATCGATCTCGCGTGCATGACGTTTGAGCCGGCGGGTTGAGGTCACGCAGCGTCGCAGACCGAGCGAGGTCGAGGACGACGAGGCATCCGCCGATGGCGGCCATTGTCGTGCGCCACGTATTGGACTTCGAACTTCCAAGAGTTGCGGCAAGGTACCTGGCCCCGCGGGTCATCTTGACAGGGGTCAGGCGTTCGACCAGCCTGAGTCGATGTCGGGCGTGTCTCCTTCGACGGTCTTCGTATTGCTCGCGTTTGCGGCGTGCTATAGCCCGAACGAGCCGCTCCCGAACGGGCAGCAGACGACCGCTTCGTCATCCCAGGCGACCGGATCGGACGACGGCGCGACGACGGGTGGCGGGACCGAGAACACGTCACTCCCGGCCGATGGCTCGTCTTCGTCATCCGGTCAATCCGAGTCGACATCATCGGTCGACACCTCGCCGGTCGGGACGAGCACGGAGGCCGCAGGCTCGAGCTCGAGTGGGTCGACTGACCCAGACGGAAGCTCGAGCACGACGGCTTTGGCGACGATCGATCCGGACGGCCCGTACGGCAACTGCACCGCGGGCAGGATGTGCCCATTCGGTATCGAAGCCGCACCCTGCGTCGACTCGGATGGGTGGAGCGTGTGCGTGCCTGACTGCGCAGTCGACCCTTGCCCAGAGGTCGATGGTCCGGTGGCGGCGTCGTGCGCGGGACTCATCGGCGGTTTGCAGGGCTGTCTGATCCTCTGCCAAGCCGACGATGACTGCCCCGAAGGGCTCTCGTGCGTCTCGGGCTTCGGCAATGCCGACGTTTGCGGCTGGCCCGACTGACCGACGCACGGATCTACGATCGAAACGCGCGCCGAGTCGTCCTGCTGTGTCGCGTACGGGCCGCGTGGGGTTGCCTCTGACTCGCCGCTGCGTACGCCACGAGTGGCGCAGGGGCAGCGACCCCACGTCTGCGAGCCGCAGAGCTGCTGTTCCCGCTTGCAAACCCCCATCCGCATCCTGCGCTACATGGACACGTCGCCGTGCTAGGCTCGGGCATCGCGATCGTGCAGAGCCAGTCCAGAGACGCGCTCGTCGACGCCCTGCGGGCCGTGTTCGCACGTGGGCCGCGAATGCGGTTTGCGGTGCTTTTTGGATCGCAGGCTCGGGGCGATGCGAGGCCGGACAGCGACGTCGACATCGCGGTCGCACCCGCCGAGCCGCTGTCGCTTGCGCAGGAGCACGGGCTTTCGCTCGCGCTCGAGCAGGCCGCTGGTGCGAACGTGGATCTGGTGATCCTCGATCGCGCGCCGCCGGCGCTGCGGTGGCGTATCGCACGGGATGGCGTCGTGATCTCGTCGTCGCCGCCGCAAGAAGCGAGTCGTTTTCTGGCTGGCGCGGGGATCGAGCACGACGAGCTGCTGGAGCTCGAACTCGATGCGATGCGGCGATTTCGTGCTGCCGTCGCCAGAGCGCCGACAGGAGTGGGACGATGACCGACGTCGGGCTCGTGCTGCACAAGCTCCAGCGCCTGCGCGAGCAGGTCACCGGCGTCGCAGGAGTACGGAGCCGAATCGCCCATGGCTACGCGTCTGTGGATCACGCGCGGCTATGGGCGGAGTTGCCTGCGGGTCTAGACGCGCTGGCGTTGTTCGCGGTGCGAGGCCGCGCGCACACTCCTGGTCCCCCGTGCAGCCGCACAATCCAGTCCCAGGATCACACACCCCAAACCCCGAGCAGTCGCCGTCGCTCGAACACTGGAATTCGCACCGCCCCGTGTCCGTGTCGCAGACGTACGGAGCGCCGAAACAGTCCTCGTCACTGGCGCACGGCGGTGCTTCGCAGTAGTCGTCGGCTGGGCCTCCCGTGCAGCGCCATCCCTCGAGACCGGGCATGTTGCAGTCGCTGTCGACGGCACAGCCGGGAAAACAGGCAGAGAAGCCGTCGACCGGACGACATACATAGTTGGGGAGCACTCCGCCGAACGTGCACTCCTGGTCGGTGAGGCAGCCGTTGATGATGCAGGCTCCGGCAGTGCACTCGTAGTCGTAGGGGTAGGTGCCGAGCATCCCCATGCAACTCGGGTCGCCGGCGAACGCGAAGCAACAGTCGCTCGGGGACTCGCACGCGAACTGGCACAGGCCCGGTGGAATCTGTGGTGTGTCGGTGGTTACGGCTGTGGTCGGGTCGGGCGTGGTCGGGTCGGGCGCGGTCGGGTCGGGGTCGGTCGGGCTTGCCGTGGTCGACGGCGAAGTCGCCGTCGTCGGATCCGCGGTCGACGTACTCGACTCTGTGGTGTCGTCGAGCACGATCGGCCCGCAGCCGAACAACCCGAGCGTGATGACGACAACAGCGCAGCGTCGCATGTCGACACGCTAGCCCATCATCAGCGCCGCGGACAACACTCAGTCGACCCAGAGGTCCCAGCGAGGCTCGCGGATGATCAGCCGTCCGCCTTCGACGACGTACTCGCGTTGGCCAGCGTCGTGCTGCTCGAGCAAGAGCCCATCGCACGGACCGAACACGCGGGCTAGCTCTTCGGGGGTGCACGTCGGCAGATACGCGCGCAACACCCGAGGATCGTAGAAGCGGAACAGCACCACTTGGCCATCAGGGAGCCGCGCCCGCAACAGCGAGATCCAGTGCTGGGCCACCTCGTCGCGCGTCCGGTTGCTGCGCAGCACCACCCCCCAAGCCCGACCGCGACCGGCGGTGGCAAACAACGCACCAAAGCTCGACTCCGGCGGCATCGGGGCCAGCCACGGTGCTGCGTTTGCCAGCGGCTCGGGGACATCGTCGCCATACAGGCAGATAGCGCGGGTGCCTGCGGTGCGAACGGCCGCACCGATTCGCGGATCGCGGGCTCCGTCGACGATGGCCCACACTCGGGCCGGCGCCGCATCCACACGTCCGCGTGCCAGCGCGCGGCCGATGACCCCGTTGATGGTGCGCTTCGAGCCGCTCAAGACCACTGACACGGTAGCATCGGGACGGTAAGCTCGGTGCTGGCATGCGCTGGCGGCTACGCGACTCGGTGCTCGACTACGAACTCGAGGTCGGCCGGGCGACGGCGCGCGTGGATTCCGATGAGGCCGGCGGCTCAGGCTCGCGGCTCGAGCCC
>CANLQR010000140.1 GCA_947492135.1 Deltaproteobacteria bacterium | reverse complement strand
CGTCGAGGCGGTGGATCGAAAAATTGAAGCGGGCGGCGAGCATCAGAGGTCCGCTCCCGCGAGGCGCGATCGCGAAGGATTCGTCGAGGATGCTCTGGACCCGCTCGAAGTCCTCCATCTGGTTGGTCAGTCCGGCGCGCTCGAGCACCAGACTGCCCAGGTGCATTCGCGTCAACCAGTCCTCTGGGCGGTCGTTCACGCGGGATTGGAGTCCGTCGATGCGCCGGTCGAGATCGTCGAGCAACGCCGAGTAACTCACCCCCGCGTTGTCCGGTCTCGCCACCGCTGCGCTTGCGGCCTTCGTCATCGGCGTGCCCTCGCCGGGGCCGACCTGCGCGGCAACGGCGGAAGCGAGGGCCGCGAGGGCGGCGACGATCATGGGGAGTTTCAAGGACATGCGGTCTCGACGCCCTGTACTCCCGCCGCGAGCCACCGGATCACCTCGGGTGTTGGGCAAGCGGTTGCCGCCCTCGGGGCTCGATCGGGCACCACGTCCGTGTGGAAGCTACGCCAGCCCGGCGACGATCGCTTCGCTGGTCGTCCACAGCTGCCGTGCCAGCGCGGTGTCCTGGGCGAGCTTGCTCGGGCGCGCGGCGTTGCAGTCGGCGAAGTACTGCCCGGTGATCGCGGCGGCGTCGGGATGCGCGGCGAGATAGCACGTCGTCGCGGCGCCCTGGGCGGTGGTCTTCAACATGATCGGCTTGGCGAGGCCGAAAAGCACCCGCAGCACCGGGTTCATGTGGCGAAAGAGGTTCGTCGCGATCACGCCCGGATGCAGCGCGTTGGCGGTGCGGCCGCTACCCTCGAAGCGCCGCGAGAGCTCTTTGGCGAACAACAAGTTGGCCAGCTTGGCTTGGCCGTAGGCCTGCCACGAGTGGTAGCTGCGCTGGCCCTCGAGGTTGTCGAACTCGATACCGGTTTTCGGCGCGGCACGATGGGCTCCGCTGCTCACCATCACCACCCGACCTTGGGGCGTGAGCAGGTCGAGCAAACCATTGACCAAAATGAAGTGTCCGATGTGGTTGGTGAAAAACTGGAGCTCGAAGCCGTGCTGTCGCTGCAGGTTGGGCAGCGCCATGATTCCGGCATTGCAGATGACAGCGTCGAGCGGTCGGCCCAAGGCCTTGACGGCCGCCACACAGGCGCGCACCGAGGCGGGCTCGGCGAGATCACACGCGACCGGAGTCCCGGCGGATCCCGCCTCGGTGAGCGCAGCGGTGGCCTTGTCGACGGTTCGTGCGACCGCGACGACGTGGGCCCCGCGTAGGCCCAACACCCGCAGGGTCTCGAGCCCGAGGCCAGAGTTCGATCCCGTCAGCAGGTACGTGCGGCCTGACAGCTCCAGACCCGCCGTGACCTGCTCGGCAGTGCTGCCGTAGCCAAAGCCGCTGGGACCAGCACTTTTCAACATCGAGTACAGGGACATGGTGGGGGAGCATGCCTCGAACGGCGCAGCGGCGACCGAGGTTTCGCGCGGTCCATCTCGTCAGAACAGCTCGACCGCGATGACCACCGTGGCCAATCCGAGAAACCACAGCGGCATGTACGGCATCACGACACGGCGCCGAAACCGTTGCCACGCGGTGCAGTGGGTGTCGGCCCAGCTCCCTTGGGTCGCCTCCAGCGCGGTGCGTCGCCCGCGAAGGTGGCGCAGATACGGCGGCAGTCCAGCAAGCAATCCCGCCACCAGGCCACCGGCATGACCGAGGTTGGCGACGGGTCCGAGCCATCCAGTCGCGCACGCCACGAACCACGCCATCGAGAGCACCACGTCCCGCTCCGACAGCACGTAGGTCCCGGGGCGGCCGAACCGCGCGTGCATCCACACGAAGCCGAACAGGCCGTACACGACCCCGGACATGCCGCCAAACGTGGGCCCGACCGCGGCGTACTGGGCCACCGCGCCGACCAGCTGGCTCGCGAGCACGACGCCGATCATCACGGGCATGCCGTGGTGACGTTCGAGCTGCGGTCCCAACCTGCTGACCCACATCATGTTGAACACCAGATGCAGGAGGCCGAAGTGGATGAACATCGGCGTGAACGGCCGCCACAGTTCGCCTCGCCGGACCTGACCGAAGAACTCCAGCGAATCCCACGGTTCGATGGAGAGGTCCTGCAGCGCGATGATGCTCGGGTCGCCGAGTCTGGTGGCCCACGCCACCATGGCGCTCACCACGATCAGTCCGATGGTGATCGGTTGCAGACCGACCTCGGCGGCCGGAGTCCAGCGGTCGCGCACCGCAACCGAGCGCGACGCTCGGCCCGCATCGGCGGCGGCGCGCTCGGCCTTGATCGCCTTGGCCTGCGCACGGATCTCGCGAGGGTCGGCGTTGCGATCGAACCTGCCATGGATCGCTTGCGCAGCCCCGAGCTGGTCCTGCTCGACGACCCAGACTTCCCAGCCGTGGCCCTCGCGGACCACACTGTCGATTCCGGCGACGAGTAGCTGCTCGGCGAGGTGGTCCGCCGCCCTGCGCTCGTCGTAGTCCGTCAGTCGAAGCAACGCTGGCATGGTACGGCAACACACGTCCCGCGCAGCGACGCCCGAGCGAAGGGCGCGGCAACGTCCGCCGCGCCCCGAATTTTCGTTAGACTACCTGCGCCGTGGTCCAGTCCAACTCCCCAGGCGATGGCACGATCATCGCGAGTATCCCCGACTCGCTGCCCCTGGGGATCTGGGTCGCACGGGCGCCCGGTGGAGAGTTCGTGTACGCGAACTCGGAATTTCGAGAGATCATGGGGACCGGCGCGCGCGCGGACGTGGCGGTCGGTGAGTACGCGGTCCCCTACGCCATCCACGACCGCGAAGGGGCGCTGTACCCCGAGCACAGGATGCCGCTCGTGCGGGCGCTGGCCGAGCGCGCCACCGTGATGGTCGACGACATCGTCATCCATCGCGCCGATGGTGGGCGGGTCAACGTGCGGGCATACGCCCGCCCGCACTTCGAGGGCGAGACCATCACCCACGTCGTGATCGCGTTCATCGACATCACCCGTGAGGTGGAGGCTGAGCGCGCCCGCGTCGAAGGCGACCTGCGAGTGCAGCAGGCGCAGCGGATGGATTCCATCGGCATGCTCGCCGGTGGCATTGCCCACGACTTCAACAACTTGCTCACGGTGATCAGAGCGCTGACCGCGACGCTGGGCGTGGACGAGCGCGACGCGGGGCGGCTCGCCGACCTCGATACCATCGCCGCAGCCGCGGACAGCGGGGTGCTGCTCACACGGGCCCTGCTGGGTTTTGCCGGGCGTGGCAAGAACCTTGCGTCACCCATCGCAGTCGATGACATCGTGCGCTCGGTCGCCGACATCTTCTCGCGCGCGACCACGGGGCGCATCGAGTTCGTCACGGATCTGCAGGCCCCGAGGACCATCGTGGGCGACCGGTCACAGCTCGAGCAGGTGGTGATGAATCTGCTCATCAATGCCCGTGACGCGATTGCCGGCCAGGGCCAAGTCATGATTCGCACCCGCTGCGAGGGCGATCGCGTGATGCTCGAGATCGAAGACGATGGGCCGGGTGTCCCGGTCGAGCTGCGGCAACGGATCTTCGAGCCGTACTTCAGCACCAAGCAGGGCTTGGCCCAAGGTGGCACCGGGTTGGGGCTCGCCACCGCCTACGGCATCGTCGACGCCCATCGCGGCAGCATCACGCTGCTCGAGGGGCGTAGCGGCGGCGCGCTTTTTCGCGTGGAGCTTCCCGCGAGCGACTCGACCACGCCTGCGATCCCACCCGTCACCAAGGACGACGCCGTCAGGCGGGGCAGCGGGCTGGTGCTGGTCGTCGATGATCATCCGGCGCTGCGCTTGGCTGCCCGCAGGATCCTCGAGCTGGCCGGCTACCGGGTGTTGACGGCCACCGATGGCCTCGACGGGGTCGAGGTGTTCGATGCCCATCGCGCCGACATCTCCTTGGTCTTGCTCGACATGAGCATGCCGCGACTGGACGGGCGCGGAGCGTTCCTGGCGATGCGAGCACTCGACCCCGGGGTCCCCATCCTGCTGACGACCGGCTACACGTTGAATGAGGAAGTCCAGGCGCTGCTGGACTTTGGGCGGGCGGGCTTCCTCCCCAAACCCTTCGACGCCGCCGAGCTGACGGTGGCCGTCGAGGCCTTGTTGCACGTCTCTTGACGGACGTGGCGCCGTTGCGAAAAACCGCGGACCGTGACGGCTCAGTCGGTCTACACCGGCGGCGCCGGATCGTACTGAATGTAGCGACGTACCTCTCTGGCGCGCTCGATCGAATGCATTCGCACGACCAGATGCAGCGCGAGATCGATCCCTGCGGAGACCCCCGCGGCGGTCAAGATGGCGCCGGCGTCCACGAAGCGGGCCTCCGGTCGGACCTCGATGTTGCGGCCGAGTGACGCGAGTCGTGTCAGCGAGCCGTGGTGCGTGGTCGCAGGCTTGCCGTCGAGCAACCCGGCCTTCGCGAACACCAAGGCGCCCGTGCACACGCTCGCCAGCGTGACCCCGTGCCCAGCGAGCTGCTGGACCCACGCGATGAGCTCGGGATCCTCGAGCAGTGGGCGCGTCCCGCGTCCGCCCGGGAACACCAGCAGCTCGAATGGTGGCGCGGTGTCCCTGGTGTGGTCGGCGACGACGCGCAGTCCCTTGGCGCAGCGGATCGTCCCCGCGCCGAGGCCCAGCGTGAACACCTCGATGGCGTCCTCGGGCCACTGGTGGGCCCATGCCGAGAGCACCTCCCAGGGGCCCGCGAAGTCGAGCTCTTCGACGCCCTCGAAGAGCAACACGGCGATGCGACGGGGAGTGGGCATGGCCAAACGGAGTGTAGCGTCGCGGTGCGCCCGTGATAGCCTCGGCGTCGCGATGTCCCCGGAGTTTTACAAGGTCCTTCACATCCTCGGGATCATGCTGATGTTCTGCACGCTGGGCGGGCTGGCGATGCTCTCCTGGCAGACCCGCGGCGCCCAAGCGGTCAAGGACGAGGTCACCGCCGCGCGCAAGCGGCTGACGATGCTGCACGGCATCGCAATGCTGGTCATCCTGGTCGCCGGCTTTGGCTTGATGGCGAAGCTGGGGATGATGAAGGGCTGGCCGGTGTGGATCTACGGCAAGCTGGCGATCTGGCTCTTGTTTGGCGCCGCTGCAACCGCGGTGCGCAAGTTGGCCGACCACGGCAAGCTGTGGATCGGCTTGCTGCCGCTGCTCGGGGCGATAGCGGCGTACCTCGCAGTCGTTCATCCCGGCGGCTGACGGTGATGCGGCGCGCAACGATCGCCTTGTTGCTGGTGCTCGGCTGCCAGCGGGCGCCGCCAGAACTCGCGGTCGCGCCTGTCGCGGCCCAGGCTGCCCTCACGGGGGCGCTCACGGGGGCGCCCACGGCGGTGGCCGCACCGACGGCTGGGCCCACACCGCCCGCGGTCGAGGTGCCACCCACGGACCCCGCCGAGCTCGCGACCTGGATCACTGCGCGCGCGATCATTGTCGACGGTCATGTCGATCTACCGTGGCGTCTGCGCAAGTCGTCGACCAGCGCCGGCGTGCTCACCGAAGACGTCACGCTCGCGACGCCGACCGGCGACTTCGATTGGCCGCGCGCGAAGGCGGGCGGTCTCGACGCCCCGTTCATGTCGATCTACGTGGCGTCGAGCTTCGAAGCCAAGGGCGCCAAGGCCGAGGCTGAACAGCTGATCGCGATCGTCGAGGCGCTCGCGGCTGCGGCGCCCGACAAGTTCGCGCTGGCCCGCTCGCCCGCCGAGGTTCGCAAGAACTCCAAGGCCGAGCTCATCTCGTTGCCCATGGGCATGGAGAACGGCGCGCCCCTCGAGGGCGACCTCGCCAACGTGGCCTACTTCCACGGCCGCGGGATCCGCTACATCACGCTGACCCATGCGCGAGACAACCACATCTCGGACTCGTCGTACGACAAGCGACACACCCACGGCGGTCTCTCGGCGTTCGGCAAGCGTGTGGTCGCCGAGATGAACGACGTCGGCATCATCATCGACGTCTCGCACCTCTCGGACCAGGCGTTTTGGCACGTCATGGAACTCAGCCGGGCTCCGGTGTTGGCGACCCACTCGTCGTGCCGGCATTTCACGCCGGGATTCGAGCGCAATATCAGCGACGAGATGATCCGCGCTTTGGCCGACAAAGGCGGGGTGGTGATGATCAACTTCGGCAGCGGCTTCCTCGACGGCGGCCTGAGCCTGGCCCGCGACAAGCACGAGGCCGCGATCGCCAAGCGGCTACGCAAGGCCAGGATCAAGGCCGAGCACCCTGCGGCCAGAAGCCACATCACGGCCTACGAGGCCGAGCACCCCGCGCCGCGGGCGACCGTCGAGCAGGTGGCCGATCACATCGAGCACGTCATCACGCTGGTCGGCATCGACCACGTGGGCTTGGGTTCCGATTTCGACGGTGTCGGTGACAGCCTGCCGACGGGCCTGCGTGACGTCAGCGAGTATCCCAACCTCGTGCGCGTGCTGCTGGAGCGCGGTCACTCGATCCAGGAGATCGAAAAGCTCGTGGGTGGCAACGCCCTGCGCGTCTGGGCGCAGGTCGAGGCGCTGGCGCTCGCCAAGCCCGGTCCTCCCCGAACGCCGTGACCCGCCGCTCCAGCGGCCCGCTCACTGCGTGAAGTTCTGATTCGCCCAGACACCGCCGCCGGACGCCGAGAAGCCGCACGCCACCTTGGTGTAGTCGGTGCTCGACATGTTGATGTAGTGACCGTGCGCGGAGAACGGCTCACCCGGACCTTCGTCCCACATCGCCTGGAGGCAGCCGGTGATGATGTCCGGTTCCGAGGGCCAGTCCGGACAAGTGTTCTGGGCGTATTCGTTGCACACGCCGAAGTTGCCGTGGGCCGCGCCGGAGCTCTGGTCCGCGGCCGACTGGTCGTCGGTGCACGTCTCGGCATCGGCCCATCGCGCCAGCGGCGGTAGGCACTGGCACTCCCAGCGAAACTGATTGATGCGGTCGACGCAGTCCTGGGCCACGTCGCCGGTGCTGGCGAGCGGTGCGGGTGCGCAGCCAGGGATCGGCGAGGGCAGGGGCCCGGTTTCGCAGCCCGACATCTCGCCTGTGGTCGACTCGCCCGCGCTGTCGCTCACCGTCACGGGGCCAGACTCTGCCGACGCGCTGGGGTCGGCCGACGCGCTGGCGTCGGCTGACGCGCTCGCATCGGTGGTCCCGCTCATCGGAGTCGTGCTGCTCGGCCCCATCGACGCGCCCGAGTCAGCCTCCGTCGTCGCAGTGTCGCTGGCGTCGCCACCGGCGTCGTCGACGCCGAGGAAACAGGCGGACGACGAGACCAGGGACACGGCGAGGGCGAGGTGTCGCATGCCAGCAGTACAACACACGCGGTCGCCGATCGACAACCGCAGTGCTACTGGCCTAGTTCTCGACGAACGCCTTGAGTCGCTTGCTGCGGCTGGGGTGCCGGAGCTTGCGCAGGGCTTTGGCCTCGATCTGACGGATGCGCTCGCGGGTGACCGAGAAGTCCTGGCCGACCTCTTCGAGGGTGTGGTCCGAGGCCTCACCGATGCCAAAGCGCATGCGCAGGACCTTCTCTTCGCGCGGTGTCAGCGTGGCGAGCACCCGGCGGGTCTGGTCGGCGAGGTTGAGGTTGATGACCGCGTCCGAGGGCGAGGTCATGTTCTTGTCCTCGATGAAGTCGCCAAGATGCGAGTCTTCTTCCTCGCCGATCGGGGTCTCGAGGCTGATGGGCTCCTTGGCGATCTTGAGGACCTTGCGGACCTTGTCGAGCGGCAGCTCCATCTTCTCGGCGATCTCCTCGGGCGTGGGCTCGCGGCCGAGCTCCTGGACCAGATAGCGGCTGGTACGGATGAGCTTGTTGATCGTCTCGATCATGTGCACGGGGATACGGATCGTCCGCGCCTGATCGGCGATGGCGCGGGTGATCGCCTGACGAATCCACCACGTCGCGTAGGTCGAGAACTTGTAGCCGCGCTTGTACTCGAACTTATCGACCGCCTTCATCAGGCCGATGTTTCCCTCTTGGATGAGGTCGAGGAACTGCAGACCGCGGTTGGTGTACTTCTTGGCGATCGACACCACGAGCCGGAGGTTGGCCTCGACCAGCTCGGCCTTGGCTTTCTCGGCCTGACGGCGGGCCGTCATCAGCTTGGTGTGGACCTCTTGCAGCTCCGGGGCCCGCATCGAGGTCTCTTGCTCGACTTGTTTGATCCGCTTGGTCGCGAGCCGCATACGCGCCTCGACCTCGTGCAACTCGGACGGATGCAGACCCAGGCGGCGGCAGAGCTTGAACTCCTCCTCTTCGGAGAGCCGGACGTCCTTGAACAGCTTGCGCAGCTCCTTGAGGTCCATGCCCGCGCGGCGCTCGCACTCGGTCAGGTCGCGCTCCGCTCGCACGACGCGATCAACCAACTGCGTCAGCTCTTCGACGATGCCGTCGATCGGCCGCCGGCACAGGTTCATGTCGGTGATGGCCTCGACGCAGGCATTCTCGTGGTCGTCGAGCTGGATCTGCAGCTTGCTGCGCTTGTCGCCGGGCTTCTTTTCGGCGAGCGGATCGATCTGCTCGCGCAGCTTCTCCAGCTCCTTCTGATGGCGACGGATCCGCTCGAGCTGCTTTTGCATGTTGTCGAGCGCGGCCTCCTGATTGACGGGGCTCGGCTCGACCACCACGCCCAGCGTGCTGGGGATCCCGGTCTCGGCCGGGTTGCTGACCTGGATGACATCCTTGATGCGCATCTGACCGCGCTTGACGCGGTCGTACAGGTCGAAGATGAACGGAATGGCCACCGGACTGCGCAGGGCAATCTCCAGCAGGCGCCGCTCGCCTTCTTCGATGCGCTTGGCGATCTCGACCTCGCCCTCGCGGGTGAGCAGCGAGACCGAGCCCATCTTGCGCAGGTACATGCGCACGGGGTCGTTGGTGCGGGCCTGCTCGTCCTCTTCGTCTTCCTTCTCGTAGCGCTTGGGCATCACCTTGCGCGTGGCCACCTTGGTCGCGGTGATCTTGGCCGCGGTGACCTTGGCGTCCTCTTTGGGAAGCACCGGAACGCCCTCGGCGACCAGCATCGACTGCCAGGTGTCGAACTCGGCGGGGTCAATCAGGTCCGGCGGCAGCAGTTCCTGCAGCTCTTCGTACGTGATGTGCCCCTTCTTCTTGCCGTACGCGATGAGGTTCTTCTTGAGCTTCTCGGCGTCGACAGTTCGCGTTGGGGTCTTGCGCATCATGGTGGAGGCCTCGAGACCTTGGGCAGGGTGAGCCATGGGTAAGTTCTTGAAGGGCGTTTAGCCCCGGAAGACAAGTCGAAGTCAGTTGCGTGGGGGCTGCGGGTCGACTGGGCGGCGAAGCTCGTCGATGCGGCGGGACAGTTGCAGACCGTAATTCTGACGCTCCGCGGCCTCGCGGTCGAATCCGTCGGCGGCGAGGCGCTTGGCCTCGGAGTCGACGGTGCGCTTTTCCTCGACCAAAGCCTCGCGTTCGCAGCGCCGAACGAGATCGGTGAGCAACGCTTGGGGATTGGTGGAGCCCAGGTCGCGGTACTCGCCGGCGAACACGCGGTCGTGGACCAGCGCTTGCGCGTCGGTGTCGACCAGCGCGAGCAGCTCGGGCATGCCGACGTCTTCACCGCGGCGCGCGCCATCGATCACCGCTTGCACGATCGGGGCGAGGCGCGGATCCTTGATCCAGGCCAGCGCACCAACCCGCTCGGCGACGCCCGCCAAATGCGGCACGTCGACCAACAGCATGGCCAGTTGACTCTGGCCTGCTGGCAGTTGCTGCAGGGGGCGCACGGCCGCGGATAGTGGCACAGGTCCTTGCGATGTCGAGTGAAACTGGCGAGAGTTTTCTTCCGGGGCTCCGCTGGGTCTGGCTCCGTCGCCGCGCTCGCCCGAGCTGCCTCTGGATTGGCTCTGAGACCCGGCCCCGCGAGCCGCCGCTCCCCGCGATGCTTGGCCACCGTGGCTGATGGGGCCCGCTTGGCTCGCGGCACGTTGGCTCTCCGCCAATCGGCGCAGCGCCGCATCCACGCGGGCCTGTGGGACCTTGAAGAGCGACGCAGCGCGGTCTGCGTAGAGCTGTCGTTGGCTCTCCCGTGGCGCGCGTGCGACCAGCGGCAAGATGCGATCCAACGCCTGGGCGCGGGCGTCGACGGCATCGCCTGCGGTCTGTGCCATGCGCAGCATCATCTCGACCAGCGCGGCTTCGGGGCGAGCGAGCAGCGACTTGATGCGGTCGGCTCCAAGGCTGTCGGGATCCTCGCCATCGGGCAGCAGCACCATCCGCACGTCGAGATCGGCCTCGAGGAGCAGGGGCAGAGCGGCCCACGCGGCCTTGCGACCGGCACCATCGCCATCGAACGCCATCACGACCTGATCGCAAAATCGCGCCAGCAGCTTGGCCTGGTCCACGGTCAGCGCGGTGCCCAGCGGCGCGATGGTCTCGCGCTGACCCCACTGATGCATGCGCACGACGTCGAGATTGCCTTCGACCAAGATCGCACGACGGGTCGCGGAAAGCGCAGTGCGAGCCTGCTGGAGGCCGAATAGCGAACGGCCCTTGGTGTAGAGCAACGACTCCGACGAGTTGATGTACTTGGGCGGGGACACGTCGCCGACGGGCACGTCGTGGGGTGGTACGACGCGGCCCGAGAATGCGATCACTTCGCCGCCAGGAGCCACGACCGGGAACATCAGCCGCCCGCGGAATCGGTCGTACCACTGGCCAGACTTCTCGCTACGGCCAACCAGCCCGAGCTGCTCGGCGAGCTCGAGCGAGAGCCGTTTGCTGGCGATCGTCGAGGCCAGGCGATCCCAGCCGGCCTCGCTCGGGGCGGGCGCATAGCCGAGGCGAAACGCCTCGATGCTCTCCGCTGTGAGGGCCCGGGTCGCGACGTAGGCGCGGCCGGCCTCACCCTCCGCGGCGCGCGCAAGGATCGCCTGCCAGGTCTGGGTCGCCAGGGTGCACAGGGCGTAGGCCTCGTCCTTTTCGGACTCGCGCTTGGGATCGTGACCGCTGTCGGCGGGCAGCGTGACCCCATACAGCTCTGCGAGCTTGCGCACGGCCTCGGGAAAGCTCTTGCCGTCGATCTCCATGACGAAGCGGATCGCGTCGCCGCCCTGACCACAGCCAAAGCACTTGAAGCCCTTGCGCGTGGGGTTGACGTTGAAGCTCGGGGTTCGCTCGCCGTGGAAGGGGCACAGGCCCTTGTAGTTCTGCCCGGCACGACGCAGCTCCATGTAGCGGCCGATCAGATCGACGATGTCGACCCGGTCGCGGACCTCCTGCACCTTGTCGTCTGGAATCGCGGCCATGGGTCCACCGCACACCGGTGGGACTCGGATCCCTACGACGCGCGGGCACCCCCTGCAAGCTCGTCGAAAACTTGCGCTCGCCACCGCACCCGTGGCAGCGCTGGCATGACCATGATGACCCCCGCCACGATGACGTCAGCGGCCCATAGCGACGTCGACGCCATCGCTCCCGTCCCCGACGACGCCGTCCGCGCCGAGCGTCGGGGCAGTCGAGGCCGCAGCCGCGCGCGGGATCGCCTGCTCGACCGGGGCAGCCAGCCCACCGCGGTTCCAGCCGGCGGGCTGGCCGGCGTCCGCGACATCGAGAACATGCTCCTGTTCATCGACGACGACCTGCGCGAGACAGCGCTGGCGATGACGCGGATCGAGGAGTACCTCAGCGGTGTGCTGATGACGCTCGAGCTGCCCGCGATTCGCCGCGAACATGTGCGCGCGCTGGCCAGCGACACCCGCGTGCTGGACCATGTGGATCAGCTCTCCGAGACACTCGAGAGCCTGCGCCGCCGACTCGCGAAGCTGTCCACGACGATGAGATGAAGTGATCGCGGGCGCGACGGATCGGGCGGTATGATGCCGCCGCCGATGTCCCTCCCCACCGCGAGCCTGACCCTGCGGCCCGAGCTGGCCAAGCAGGCGCTGCTGGTGACCGCGGCGCTCTACTCCGGCTACGCGCTGCTGGGCTTGGTCGGGCTGCCCGGCGACCTGCGTTACCTCGCGTTGGTCGCGGCGTTCTACTTGTTGCCCGGCTATCTGCTCCGGCGTGACCCCGATCGCGCGCGCGCCTATCAGGTGGGTCCCGAGGGCGTGATCCCGCGGTGGTCATGGCGCGGTGCGAAGTGGGCGGCGCTGCTGATCGTGCTGGTGTTCCCGCCGTTCGTGCTCGGATTCTTGTGGTTCTACGCCAAGGTCTGCCACGGCGAACTCGGGGTGCTGTCGCCGGTGCTGTGGCTCGAAGGGCTCAGCCCCGCGGCAGGCGGGCTCGAGAAGTACCTCGCACGGTTCTGTCGGTCGTATGGCGGCGAGTTCTGGCCAACCGCGCTGCGACTGCCCGAGGCGTGGTTGCTGTACGCAGGTTTTGGCATCGCGCTCGAGCTCGCCAAGGAGTTGTTCACGATCGCTTTGCCCGAGGAAGTCTTTCACCGCGGCTACCTGATGAGCGCGCTCGAGGAGCGCTGGCCGGCCCGCCGCAAGATCTTCGGGGCGCCGCTGGGCATCGCTGCGTTGCTCGCGTGCCTGGTGTTTGCCGTCGGCCACCTCGTGGGCGAGCTTGCCGTGGCCCGGTTGGCGACATTTTTTCCGGCCCTGGTATTTTCGTGGCTGTGGCGGCGCAGCGGCAGTCTGTGGGCCCCGGCGTTGTTTCACGCCGCATCCAACCTCCTGATGTCGGTGCTGTTGGCGTCCACGTTCGCGCGCTGAGGCTTGCCTGCCGACGCGGTCGCCGAGTACCGTGCAGGGGTGACCGCAGGCCGCGTCGCCGCGTTCTTCGACATCGACCACACCGTGCTCGAGATCAACTCGGGATCGCAGTGGATCGCGTACATGTGGCGCACCGGTCAGATGGGCGTGTTTCAGGTCGCGCGTGCGCTGGCCTGGCTCGCCCAGTACCGCTTTGGCCTGCTCGACTACGAGGCCATGGCCACGCGTGTGGTCGCAGGCTACGCCGGGCGGGCCGTCGCACCGCTCGCCGCCGAGCTCGAGCAGTGGTTCCACGACGACATCGCGTGGGCGATCTGCACCGAGGCCCGGGCTCGCATCGAGCACCATCGGCAGGCCGGTGATGTCTTGGTGTTGCTGACCTCGGCGACCCAGTTTCTCACCCAGCCGGTCGCCGACGCGCTGACCATCGAGCACATGTTGTGCACCCGCATCGAGATCGACGACGGCCACTTCACCGGGCTGTACCAGCGCCCGGCCTGCTACGGCGTCGGCAAGGTCCACCACGCCCAGGCGTTTGCCGCCGAGCACGGCATCGACCTCCAGGCGAGCTTCTTTTATTCGGACAGCTACTCCGACCTGCCGATGCTCGAGCGGGTCGGACAACCGCGGGTGGTCAATCCTGATCCACGGCTGCGCAAACTCGCTCGCTCGCGGGGTTGGAGCATCGAGACCTGGACCGCTCCACCGCGCGACAAGACCATCAAGGTGCAACATGTGGGATCCTGAACTGGGTGACGTCGACGACATCATTGATCGCGCGCTGCGCGAGGATCTCGCGGCCGGCGATGTGACGGCGCGGGCGACCGTGGCGCCGACGCTGCTCGCGCGGGCCGAGTTCGTCGCCAAGGCCGAGACCGTGGTCTGTGGGTTGGCCGTCGCAGGGCGGGTGTTCACGCGGCTCGATCCCAGCGCGATCTGGCAGGCGCAACGGCCCGAAGGGAGTCTGGTGGCGAAAGGTACGATCATCGCGACGGTCGATGGCAACGCGCGCGCGCTGCTCGGGGCCGAGCGCACCGCGCTGAATCTGTTGCAGCGCATGTGCGGCATCGCCTCGACGGTGCGCAAGTACGTGACCGCTGCGGCCGGGCGCTGTCGTGTCACCGACACCCGCAAGACCACTCCAGGGCTACGCTCGCTCGACCGCTATGCGGTGCGCTGCGGCGGGGGGCACAACCATCGCAACGATCTGGGCAGCGGCGTGCTCATCAAGGAAAATCACATCCGTTGTGCGGGCAGCATCGCCACCGCGATCGTGGCGGCGCGCGCCCATGCTCCCCACGGCATGCGCATCGAGTGCGAGGTGACGAACCTCGACGAGGTCGATCAGGCGCTCGCGGCCCGGGCAGACGTGATCTTGCTCGACAACATGGACGACGATCTGGTCGCCAAGGCCGTGCAGAAGATCGGCAGTCGCGCGCTCACCGAGGTGTCGGGCAACGTGGATCTCGAGCGGATCGATCGGGTCGCCTCGCTGGGGATCGATCTCGTGAGCGTCGGCGCGCTGACGCACTCGGTGCGGGCCGCGGATATCTCGTTGTTGTTCGAGTACCGCTCGTGAGCGAGGCGTTCGCCCGAGCCGTCGCGGCGGGCCTGACCACGCGCTGGCTGGGGCGAGCGCATCGCCATCACCCGCGCACTGGGTCGACCAACGATGATGCGATCGCCTGGGCCGCCGAGGCGGGCGATCTGGGTGCTGGGCACGGCGCGTTGGTGACCGCGGATACCCAGGACGCCGGGCGGGGGCGGTTCGGTCGGACGTGGCACTCGCCCGCCGACGCGCACGTGTATGCGAGCGTGGTGCTCCGACCCGAGGTTGCCGATGGGCGCTGGGCCGGGCTCGGCCTCGCGGTGGGCGTGGCACTGCGGGCCGGGCTCTCGCGGTGGTGCTCGGAGATCGGGCTCAAGTGGCCCAACGATCTGGTGATCGGTGAGCGCAAGCTGGCGGGGATCTTGTGCGAAGCCCGGTGGATCGGTGCTGCGCCGCAGATCGTGGTCGGGTTTGGGATCAACGTGCGGGCCGCGGGGTGGCCCGAGGCGCTGCGCGCTCGGGCGGTGACGCTCGAGGAGCTTGGCGGCGACGGGATCGAGCGCGCCGCGGTGCTGGTGGCCGTGCTCGAGGCGCTCGAGCCGGTGCTCGACGGGTTTGCCCGGGACGGGTTCGCGGCGGTGCGCGAACGCTACGAGGCGGCTTGCGTTTCCCTGGGTCGACTCGTGCAGGTCTCGCTCGGCGACCGCGGTGAGGCGCGCGAGGTCTTCGCGCAGGCGATCGATCACGACGGGGCGCTGCTGGTGCGCGAAGGGCTTGGCGGGGGCGTGCGTCGGGTCGACGCGGGTGAACTCCTCGGCTCGGGGTAGACTCGCGCTCGACGATGCTCGCGGTGGCGCTGTTTCTCGGGTGGAGTGCCGACCCGTCGGTGACCTCGGTCGCTCGTCGAGCCAACGTCGAGCTCCACTGGACTGCGCCCGAGGACCTGTGTCCCGATGCGGAAGCGGTGCTCGACGACGCGCTCGCGTTGCTCGGCGAGGCGCCCCCGGCGGAGGTCGCTTTGCGCGTGCTCGTGACGGTCGCGCGGGTTGATACAAGCGCAGCGGACGGCCGAGAGATCACGCTGGTGTTGCGGCTCGGCGACGCGGCCGATGGGGCCGAGCGCACGCTGCGGGCGACCGAGTGTGGCGAGCTTGCCCGCGCGGCCGCGTTGCTCACCGCGATGGCGATCGACCCGACCATGGTGGCGCGGATCCCCGACGCGCCCGAGCGGCCTCGCGATCCCAACCCAGTCCCGGTCGAACCCGAGCGACCACCTGCGGTCGATCCCGACGCGCGTGCGCCGGTGCAGCCGCCGCCAATCGTGGCACCGCCGTCTGCATCCCCATCGAGTCCTCGAGTTCGTCCGCGCCCGGGGTTGCATGCGAGTGCGTTGCTCGGCGCAGGAGTCGGTGTGTTCGCCTTGCCCCGAGCGACCGCGGACCTCGAGCTCGGGTTCGCGCTCGCACTCGGTCGCGCGCGGTTCGAGCTCGCGGGGAGCTGGTGGACGCCGGTTGGGTACACCTCGCCCGACAACCCCGCGATCGGCGGCCGATTCCAGCTGGGTGCCGCGGTCGCGCGCGCGTGCTTCGTTCCGCACTGGCGCACCTTCGAGTTCCCACTGTGCGCATCGCTCCATGCCGGGGCCCTTGGCGGTCGCGGCACCGGTGCACTCGCCCGCCCGTTGGCGGCCCGTGACGCGTGGGTTGCACTGGGCGGCGGCCCGACCTTGCTGTGGCGGCCGCGCCGCCTTGCAGGTCGACTCGGGGTGTGGGCACGCACCGAGGGGCTCGGTGTC
>CANLQR010000139.1 GCA_947492135.1 Deltaproteobacteria bacterium | reverse complement strand
GCCATCGATTCGTCGAACGTGCGCTCACGATCATCACCTCGCTACGCGCACAAGGCCGCAACGTCTTCGCCTTCCTCTGCCAGCTGCTGTCGCCCGACATTCCTACGCCATTGCTGCTTCAAGCCGCAGACTCCCCGTAAACGGGTACGCCAGAGGCTGGAAATTCGGCGAGTAGCAGCCTGGGATTAGAAGCGCCAACGCCACACTGGCTGGAATAGTTCTCGGCCGCATTGCCAGATCATGCTGGCCTGTCGCCTCGCGGCGAGGCAAGGGCCCGCCCTCGCTAGAGGCTGGAACAAGCGTCGCGGGGGCAGGATGTGAGCGACAAAACGGTCCGCTCGAACCCCGTGCCATGAACACACCGAAGATCACCAAAGAACTCGGGTAGCCCGAGTCCGAGGCCAGTGGTGAGGCCGCTCGAGGCCAGTGACTGCGGGCTACGGACTACGGACTACGGACTACGGATCGATGACGGTGATCGTGCCCGTCATCGCCGGATGAAACTGGCAGTTGTAGAACAAATCGTTCGGCGCCTCGTCTGGGACATCCCACGTGATCACGGCGCCCCCGTTGCCGGCCACGCCGACATCGTAGGTTTGGCCGTTGCCGGTGGTCGCCATCGTCTTGATGTAGAACGGGTGTCCGGCCGCGTTGACGTTGAACGTGTACGAGCAGCCCCGAACAACCGTCAACGCAGGATCATTTTCCCCATTGATCGCGTAGTGATCAGCGTTGACGTTGACGATGTCGAACACGGGACCGTCGCCGGCAGCGCACGCCGGGTCGGGGCCGGTCGACTCGCTCGCGCCACTGCTGCTGCTACCCGGGTCCGTCGTGCTGCTACCCGGGTCCGTCGTGCTGGTGCCGTCGGTGGTCTCGCTGCCGTCGTGCGACGCGTGCGTGGTTTCCCCCGACGTGTCGCTGGTGGGGTCCGTCTCGCCGGTGCTCGTGCCAGTGGTGTCCACACTGGTCGTACTCGTCGTCGGCTCTACGGTCGTCGCCGTGGTGTCGAGGCTGGTGCTCGACATGGTCGTGGTCGTCATCGTCGCGTCGGTACTCGGCCCCTCGGTGGTCGTGGAGCTCGAGGACGTGGTTTCATCGGTGGCCTCTGTGGGGGTGCCACACGCAGCGAACAGGACGATAGACACGGGGATCGACAGCCGAAAAGGGCAAAGCATCGGCCGATGCTAACCCACCTCGGCTGTGCGCGGGTGGCGACCCGTCACTCCCTAGACCGGCGATCGCGGGCTCGCGATCACGCGGGCAAGATGACGCCGCCGACCGGCCCCGCGTCCGAGAGCCGACCCTTGAGCGAGCCGTCGGCGAGGGCGGCCTTGGTCAGATCCTCGCCGCCGATCAGCACGCCGCGCACGAACACCTGCGGAAACGTCGGCCAGCCGCTCCACTGCTTGATCGCCAGCCGCGGACCCCAGGCCGAAAGATAGCTGCCGAACTCGAGATACTCGAACGCGACCCCGGCCGCCGTGAGCGCGGCCCGGACGTTGCGAACGTGCGGGTTCTGGGACATCCCCACAACCACGACATCGTGACTACGCACGGCTGCTTCCACGCGCTCGAGGACGTCGACGTGCAACGACGCCAGCTTGGCGGCAGCTTGGGGGGCCACGCGGTCGTGGGCAAGGCGGGGTCTGGCAGGGGAGTTCATGACGCCCTTGGGACGCCGCGCGCCGGGCCGATGTTGCAGCGGGTGCGCCAGCCGGCTGGTCTTTTCGGGCCCACACCGCCGCACGGTAAGGTGCGCCGCCAGACCCGCCATGCCCACTCCCCGACTCCTGGTACCCCTGTTTGCCCTGGCCCTGGCCTCTGCTTTCTCGGGAGGCTGCGCCCGCGGTCGCTCGGCGTACCCCACCGCGGACACCGATCTCGCGCTTCGTCGGGTCGTGCTCTACCGCAACGGTATCGGCTACTTCGAGCGCCACGGCGAGGTCGACGGCGATGCCTTGGCGATCAAGGTCCGCCGCGACCAGATCGACGATCTGCTCAGGAGTCTGACGGTCATCGACCGCAGCACTGGCAAGGCGGTCAGTGTGTCGATGCCACTGGACCCCGAGAGCTGGGCCAGCGCGGCGCTGTCGACCCTCGCGCCGGGACGCGGCAGCCTCGCCGAGGTGCTCGACGGCCTGCGCGGCACGGCCGTGGTGATGCACACGACGGTGGGTACCATTCGTGGGCGCATCGTGATGGTCGAGCAGATCGTCAACGAGCCGGATCCTGGCGCACGCGCCCACGCACCCGAGGCCGCCGTTCAACGAGACCACCGCGTCACACTCCTCCAGGGCAGCCGGCTCGAGACGGTGCGGCTGTCGAAGGTGCATGGCGTCACGCTGCGCGACGGCGACCTCGCGCTGCAGCTGAACCGCCGCCTCGATGCCAGCGCCGGCGAGGGCATGTTCCAGCAGGTCGAGGTGGTCATTCGCCTCGCGGGCAAACGCGCGCACGACCTCGCGGTCTCGTACGTCGTCGCAGCGCCGATGTGGAAGCCGACGTATCGGGTCGTGCTGCCGGCCAAGGGCAAGGGCAAGGCCCTGCTGCAGGGCTGGGCGGTGGTCGACAACACCAGCGGCGAGGACTGGACCGACGTCTCGCTGTCGCTGACCTCGGGCGAGCCCATCGCGTTCCGCTACGATCTGCACACGCCGCGCACGGTCGGGCGCGCCGACCTCACCGAGGCGGGGGTCTCGCGTCGCGCCGCAGTGGCCGTCGGCGAGACCAGCTACGACGACGTCAGCTCGCTCGAACCGAGCGCATCGCTAGCCCCGTCCGGCTCGCCCGCGCCGGCGCCGGACAGCGCTGGCGACGAGTACGACGCCGAAGAGCCGATGCCCGAAGAGGCGAGGAAGGACGGCCGCTCGCGCGGACTCGCGACCAAGAAACCGGCCCCGCGCAGGGCCGAAGCCGGCGGGGGGCGCTCGTCGTCGTTCGGCGGCAACAAGCGCGACGACGGCGACACGGACGCGCTTGCGGGAGCGCCACCGGCGGTCGCCGCGATCGACTACGAGGCCCTGCGGCGCAACACCATCGCGAGCGCTCGCGCCAAGCAGGTCAGCGGCTTGACCAGCTTCGATCTGCGCGACCGCGTCACCGTGCCCAACGGAAACTCGACGATGGTCGCGGTGCTCAACGAGCAGGTCGAAGGTGAGCAGACCTTCTTGTATCGTCCCGGTGGCGCGGGCATGGGCTACGAGGCCAATCCCTACCGCGTGGTCCGCTTTCGCAACAGCACCCCGTTCGTCCTCGAGCCCGGTCCGATCAGCATCTACTCGGGCGACAGCTTCGTGGGCGAAGGCCTGTCGGAGTCGGTCGGCGCCGGCATGAGTGCGACCCTGCCGTTCGCGGTCGAGCCCGGCATCATGGTCACCTCGGTCTCGGACTACTCCGGCGAACGGATGCAGCTGCTTCGCATCGTGCGCGGCGTGCTCGAGGTCGAGACCTTCTCGCGCACCACCACCAAGTGGACCGTCAGGTCGCCGAGCGCCATGGGGACCTACACCGTGCTGGTGCGTCACCCCAAGGCCGGCAGCAACTACGAGCTGCAAGACGAGCCCACTGGCACCGAGACGCTGCCCGACGCCTACCTCGTGCCGGTGCACGTGACCAAGGCGGGGCAGGAGACGACCGTTGCGTTGATCGAGCAGACCCCATCGAACACGACCTTGAGCATCTGGGATGGCCGCGCGCTCGGGCTGCTCGAAGGCCTGGTCGCGCAGGTCAACCTGACCCCCGAGCTGCGCAAGAAACTCGAGCCGGTGGTCAAGCTGCGCCAGGAGATCGGCAGGGTCGATACCGAGATCGACGGGCTCAAGCGCCAGCAGATCGAGCTCGATCAGCGGGCGAACGAAACCCGCGAGAACCTCGAGGCGATCAAGAAGGACCCCGCCGCAGGCGCGCTGCGGGCCAAGCTCAACAAGCGCCTCGACGACTTCACCAAGGATGGCGATCGCCTCGGCCGCAAGATCGTCGAGCTCAACAGCCAGCGTCTCGAAAAGAAGATCACGCTCGAGGATCTGCTGCAGAACCTCGACCTCGAGGCACCCAAGGCGAAGTAGCACCGTCGACGTTCAGCCCGGCGGGACGTAGTCGTCGCAGGCCTGATGGTCGCTACGGCCGACGAGAAGAACTCCACGTACTCGTCGGCAGTGCCACAGACGCTGTCGTGGATGCCGCGCACGCCCCACATCTCGATGAATTCGGCCCAGTGCGCGCCGTTCGGATCGCCGGCGCCCGGGCGTCGGACCGCTGTCTAGTCGATCGCCAGCGACCAGCGGGTCAGCGTCCCGGTGGCGACCTTGGCGGTGTCGGCGACCTCGAGGGTCCACAAGCGCCGCGCGACGCCTCGCGCCGGGTGGCCGACCAGATCTTCCACTGACGAGCCCACGCCTGGAGTGGACCGATCGCGGCGCCTCCCTCCCCGGGCTCGGCTTCGACTAGACTGCGACCCATGATTCCGAGCGCGCGCCGCATCGATCGCGGCGACGTCTACTGGCTCGCCCCCGCCGACGATCGCGGCACGCCCGGCGTCGCGCATCCCCACGTCGTCGTGCAGGACGACGTGTTCAACCACTCGCGCGTGCACTCGATCGTCGTGTGCGCCCTGACCTCGAACCCGCACCGCGCCAGCGAGCCGGGCAACGTGCTGCTCGATCCCGGCGAGGGCGGCCTGGCCAAGCCCAGCGTCGTGGTGGTCTCGCAGATCGACGCGGTGGATCGCGACCGACTCGGGGCATACATCGGCACGCTGTCGGCGGCGCGCGTCGAGCAGATCCTCGCGGGGCTGCTTCTGCAGCAGGCGTCGTTCTTCGGCCGCTGAGGTCGCGGCCGCGTCAGACGTGCTGATCCACGAGGATCGGGTTGCCGTCCGGATCGACGACCACGAAGCTCGCCGGTCCGGCCGTGCCCTCGTCCGCGCGCGTCGCCAGGGCGACGCCGTCGGCCTCGAGCTGCTTCTGCACCGCGCGGACGTCGGTGAAGCGATCGAGCGGCGCGCACTCGGCGTCCCAGCCCGGGTTGAACGTCAGCATGTTGCGATCGAACATGCCCTGGAACAGCCCGATCGTCGCGGTGCCGTTGCGCAGGATGAGCCAGTTCTGCTCCAGCTTGCCGCCGACGGCCTCGAAACCGAGCTTGCGGTAGAAGTCGCGCGAAGCGGTCAGATTCTTCACCGCGAGGCTGATCGAGAAGGCGCCGAGGGAGGTGGCCGGTGTCGTCATGGTGGTCGGAGCGTACAATCGGGCCGGCGTGCCCGACTTGCCAAATCTTGCGAACCTCGACTACGTCGATCGCGTCAATCGGGCGATCGATCACGTCCTTCGCCACCTCGACGAGCCGCTGCCGCTCGAGGAGGTCGCGAAGGTGGCGTGCTTCTCCGCGTTCCACTTCCATCGCATCTTTCGCACGATCGTCGGCGAGACGCTGGCGGCGTTCGTCAAGCGGGTGCGGCTCGAGCGGGCGGTGACCGAGCTGTCGCACCGCCCCAACGCCACGCTCACCGAGATCGCACTGGCCTGCGGCTTCACGTCGAGCTCGGATTTCTCCCGCAGCTTCCGCGCCCACTACGGGGTGCCGCCGCGGATGTTCGACGTGCAGCGGTTCCGGTCCACGCGCCGCGAGCAGATGCAGAACGCCGTGATGCCGCCGGGCGAGGGTCACCGGTTGCAGCGCTTGCCGCCGGGTGAGAACCCCGACAGCTTCGTCGCGCGGCTGCGCGAGCTGCCGCCGCGGCGCGTCGCGTACGTCCGCGTGCTCGCGTCGTACGAGGGCGGTGGCCGCGGGGTGCTCGGCGCCATCGAGCGCCTGCGCGCCTGGGCCGATCCCCGCGGCCTCGCCGATGGCCAGTGGCTCGGCTACCAGTGGGACGATCCGGAGATCGTCCCGCTCGGTCGTTGCCGCTACGACGTCGGTCTCGAGATCCCCGACGCCGCCGACGTCGCCGGCAAGGTCAGCACCGTCCACTTCCCGGCGATGCGCCTCGCCGAGGTCGACCTCGCGGGACCCATCGAGCTCGAGATGCGCGCCATCGACTGGCTCTACACCACGTGGCTGCCCCACAGCGGCTTCGCGCCCGCACACCTGCCGTGCTTCGAGGCGTGGCATGGCCGGCCCTTCGCCCACGGCATGACGCACTTCGAGCTGCGGCTGCAGCTCCCGGTGGTCGACCTGGACACACCGCTGTAGTCGCAGCGTCGGTCCCCGCGACAGGGCGCTCTGCGACGGCTTCGGGCGATCGAGGCCCCGGCTCACCCGGGGAACGGGTAGTAGCCGAGCCACGTGTGGATCGCCGCCGCAGCGTTTTCGATATGACCTTGGGTTGTTCGTTCATCTGCATGTGCTGGCCACCGACGGTGCGTTCGCCGAGTCCGAATCCGGGTCCGAGGGCGCGGACGTTCGGTGGCTCCCCGCGCCGGCCGCGACCGAGCACGATCTCGCGCAGTCCTGCGGACTGTCCATCGCCGCCTCGGCCGCGTGGACGAGGACACCGACGACACCGACGACACGCGTGCCGGTTGCGTGCAGCTTTCGCTTGCGGGCCCGCAACGCCTCGCAGCCCCGACAGCGCCACTGCGGCCACTCGAGGTCTCCGCGCAACGGCGATCGCCTCGGCCGCAAGATCGTCGAGCTCAACAGCCAGCGTCTCGAAAAGAAGATCACGCTCGAGGATCTGCTGCAGAACCTCGACCTCGACGCACCCAAGGCAAAGTAGCGCCGTCGGCGATCAGCCCGGCGGGACGTAGTCGTCGCAGGCTTGGTCGATGGTCGCCACGGCCGACTGGAAGAACTCCACGTACTCGTCGGCAGTGCCACAGACGCTGCCGTGGATGCCGTGCACGCCCCACATCTCGATGAATTCGGCCCAGTGCGCGCCGTTCGGATCGCCGGCGCCCGGGCAGGTGTCCCACGCCGGCGTCAGGCCCAGCACCACCACCGAATTCGGATCCCCGAGCTTGGCGTCCACGACCGCCTGGTACCACTCGGCAGGCGCGCCGGTGTCCTCGTAGTTCGGGTCATCGCTGACGAACGCGATCACCAGCAGCGCGTCGTCGCGGAGAAATCCTGCGTTGCAGGCGCCCACGCCGTTGAGCTCGGGCGACAGCGCGGCGATCATCGACTCCATCGGCCGCTCGGACGAATTGCCGGCGACACCCACCGTCGCGACGCAAGCGAACGCCGCGTCGAGATCGGGTTCGGTGGGCAGGATGTAGCGGTTTGCGCCGGCGAGGACGCAAGGTGCATTGGTCGCGAACTGACCGGCGGGATGCACCACGCCGGCACCGCGCACCGCGTCACATTCCACGAACGGGGTGGTATTGATGTAGTTGTTGCACGTCGCCGAGCCCGGATCGATCCCGTCGAAGCCGTTGACGGTGTTGCAGCGGCCCCACGCATCGGTGTCGGTCACCAGGATGTGATAGTCGCCGCCGGCCTCCAACGTGTCTTGGATCGCCGCGATGAAGCCCGGGAAAGCTCCCACCAGCGCGGCCTGGTTGTCTTCCATCGACACCGAGTTGTCGATGACGAACAGAAAGTCGACGCGGCCGCAGCCAGACTCGGCACCCGTACCCGACCCACCCTCGACCGAGCCGAGATCGAACAGCGTTGGTGCGGTGTCGCCGTGGTCGGTGGCGACTGTGGAACCGGGCGAGGTGGCTTCGCCGCTTCCGGTTGGCGGCGCATCCGTCCCGGTCCCCGCGCTCGACAGCGAGCCGATGCCGCCAGCCCCGCTCGACTCACGATCGTCGCCTGCGGCTCCACACGCCGCCTGCGCGAAGAGGGCGAGCGCAGCGAGCGGACCGGGTCGATGGCGGTTCGAGATTGGCACGACGCCGGTACTGTACCGCGTCTACCGCACCTCGGGGAGCGCGAGCGACTGGACCGGACTCGACCTTCATCCGTCGTGCTCAGGGCCGTCGCCGGGGCGCGCATCGTAAGGGGCAAAGCGCTCGCGGCTGACTCGCCGCTGGTTGAGTTCGGCAAGCTCGTCGCTGGCGTACGCCTCGGGAGTTCCCTTGGCGAGGTGCTTGCGGATGAACCCGGTGATCTCGTCGCGAGCGCGCCGACCTGCACCTTGGCGCAGCGCATCGATCCGCGAGTGCTGGCTGCCCTCGAACCCCGGCAAGGCGACTTTCATCGTGTCGTCGCACTCGTCCCATCGCTCGAAGAGGGTCTTGCGCCGCGCCACTGCCGGACGCTCGGAGGCGCTCCAGATGTCGAGCAGGTCGCGATACAGCGCCTTGATCCGCCGGTCGATGTTGCGCTCGGCAAACTCGATGGCGATCGCCAGCCGCAGCTCGAAGGTGCGCTCGAGCAGCAGGGCCTTGTCCCGAGCCCACAGCTCGCCACCTTGGGCCTTGCGGATCCGTCTGTAGAGATCGGGGAGCCTGATCTGGGTCTTGGTCGGCTTGGGGAAGCGCTCTTTGAAGCGAACCCGGCCGTCGGGCAACAGCGTCGCGATGAAGTGTCCCGCGGGCTCGCGATAGACCATGTTGCCTTTGTCGTCGCGAGCAAAACCCGCGTCGCCGAGCGAACGCACCACGCCGCGGTCGACCTTTGGCGAGGGCTCGACGACAGCACTCGAGGTCGGCGGAGCCAGCGGTCCGATCGCCCCGGGCGACACGCGCGGCGAGGTGACCGCGGCGTGTTGTTGGCCGAGATCACGGAGGCCGTGAAGGGCCAGCGCATTCTCGGAGGGGGGGGCGGCCGGTTGCGCTCGGGCGGCTCGCAGGGGGAACGGCAGGCTCGCCGGGGACCGCTGCGGGCTCCGTCGTGGGCCCGCGCGGCCTGGGCACGCGATTTGGCGGCGGCGACTCTTGCGGACTCGAGGTTTCGATCGGGTTCACCAGCTCGGGTGAAGTTGCGACACCGATAGGCGCCGTCGCGGGCACCGGCATCGCGGTCGACGGACCCGGCGGCTCGGCGACAGCATTGCCGCGCCACGGAACGATCTCGATCGTCGCCCAACCCGGCGCGTCGGGCTCGAGCAACACCGGCTCCGGCGCGGCCGAGAGCAGCAGCAGCAGACCCGCGTGCACGGCGACGGAGGCGAGCGCGATCGCCGTCTGGCGTTTCGAGGTCATCTCGGCCCGGCGGAGCATAGCCGGCGGACCCCGCCGGCGCCGCAGTCGTGGGACGGCCCTACGAAAACAGCTCGAAGATCGCCCCGACGGCCGCGGCGACGCCCTCGAGTACCCCACCAGCAGCCTCAGCGCCGACCTCGGCGAGCCCAGCGACCCCCTCGACGCCAGCCACCGCGAGGTGCCCCGCGCCGGATGCCAGCTCTCCCGCGCCGGCGACGAGTTCGCCGCCGGCCTCGGCGAACGGCACCGCGACGGACACCGAATCGACCACGTTCGCTGCGGTGTCCTGCCACTCCTCGCGCATACGACCGCTAGAATCCGCAGCTACGCCGGCGACGAGCACAGCACCGGCCACGACCGCGACACCGGTGGCTGCCGCAGCGGCGGTCGAGTTCGACCGCCCAGACCCCGAGTGCGCGAGCGCGACCAGCTGATCGAGTTCGGCGCGATCGAACCACACCCCATGCGCATCGCAGCGATCGATCACCACGCCTCTGGCCGTCCACGCGCGCAGGCCAGCGCGACAGATCGGACACGGCAACGACTCGCCGTGGGCCGCAGTCGCGCCATCCACGGCGACACCCGCGACGTGGCGAACCGAAGCGTGGTCCACCCACAAGCCCCAACAGCGTGCGCAGTACATCACCCAGATGCCGTGGGTGTTCGAGGTCACCAGGACGGTGTCGGGACACCGCGGGCACGCGGGCGTCATTGCACGAGCATGTTGGCCCAACCCAACCGGGCGCGCAACACGGGTCGCGATCGCCTCGGCCGGGTGAAACCTACTTGCCATCCCGCGCCGAACACGAAACTTTTCCCGGGAGCGACTACACTGCGTGGCCGATGAGCGACGAAGCCACGGAAGCCACCGAAGCGCTGCTCGCGACTTGGTACGGCCAGCTGGACCCCGGGCCGCTGGACGTAGCGAAATCCGCAACGGACCGAGCCCTGTACGTGGATCTCGATGGGTGGGTGGACGCTGCGGGTGAAGCTCGCGGACTTCGTGGTCCTGCCGCCGTCGAGCAGATCCTCGACACGATTCGCCTTGCGGCCCGACAACCAGCGCCTTCCAGCACGCACCTGTTCGCTGGCTTTCCGGGTACCGGCAAGTCCACCGAACTCAGCCGCCTCGCGCGTGAGTTGAGCGGCCAGCGTAGGTCCCCGGGCTTCTCGGTGCTGCGCGTCAATGCCAGGCGATACCACGGGCTTGATCGGGCCCTGTCGGTCGAGGAAATGGCCATCCTGCTTGCTGCCGGAATCGGTGAGGCCGCGCTTGAAACGCTGGGGGGAAATGACCTCCCTGCGCTGCGGAAAACCGGCGTGTGGGAAACGATTTACAGTCGCATCCAGAAGGCCCTGGCCGATTCGTCGACGACCTTCAAGCTCGGCGTCGCTGACATCAAGCCTGCGCTTTTCCGAGGCAGCGTCAGCCTGCGAGATCGACTGCGCGAGGCGATGGGCGAGAAGGCCCACGACAAGCTCAAGGAGTTGCTTCACGGGCTGGTGCAGGAGATCGCAGTCGCGGTCCACCCGCGTCAGCTGGTTGTCCTCGTGGACGACCTCGAAAAATACACGGTCTCCACGTTGAATGTCGCCGACGTGTATCAGCAGATGGCTGACCTGTTTTTTCACAACGCCGCGCTGCTCAAGCTTCCCAACTGCCACACCATCTACACCATCCCGCCGTACTTGGCCTTCATCAACCAAGGCATTGCGGGGGTTTTTGACAACCTTCTGCACCTGCTACCGAGCGTGAAGGTGCAAGGCCGGCCTCCGGAACGGGCACCGAATCCGGGCGGAATACAGGCGCTCACGAAAATGATGGGGACCCGCGTCGACCTGGATCAGTTGTTTGGCGCCGCGCGCGACGAGTGCATGCACCGCGTGGTGATCGCGAGCGGTGGCCACCTACGCGACCTCGCGAACCTCCTCAAGCGCGTCGTTCAGCTCGCCATGCGCCGGCCGCTACCGCTGGGCGTGCGTGAGGTCGACGCGGCGATCGAGCAGCATGGCGCTGCGCGGACTCTGTTGAAGGACGATCTGGAAATCTTGCTCGACGTGAGCCAGCACGGCGACCTCGGGAACGTCGAGACCGAGCGACTCGGCGCGTTCGCTGGCGCGATGGATCAACAACTCATCCTGTGCTTCTGGAACGGGGAGTTCTGGTACGACGCGCATCCGCTGATCGCCCACAAGCTCGAGCGGGCACGCGAGACCTCGGCAAGTTCGGGTGCGGCCGATCATGTCCCGTAGTTTCTCGCTCGGCCGAGAGGGCGAAGCGCAGTGGGAGCGCTTGCGTGCGGCGTACGTGCTGAGCCAGCGCCGCGGTGAGTTCGCGTTGGTGGTCGCGGATTCTCAGGACGTGCGGGACGAGGTGCGGCGGCGGCTGCAGACGCTGGCGTCGCGGAGCAAGCGGATCGAGCCCGGTGATGGCGTGGTGGAGGCGATCCAGGGACTCGCGCGATCGAAACCCGAGGGGGATCCGATCCCGGTCGCCTGGGTCGAAGCTCGGGCGGGTGGCCTGACGCCGCACGACGACCAACGCTGGCTCGAAGCACTGGTTGCTCTCAATCAGGGACGTGACGAGATCCAGGCCCAGGGGCCGTGCCACGTCGTGTTGGCGGGGCCGCGCACGCTGCAAGGGCTGGTGGCGCGGCGCGCCCCAGACCTCTCGTCGTTCATCAGCACGACGCTGGTGCTCGACGAGACGCTGGAGGCGCTACCGGAAGCGGGGGCCGTAGTCACGTGGCTGCATCTGTCCGACCTGCACGTGAGCCACGAAAACTGGCAGCAAGACGTCGTACTGAGCGCGTTGGTTCGGGACCTGCCGGGGTTGTTGACTGAACGGAGTCTTCGACCGGACGTGCTGTTCGTGACAGGGGATGTTGCGAACAAGGCGCGCAAGGAGGAGTACGACGGCGCGTTCGTGGTGCTCGAGCAGATCACGGGGTTGCTCGGACTCGCGCGGCGAGAACACGTCATGATGGTGCCGGGGAACCACGACGTCGAGCGTGGCAAGGTGGGACGGCTCGCGGCGCGCGATCACGATTCGCTCAACGCGATTGTGTCCTCGGACAAGCTTCGCGATGCGACAGGCGAACTCCTGGGTGATGCCAAGCAGTTCGTCCTATACGGGGAGCGTTTGGGCGAATGGTCCGCCTTTACCGAGCGATTCCTCGGGCCAGCGCGCTCCGTGAGCCTCGAGCGACCTTGGCGAGCTGACGTTTTGCAGATCGGTGGTTTATCGGTCGGCGTGTTGTCGTTGTGCACCGCGTGGACGTGTGGGAAGGACGGCGAGGTTGGCAAACTCCTGCTCGGCGAGCGCCAGCTTCGAGACATGCTTGCGGAGGTGCGCAGTGGCGGTGCGCGGCTGACCATCGCGTTGATGCACCACCCGCTGAACTGGCTACACCCCGAGGAACACTCGGCGATCCGCGGCTTGCTCGAGCGTGAAGTCGACGTGGTCCTTCACGGACATGTGCATGACGCCCACGCGGCTGCCACGATCGCGGCTGGCTCGACGCTCGTGACGATCGCGGCTGGCGCCACATATGCCGGATTGGGTCAGGATCGCCACCACGGGTTCTCGGTTGGCAGACTCGACACCCAGAGCCAGCGACTGGAGGTGCACCATTTTACGTGGAGCACCGGAAGCGAGAGGTGGTGTGCGCATCCACAGGCACCGGGGGCGGACAACGCCGGGGTCGTCGTTCTGCCGCTACGCTCCTTGGTGCTTCGAACCGATGCGGCGAACTCTCCTGATGCGCGTGAAGTGCTCGCCACACGTCTGCGCAACGCCGCAGTCAAGGTCTACGCAACCGTGGACTTCGCGGGTCTCCGAGCGGGTGGGCCCCGGAACGTGACGCTTGATCAGATCTTCGTGCCACTCCATGTGACGGCCGACGGCCTCATGGGCGCGGATCCGCGGTGGTTCGTGCCCGAGGAGGATGACGGGCTCGGGGACGGGGAAAAAGAGGACAGCGACGCGGGTGAGTACCGCTCAGGTCGCATCGACCTCGCGGGCTTGGAGGCGCTGCTGACTGAGCGACGAGGACCTAGCTCTTCGGACGTCCAGTTCGCGAGACTGCTCGGTGCGCGACGAGCGGTCATCCTCGGTGACCCCGGCAGTGGCAAGTCCACACTCGCGAAGTACCTGGCGTGCGCGACTGCGCATAGTGCCGACGGTTCGGTCCCGTTGTTGCTGACGGCTCGGGACTGGGTCGCCCACGGGAAGCGAGAGGGTCTGCTCGAGATGGCGGCCCGGCAGGCGACCGAGGTGCTGTCCGTACGCACGGACGCCAAGGCACTTGACGATCTCTGCGAGCGTGGTCTCGTCTTGTTGATCGTCGATGGCGTCGACGAAGCCGCCGATCCCGAGGTACGGCGTGATCTGCGGGAACTGGTGATGGACTTCGCGAACGACAGACCGGAGGTGTCCGTACTGGTCACGAGCCGAATCGCGGGCTACGGCGACGTTCCGTTCGGTGACTTCGATGAGCTGACCCTCGAGGCGTTCGACGATGCTGCGATCGAGGACTTTGCCCACCGGTGGTACGACATCGTCGAGGACAACCCCTCCGAGCGGCTCCGCAAGCGCGCCGACTTGCTTCACGCACTTGAGGTGGAGCCGCGCGCTAAGGAACTTGCCCGCAATCCACTTCTCGCGACGCTGATCGCGATGGTGCACTTCTCCCACGCGCAGCTCCCGGGTGACCGCGCCAAGCTGTACGGGATGATGGTCGAACTGCTGTTGGTGACCTGGCCGGCGGAGCGGCAACGGGAATTGTCCGGGCTGCATGGCACGGAGCAGCAGCCGATGTTGGAGAAGCTCGCGTTGCGGTTGCAGGAGAGGCGCGCGGAAATTCTCAAATCCGGCCACAATCCCGAAAAGGCGGAGGCCCTCGTCCATGTCTTGATCTTGGAGAAGATGCTCGCCGAACTCCTGCGCGAGCGTTTTTCCGAGCGTACGCCAAACGACCTGCAACAACTCGCGCAACGGTGGTGCGCGTGGTTGGTCCACGACAGCGGCCTCCTTCAAGAGCATCAACCAGGGCGGGTGAGATTCGTGCACCTCACGCTCATGGAATATCTCGCGGGGCGGGCGCTGCTCGACCGCAGCTTGAGTCGCGGGTACGAGGCAGTGGCGGCAGTGGTGGTGGAACGATACCGCGACCCAGCGTGGCGCGAGACCCTGTTGCTAATGCTCGGGAGTGAGAACAAGAAGCGCGAACTCGGGCGGACGGTGCTCAACCTTCTCCTCCTGGTTGAACACGACGGGGCGACCCCTTCGTGGGAGGCGTGTGTCTTCGGGCTCGCCATGTTGCGCGAAGAAGTAGACGCGGGGGACCTTCGAGAGAGGCTGCTTGAAGCGACCTGTGATGCGGCATTCGAGACACCCTCCGACAAGTGGATCAACGCGACCAAGCGACTCGCAGACGTCGTGCAGTTTGGGCGAACGCACAGCCAGAGCGTGCGACGTTGCTTCATACAGCAGTTCGAATCAGCGGAGGGCGGACGCCTTTGCGGCGCGCTGGCGTTGGCGTCACAGCTTTTTTCAAAAGACGAGGTCGAGGCTCGCCTCGCCGCACGCGGCGACATCTCCACAATCATTCTGACGCTGCTTGACCTTGGTCCAGAACAAGTGGCTGGAGCATGGGCACGGAGGCATTCCCCGAGGGACGTCGGATTCTCGTGGGCACGGGGAACGCCGCTGGAGGGCGTACTCGCGCGGAGTTTCGAAGGTCCGGCGCATGCGAACGATGCCGAAGCACAGTGGGTCGATGCTGCCTGGATCCCCTCGCTCCTATCCCGGTCGGCATGGCTCGCTCACCTGGCCGGCGACGCTGCCCAACGCCTCGTGAGTTCGGCTACCGCTTCCACTCCTCGGCGACTGCCGGAGGCCGTGCTGTGGCGCCGCGACCACGACCCGTACGTGAAGGCCCTCATCGTTCCGTCTATTTTCGGAGCTGGCGCGCGGAATGCGGAACGGGAATCATCGCCGCGCTTCGTGCACGGATTCGTTCGGGCGCGGGCACGATCCCATGCTCAGGGATTCGCGGGCCAGTTCGCGCGTTCTCGCCAAGCGTTCCGCAACGCGCCGGCGGCCGCGCTCACTTCCGATTTCAAACTCTACCTCGCCAGAGACTGCGCCGCCGACTACTCTGACCACTTGCGGGGGTTCGTCTCGCGATGGTCTCGTCGCGATTTCTCCCGCGACTTTGGGCCCGGCTTCGCGCAGGTGATGTTTCAGAGTTTCGCGATGGACTTCGCGCACACGTTCCCGCCAGGACCCAACTTCGACGTCGCTCGGGCCCTCGGGCGCGACATGCCGCTACGGATGCAGATACGGCCTGACTCGCGGGTCAACCAAATCACTCCGCCGCTGCTCTCGGACTTGCTTCTTGCGGCCGGCTCCGGGCATGAACGGTGGGAGGTCGGGATCTTGTACTTCGCGACCATGGTCGCCGAGTCACACGCCGCCCTCGTCACCACGCCCGACGACCTCGCCCTCGACGTCGTTTCCACCCACGCCGAACTCCGCATCGAGAACCGCCGGCTCAACATCTTCTTCACCCCGCTGGTCGCCTACGCCACCAGGACCCGCCCGGTCGCCGACCACCCCAACCTCCACGCCCTCCTGCTCACCTACGGACTCATCCAGTACCAAACCACCTGGCAGTGGCCCGACTGCCCGCACTGGCGCGCCTGGTTCGCCTCCCCACCGCCCCCGCACTGGCTACCCGCGCACGTCTGGCACCTGGTCCGCAGCATCCAAGATCCCGCCGACCTCACCCACCGCTCCCGCGCATCCGCGTGCCTCGACCGTAGTGACTGGCCCGAGCTCGCCCAGGCGCTGCGCGACGAAACCCTGATCCCGACTCCGCCCGAGATCCTCGCCCTGTTCGACGACGCTCCGCAACCCTGACTACCCCCCGGCCCGCCTTGGCTGTTTACGAGCAGCTCGGATAGCGGGCGCGACCGCACCGCGTACCTCGGCGAGGCCTTC
>CANLQR010000138.1 GCA_947492135.1 Deltaproteobacteria bacterium | reverse complement strand
GTCTCGCCGCGGTGATCGACGACCTGCGCCAACAGGTGCGGGTCGGGAGCGCCGAGAAACCGTGCGATCTGTCGACGGCGTATCCATGGCCCGAGCTGCGGCCCGATGCGGCCCGCGTCGCGCCGTAGCTCGACACGAGTCACCCCGCTGTTCGTCGAAGCGGTCATCGCAGCTGCTCCGTCAGCGGACGCTCGAGACCACCAGGCACACCTCGCATGACCGTGCGCAACTCGTGACGCTGGGCGCCGAGTGCACGGACCAGCTCGAGGCACGCAGCCTCTGGTTCACCGCGGGTGCCGCAGCTGAAGACGTCGGCGGCCGCGTAGCCGTGCTCGGGCCAGGTGTGGATCGAGATGTGCGACTCGGCGAGCAAGCCCACGATCGTGAAGCCATGTGGCTCGAATCGATGCTCGCACTCCGTGAGCAACACGCAGCGCGACACCGCGACCGCGGCGCGCATCGCAAGGCGTACCGCTGCGGGATCGTCGAGCACGCTCGCCGGACACCCCCAAAGCTCGATCATGCAGTGTCGGCCGGCGTCGGGCATCAATCGTCCCGAACCGCGATCTGTAGCGTCGTGCCAGCGAGCTGGTTGGGATACTCGCGCAGCGGCTGCTTCGCAGGGCCACGCTGGACCTTGCCGTCGTCGCCAAAGCGCGAGCCATGGCACGGACAGCGCAGGGTCTGTTCCTCGTTGTCCCAGCGCACGGTGCAACCCAGGTGGGAGCACTTCGACGACAACACCCGAAACCTGTCGCCCTCGAGGCGCATCACGATGAGCGGCTTGCGGGTGCCCTCGGGATGCAGTGCGACCATTCCACCTGCGACGACGAGCTCGGGATGCTTGCTCAGCTCGAACTCGAGAACCCCGTCTTTGATCGCCTCGACCTTGCGCGTGGGCATCGACGACGGGCCGCAGCCGACCAACAGCACGCCGGCCGATGCGCCGACGAAGCCGCGGCGGGTGAGCGCGCACGCGGGCACCAGGGTGGAGGCGTCGCCGTCCTCGGGGTCACAGGGGCGTCGTGTCATTGGCGCGAGCATCGCAAAACTACGCGCCCAGGTCGACGGCGGCGAGCGCAGGCCGTGGCCCGCTGCGAGGCGATCGCGGTTGCGACCGCCCACGACCAAAGACGATGCGCGAAGACGCTGCTATGGTGCGCGCAGTGGTCGGTCCCTGGGTCATCGCCGCTGTGCTCGCCGCTTCGCCCGGCAGCGCGCGCCGTGGCAACGACGCGATCGCCCGCACCAAGGGCGCGGTTTTCAGTGTCATCGCAGCGCCACGGCTGGGCGTCTTGCTCGCCGGTGGTGCCGCCGCGATGCAGCCGGCCGGCTTTGGCGCGGGCCTGCAGTTCCGGGTCCACGCGCTACGCTTGGGCCCGTTGCGCGTCGGCGCGGGCGTGCACCTGGGCCACACGAGATTTCTCGAGCGTTACACCGTCGCGGTCGATGGCGGGGGTACCGCCCGGCGATGGGCCGCGCTGGGTCACTCGGACTTCGCAGCAGGCCCGTCGTTCCAGCTGGTCATGGGCCCGGTGTTCGCCGAGCTCGGTGTCGAGGGTGGCTTCGGAATTTCCTCGTTGGTGCGTCCGCTCGGTCCGACCGTCGCAGACGAAGAAGAAACCAACGACACCACGGGCATGATTCGTGGTGGTGGCCACCTTGGGGTGCCGATCCGCAACAACTCGTCGATCACGATCGGCGCCGCGGTGCAGAAGTTCTTCTCCCGCGCACAAGTGGTCGACAGGCCCGATCCGAGCAACCCGGACGAGACTCCCAACGTCAACCCCTTCGATCTGATGCTCGAGTTCAGCATCGGCTATCACTTCATGTTCTGATCGCTCGTTCCCATGCTCTTGCCCCACTCCACCCGCGTTGCTCCCCAAGGTCCCGTCGTTTGTGTCGTGATGGACGGCATCGGCGTCGGTCCGGGCGACGCTGGCGATGCCGTCGCACTGGCCCACACGCCAACACTGGAGCGACTGCGCGGGCTGCCGTCATATCGCACACTGCAGGCCCATGGCCGTGCTGTGGGCATGCCCAGCGACGCCGACATGGGCAATTCCGAGGTCGGCCACAACGCGCTGGGAGCGGGACGAATCTTCGATCAAGGTGCCAAGCTCGTCGCCAACGCGATCGCCTCAGGCGCGCTGTTCTCGTCCGCACGGTGGCACGAGCTCCTCGGGTGCATTGCCCAGGGAGGGCAGCCGCTGCACCTGCTGGGGCTGCTGTCGGACGGCAACGTCCACAGCCACATCGATCACCTGATTGCGCTGCTCGAACGTGCCGCCGCGGACGGTGTCGCCCAGGTGCGCGTCCACATCCTGCTCGACGGCCGCGACGTCCCCGGGCGCTCGGCGCTGGGTTATGTCGACCAGCTCGAGCAGGTCCTGGCCAGGCTGCGTGGTGGGGGCTGCGACGCGCGCATCGCCAGCGGCGGCGGGCGCATGCGCATCACCATGGATCGCTATGGCGCCGAATGGCCCATGGTCGCACGCGGCTGGGACGTCCACGTCCGTGGCATCGGTCGCCGATTCGCTTCGGCCCGCGAGGCGATCGAGAGCATGTATGCCGAGCTCGACGTGGACGATCAGTATCTCGACGGTTTCGTCATCGACGCCGGCGAGGGCGCGATCGGTCCGATTCGTGACGGCGCCGCGGTGGTGTTGTTCAACTTCCGTGGCGATCGCGCCCTCGAGATCAGCAAGGCCTTCGAGCAGGATGACTTTTCTGGGTTTGATCGCGGCCCGCGGCCCGCGGTGGCGTTCTTCGGGATGATGCAGTACGACGGCGACGAACAGGTCCCGGCGCGATTCTTGGTCGCGCCTCCGACGATCGATCGGACCATGGGCGAGCTGCTCGCCAACGCCGGCAAGCGCCAGCTGGCGATCTCCGAGACCCAGAAGTACGGGCACGTGACCTACTTCTGGAACGGCAACCGCTCGGGCAAGTTCGACGAGCGACTCGAGCGCTACATCGAGATCCCGTCGGACACACTACCGGTCGAGCAACGCCCGTGGATGCAGGCCGCGCAGATCACCGATGCGATGATCTCGGCGCTGATCCGTGATCCCTACGACTTTGCTCGGGTCAATTTCGCCAACGGCGACATGGTCGGACATACCGGCGTGCTCGATTCGACGCGCATGGCGGTCGAAGCCGTCGACTTGTGCCTCGCACGACTCGTGACCGCCGTGCGCAAGCTCAACGGCGTGTTGGTCGTCACCGCGGACCACGGCAACGCCGACCAGATGCTCGACCTCGACAAGCAGGGCGTGGCCCGGCCCCGTACCAGCCACAGCCTCAATGCAGTGCCATTTGCGATTCTCGACTGGCGCGACCCCCTGCTGGGCCCGAAGCTGCGTCGCGATGACAGCAGCACCGCGAATCTCGGTCACGTTGCGGCCACCTGCCTCGAGCTGATGGGCCTGCGAGCGCCCGAGGACTACCTCCCCAGCCTGCTGTTGCCGGGTTAGCCCAGCACTAGCAGCTAGGACGCGCCCACGCAGATCGGCCGGGTGAGGTCTTCATCCAGCTGAAGTTCGCTGGTGTGGCAGGCCACTCCGTCGCGGCCAGCAGCCTTGGCTTGGTAGAGCGCAGCATCAGCCGCGGCAAGCCACGCGACCCGCGCTGGGGGTCCCACATTGGGCCCGATCGACGCGAGCTCGGCCACTCCGAACGAAAGTGTGACGCTGTGAATCGCCAGAGCATTGGCGCGGCCCAGTGCGCGACGGATCCGCTCGCACACCAGCACCGCCCCATGCGCATCGGCTCCGGATAGGAGGATCGCGAACTCGTCCCCGCCAATCCGTGCGGCGACGTCGGTCGGCCGGATCCCACCGCGCAGGGCAGCCGCGACGGCCGCGAGCGCAGCGTCGCCCTCCCCGTGTCCGAAGTTGTCGTTGATCCGCTTGAAATGGTCGACATCGACCAGCACCACCGCGATAGCTTCGCCGGTTCGCGCGGCGCGGGCGAGGGCTTGGTCGAGCAGTGGCTCGAAACCCCGACGGTTCCATAGCCCGGTGAGCGGATCCGTGGTCGCTTCGGCTTGCAGGCGCTCGATCTCGGCGGCGCGCAGATACACCTGTTCGACCAGCACCAGGGTCCCTTGAACGGCCGCACGACCCAATGCGTTGGCAGGATCGGCAAGCCCAACATCGATGCGCCGCGGCGTGCCGTCGGGAGCGGTGACGCTGGCGTGCAGCTCGCCGACTTGGTCACCATCGAGCTCGACCCACAGGATCTCGGCCAGCAGGCCCAGGCTGACCGTCGCGCGATGCAGGACGGTGTCGGCCGTGTCCGCGTCCATCAGGAACTGCAGCAGGCGCACCAGCGCTGGCATGGTCGCAGCGGCCGGCGAGCCCCGTTGGACCTCGCGAACGCGGCCGTCGAGCTGGGTCTCCCCGCCCGGCCGCAAGGCACCGGGCCGCATGGACCCGGCAGTGCTGTCGTTGGCAGGGGACTGGACATAGGAGGTGGGGAAAGCGGGTGCCGGAGGCATGGCGCAGCGATACCAAAGCAATCTCGATGCCACCGGCGCCCACCGCGACCCCCAAAAGCGTGCATGGGTGCGCGGACTTTGAGCGAGCGGCCCGTTTTGGTAACCTCGCCGCCGTCATGCCAGCGCCCAGTTCGGTGTCTTCGCGGTTGCGCCCGGTTCTCTTGCTGGGCCTGTTCGGCCTCGCTGCCGTCGGCGGCTGCGAACCCAAGGAACGGGGCAAGTCGGATGCCTCGAAGTGGATCGACAGCCCGACCGCCGGCACCAAGTCCGGCAGCGTCGTCACCATCCCAGCCTTGGGTGTGAAGTTCGAGACCCCCGACACGCTCTACGTGTTCAAGTCGTGTGGCGAGGCCTCGCACTCGCCCGAAGGCGATCACGGCTGGATCCCCGTGGTCACGTGTCGCTCGACCGCCGGCGCGCTCGAGGGCGAGGAGCGCGAGGATCCGTTTGCCGACGACGACGCCGAGGAAGCGTCGGGCGTGGAAGAGATTTCGGTCACCTTCTATGTCACGCCCAAGACCCGGCCGCTCGACGAGCGCGCGGTCTCGTGGTTCGAAAACCAGTTCAAGTCTGCGGGTCTGGGCGTGGATGAGATCAGCTATCAGCACGCGTATCAGAAGAAGGCCGGAATCTACGCGAAGCTCCACGTCTCCGAGAGCGGCGCCGATCATCCGCAGCGCGAGATCATCCAGTTCATGTTTCCCCGCGGCGACGTCGTGTTCATCGCCCGGATGGAGTACCCGTTCGGCGACAAGCGCAGCGTCGAGCAGGACTGGAAGTACATCCTCTGGAATTTCGAGCTCGTCGACTAGGCCCAGGATCCGCGCCGGATCGGCCTGACGAGGGGCCGGCGTGACGGCTTGCGCCCGGCCATGCGAATTGCCCTCAAGATCACCCTCGCGCTGACCCTGTGGACGGTCGGCGTCCTCGTGGTGATGTCTGAACGCGAACTCGAGCACGAGTTCGCGATCATCGACGGCGATCTGTCGGAGGCGGTGGTCTTGATGGGTCGGGCGTTGCAACCCTTCGTCGAGGATGCGTGGGCTCGCGGTGGTGAGCAGCAGGTGCTCGCGGCGCTCGACGCCGCGTACGAACGGGAACGAACGGTCAACCTGCGGTGGTTGGGACCCACGGTCCTGGCCCGAGGCCTCGATAGCCCCGAGCTCACGACCGCCGCGCGACGCACCGCCCAATCGTCGCAAGAACAGGTGCTGCGCTGGCCCGACGATGAAGACCCTGTGGCGATCTACGCCTATCTGCCGGTGCGCCTCGCGGACGGCCAGGAGGGTGTTCTCGAGCTCCGCCGGTCGCTCGAGGTTCGCCGCGAGCTGCAGCGGCGCAGTCGCGAGCAGCTGTGGCTGACGATCCTCGTGATCGGGGCATGCGCGGCCGGCCTCGCCGTGGGAATCGGCTGGCTGCTGGTCGGTCAACGCGTCGGCCGCCTGGTCGCACTGGCACGCGCGGTCGGCCGCGGCGAGACCGCCACGCGCCTACCCGCGACCACGAACGACGAGCTCGGCGAGCTCACCTCGGCGCTCAACCACATGGTCCAGAACCTCGAAGACACCCGCGCCCGGGGCACCCGTGCCGCGGCCGAGCGCGAGCGGCTCACTCACGAGCTGCGCCACGCCGATCGCCTGGCCACGATCGGCACCCTGATGGCCCGACTGGCCCACGAGCTCGGCACTCCGCTCAATGTCATCTCGGCCCGAACCAAGCTGATCGCTCGCGAACAGGTCAGTGGTGCGGCGGTGATCGACAACGCCCGCATCGCCGCCGAACAGACCGACCGCATCACTGCCATCATCCGCAGTTTTCTCGACTTCGCCCGTGACGCGCGCGACCCCGTGCGCCGCTTCGAGGCTGGTGCCATCGTCGAACACACGAGCGGACTGCTCGACGGTGCCGCTGCCGACCGGCGCGTCGAGCTCGTCGTGGGGAATCAAGCCCCGGGCCGCTACGTCCGGGGCGACTTGCTGCTGTTGCAGCAGGCCGTGACCAACCTCGTGGTCAACGCGATCGACGTTGCGCCACCCGAAACGCGGGTCACCGTCGACGTGCTCGAGTCCGAATGTACGCCGCCCGAAGGCCGCGGCCGCGGCCGCGGCCGCTACATCTGCGTGACCATCGGCGACCGCGGGCCGGGCATCGACGCTGAGCTGTTGCCGCAGCTGTTCGCACCGTTCTTCACCACCAAGCCGCGTGGTGCGGGTACCGGCCTGGGGCTATCGATTGCGTCGGGAATCGCTCTCGAACACGACGGGTGGATCGACGTGGTGTCCGATCACCGCAACGGCACGCAGTTCGTGCTACACATTCCGGTCGATGCCGACCCGTGAAACGGCGCCGATTCGGGTGCTCGCCGTCGACGACGACGTGCGTTTCTGCGAGCTGCTTGCCGACACGCTGGTTGGTTGTTCGGTCGCCACCGTCGCCAACGAGGCCGACGCGCTCGCTCGGGTGCAGGCCTTCGATTTCGACGTCGTGTTGACTGATCTCAACCTCGGAGGCCCTGGTGGCATCGCGCTGTGCCAACGGATCGCCGAGCGCGACCCCGAGCTGCCGGTGATCGTCATCACCGGATTTGGCAGCATCGAGACCGCGGTCGCTGCCATGCGCGCCGGAGCCTATGACTTCGTGACCAAGCCGGTCGAGATCGATGCCCTGCGCTTCACCATCGGGCGAGCCGCTGGAGTACGCGCGCTGCGTCGCGAGGTTCGGATGCTTCGCGAGCGAGTCCGCGACGAGCCCCAAACCGGGATCATCGGCGAGAGCGTGCCGACCCTGCGGCTGCTCGATCGGGTGACACGAGTCGCGGCCTCGGATGCGCCGGTCTTGCTGCGCGGAGAGAGCGGCGTCGGCAAGGAGTTGGTCGCCCGCGCGATTCACCTGCAGTCGCGGCGAGCTCGAGGACCGTGGATCGCGGTCAACGTCGCCGCGTTGCCACCGGCGCTCGTCGAAGCCGAGCTATTTGGACACACCCGCGGCGCGTTCACGGGCGCGACCGAGCGGCGCGTGGGGCTGTTCCTCAGCGCCCAAGGCGGCAGCTTGCTGCTCGACGAGATCGGCGAGCTCCCCATCGAGCTCCAACCCAAACTCCTGCGCGCCCTCGAGGAGCGGGTGATCCGTCCGGTCGGCGGTGACCACGACGTCCCATTCGACGCCCGGGTCATTGCCGCGACCAACCGTGATCTCGAGGCTGCGGTCGAGGCCGGCGACTTCCGCGAAGACCTGTTCTTTCGGCTCAGCGTGCTCGATCTCGAGGTTCCGCCGCTGCGGGCACGTGGGCGGGACATCTTGCTGCTCGGGCAGCACTTCCTCCAGCGCTTCGCATCCGCTGCCGGCAAGGACGTCCGCACGATCGGACCCGAGCTCGCCCAACGGCTGCTCGACTACCCGTGGCCCGGCAACGTTCGCGAACTGCGCAACGCGATCGACCGGGCAGTGACGCTGTGCGGAGGTTCAGAGCTGCAAGTTCCCGACGTTCCGGGGCGCATCCGCGACTACACCCGCAGCGACGTTCTGGTGGTTTCGCACAACCCCAGTGAGCTGGTCCCCATGGAGGTCGTGGAGCAGCGCTACATCCTGCGGGTGCTCGAAGCCGTGGGCGACAACAAGACGCTCGCGGCCAAGGTGCTGGGGTTGGGCCGCAAGACATTGTATCGCAAGCTCGAACGATACGGCGCCATGGCCCGCGGAGAGCGGACACCGCGCTTGACGGGCGGCAGTGACGGCGACAACGATGAGTCAACCTGACACGCAAAGGGTCGAAGCGATACGTGTCGGTGCGTCTCCAAGGCCCCCGCACGCCCGCTTTGTCGTAGATCATCAGGGCTAGAGACTCTGGCCCGCGCCTTGCTGAGCTTGGCGCCGGCCCCACCGATGTCTGCCTCGCGCTCTCCATTTTCTGGCTTCGATCTTCGCGCGGACGTCATCGCCGGCTTCCTGGTTTTTCTCATCGCCTTGCCGCTGTCCTTGGGCATTGCAATGGCGAGCGGGTTCCCGCCGATCGCGGGCGTAGTCACCGCGATCATCGGCGGCATCGTCACGAGCTTCCTGGGCAGCGCGCGGCTGACGATCAAGGGCCCCGCGGCCGGCTTGATCGTGATCGTCTTGGGGGCGGTCACGGAGCTCGGTGCCGGCGATCCCGTGGTCGGTTACCGGCAAGCCTTGGCCGTGGGCGTGGTCGCCGGTGTCATCCAGATCGTGCTCGCCATTGCGCGGCTCGGCTTCGTCGGAGCCCTGATGCCGCCCGCGGTGGTCCACGGCATGCTTGCCGCGATCGGCGTCATCATCATCTCCAAGCAGACCCACACGCTGATGGGCGTGGTACCCACCGCCAAATCACCGCTGGGTCTGCTCGCCGAGATCCCCCACAGCATCACGAACATGAATCCGGAGGTGTTGACCGTCGGAGCCCTGGCCTTGGTGGTCTTGTTCGGCATGCCGCTTTTGCGGGCTCGCTTCGTGAAGCGCGTCCCGGCACCCCTGGTCGTGCTCGCGCTCGCGATCCCGATCGGCATCATGTTCGAGTTCGAGGTCGCGCACGACTACCTCTGGTTTGGCCACTACTACCACCTCGACGCCACCCTGCTCGTGCGCCTGCCGGCGAACCTGATGGCAGCAGTGACCCCACCCGACTTCTCTCAGGTCACCAGTGCCATCTCGCTCAAGTACGTGCTGTTGTTCACGCTGGTCGGCAGCATCGAGTCCCTGCTCAGCGCCAGCGCCGTTGATGCGCTCGACCCGGCGAAACGCGCAGCGAACATGGACAAGGACCTGCTCGCGACCGGCATCGGCAACACCGTCGCAAGCCTCGTCGGCGGCCTCCCCATGATCTCGGAGATCGTGCGCAGCAAGGCCAACATCGACAATGGCGCGACCAGCCCGTTCTCGAACTTCTTTCACGGCGTGTTCCTGCTCGCCTTCGTCGTGTTGGTCCCCGGCGTACTCCAGCAGATTCCACTGGCGGCGCTTGCCGCCATGCTCATCTACACCGGGACACGTCTGGCCTCGCCCCGGGAGTTCGCGCACGCGTTCCACATTGGCCGCGAGCAGCTGCTGGTCTTCGTCACGACGATGGTGGTGACACTCGCAGAGGATCTGCTGTTGGGAGTCTTCGCCGGCCTGTTGCTCAAGCTCATCATCGTGCTCTCCCGCGGGGCGCCGTTGGCCTCGCTGTTCCGCTCCCACATCGAGCAGCATCGGGAAGGTGAGGACCTCGTGCTCTTGCTCCGCGGTTCTGCAGTCTTCACCAATCTGCGAGGACTCACCAAGGCGCTCCAGCACATCGATCCCGACGTCCGGCGCGTCATCATCGATGTCGAGAACTGCCAGCTGATCGACCACACCACCCAGAGTCGCCTGCGCATGATCGCCGACGAGTGGCGAGGGCGAGATCTCGAGTTTCGTGGGATCGAGTCCCACCGGGCCGCCTCTGCTCATCCCCACGCCGAGCGGTGGAAGCAGAGATGAGCGCTGCCCAAGACCGCAGTGGCGCCGCGGCCGTCGCCGACCAGGACGCAGGTATCGACCCGCGCGCCGCGTTGACCGCTGCGCTCACCCACGGCGCGCACTTTTTGCCGCACCAAGGGCCGATCGAGACCTTCATCCACCAGAACACCCTGCACGCGTTCGAGGACCTGCCGTTCCACGAGGCGCTCGCCGCGGCGTCTAAGGTCACGGGCGCCAAGAGCTACCTGTCCGAGGACGAGTTCCGGGCCGCCTACGCTCGTGGGCGCATCAACGATCGCGACCTCGAAGCGGCCGTCGCTTTGCGCAAGGTTCCGATCGAGCGCGACACCGTGGTCGGCGACCCATTCGCCGACCGGGCCAAGATCCTGCGCGCGAGCCTGATGCACGACCTGTCACCGGAGCCGGTCCCACGGATCCGCTGGCGCTTCTCCGAGGACCTCGCGCTCACCGAACCCGGCGATGACGTCCGCTGGCCTGCGTGCCTGGAGGTCGTACGTCGGATCGGGGGCATCGACGCCCCTGATCCCCATGCCGAGACCGCGGCGTTGCTGGGCAGCCTCGGTGAGCGCTCGCATCGCGACATCGCGCTGGCGATGACCGCGGTCGACGTCGCCCAAGCTGTGGATCGCTGGATGGTGCGCACGGTCGCGAGCCACCTCGATGAAGGCCTCGCCATCACGGCAAACACCCCGCGGCGAAGCGGACTGTACGAAAACTGGCGGCGCGCGAATCGACCCGGCCACCGCTATCTCAGCGGTCTGTCGTCGTCGCTGAAGCTGCCCGAAGATCCCTTCGAAGCCGCGCTTGTGGCCCTCGACGGTCTCGGCGTGCCGGCTGATCGGTACGAGAGCTACGTGGCCCGAGTGCTCCAGCACCTGCCCAACTGGGCGGGCATGATCCACTGGCGCGAGAGTCGACCCGAGTACCGCCCAGAGCTAGCCCCGGTCGCGCTGGTCGACTTCCTGGCGATCCGCTTGCTCGGCGAGTGGTCGGAGCTGAACCACCTCGCGCGCGCCACGTGGGGGTGCAGCGCACGGGAGATGCTCGACCACCTCCACGCCCATCGCGAGGAGGCCGAGCTTCGCTTCGCGCTTTTCGATGGCCGCCTCGGCGGCGGGTTCGCCCGCCACGCGCACAAGGTACTGCTTCTACGGGGCGAGCAACGCACCCGCGGGGCCTGCGGCCTGCTGGCCGAGGTCCAACGCGACGACGACAGTCCGACGCTGTCACGCGCATGGCAGCTCCACCGCGCCTCCAGAGCGCTGAACATCCATGGAGAAGAACTGCGCGCGACACCACTGCTTCAGGTCGCGTCGCTGCTAGCCATCCTGGACGAGTTCGGTCCGGCCGTGCGTCTGCCGATCTGGCAAGAGGCCTACGAATCTCACTATCGCGATCAGATCCTCGAAGCCCTGCACGACAACCGCGGTTATCTGCGCCCGTCACGGCCGCGTCGGGTCTTTCAGGTCATCACCTGCATCGACGATCGCGAGGAGGGGTTTCGCCGCCACCTCGAGGAGTTCGAGCCCCGGTGCCAGACCTTCGGCACTGGCGGTTTCTTCGGCGTGCCGATTTCATTTCTTGGCCGCGACCAAGACGAGTTCAGCGCGCTTTGCCCTCTGGGTGTGGTCCCGGCGCACCGCGTGCTCGAGGTGCCCAGTGGCGAGCACGCCTCCTTGGCGCGGCGCTTCGACCGGGGGCGCGTCGCGGTTCGGCGTTGGCGCGGGCACTGGCGACAGATCCTCGGACACGGCTGGGCCTCGCTGCTCGGGGCCTATGCCGTGGGGTTCTTCGCGTGGCTGTGGCTCATCGGGGAGTTGGTGTTCCCCCGCCAATTCGACCGACTCCGTGCGCCGATCCGCCGCATTCTCATGCCCGAGCACGCCACAGAATTCGTCACCGACGAGGTGTTGACCGGTCAGCACGTGATCGGCGGTTTCTCGCTGCGTGAGCAAGTCGAGTGTGTCACTGGCACCCTGCAGAACACCGGGCTGGTGCAGAACCACTCGCGTCTGATCGCGATCTTGGGCCACGGTTCGGGCAGCGTCAACAACCCCCATCTGTCGGCGTACGACTGCGGCGCGTGCGGGGGCCGCCATGGCGGTCCAAACGCGCGATTGTTTTGCATGATGGCGAACTCACCCCCCGTGCGCGCCGGACTGCGAAGCCGCGGAATCGACCTTCCCGACGACACATGCTTCATCGGAGCTGAGCATCAAACGTGCAGCGAGACCGTCTCCTGGTTCGATCGCGATCGATTGCCGGCGAGCCATTCAGCTGACTTCGCCGCGCTGACCGCTGCACTCGATCACGCGCTCGAGATGTCGGCACACGAACGCTGTCGAAAGTTCGAGCATGCTCCGCGCAACGCCAGTCCCGAGGCCGCGTTGCGCCACGTGCAAGCTCGCGCCCTCGACCCCAGCCAGGCTCGGCCCGAGCTCAATCACGTGACCAACGCGGTGGCGGTGTTCGGCCGCCGCGACCTCACCCGCGGCGTGTTCTTCGACCGCCGCATGTTTCTGGTCTCCTACGACCCGACGATCGACGCCGAAGGTCGCATCCTCGAGCGCCTGTTGCTCGCGCTTGGTCCGGTCGGCGCCGGCATCAATCTCGAGTACTACTTCTCGCGGGTCGACGTGCAGATCTATGGCGCGGGCACCAAGCTGCCGCACAACGTCGTCGGTCTGATCGGCGTGATGGATGGTGGCAACAGCGATCTGCGCAGTGGCCTGCCGCAGCAGATGATCGAGATTCACGAGCCGATCCGATTGCTGCTGGTGCTCGAGATCCGCCCCGAGCTGGTCGCAGTCATTCTTCTGCGGCAACCGCTGCTCCGCACGCTCGTGGACAACGCCTGGATCAAGGTCACCATCGTCGACCCCGACGATGGGACCACGCTCATCTATGTGCCCGGGACCGGCTTGGTGCCATGGCACTCCCGCGGACAGGTGCTTCCCGTGGTCCTGAACTCGGCCGCGTGGTACGCCGGCCACAGCGACTTGTTGCCTCCTGCGCGCATCAATCCGCCGGTGCGCCTCGACGCGGGCCGACAGGGGCGAGGATGAACGCTGAGCTGTTCCATCTCGCAGTGTTCGCCATGCCGGCGTTGCCGCTCGCCGCCGCCTTGTGGTTCGGCTTGGCCCTGGCCAGCGGCGTTCGACTCCGCGAACGAACCATCGCCGTGGCCACAATCTTCGTCGCGGTGTTGACGGCCGTCGCCGGTCTGATCGTCCTCGCCATCGTCCTGACCAAGCCAGAACCCACCCGCCTGGTGATGGCCCATTGGTTGTTTGTCCCTGGCCACGAGATCGACGTCGCGTTCTGGATCGACCCGCTGTCCGCCATCATGATGGCGATGACCACGGTGCTGTCCTTCGTGGTCTCGTGGTTCTCGGTCTCGTATCTCCACCGGGAGCCCGGCTTCCAGCGCTACTTCATGCTCGTCAATCTGTTCGTCACCGGGATGCTGATCCTGGTGATGGGCGATGGCTTTACCCTGATGTTCGTCGGCTGGGAGTGGGTCGGCATCTGCTCTGCACTGTTGATCGGGTTCTTTCACGAGCGTGCGGCCCCCGTCCGCGCCGGGGCCCGGGCGTTTTTCACCAATCGCCTGGGCGACTTCGGCCTACTAACTGCGGCACTGTTCGCGTCGCACGAGTTCGGCGCCGACAGTTGGGGCGCAATGCTGGCCCACGCCAGTGGCCTATCCTCCGGGATGGCAACGCTGATGGGCTTGTCGCTGTGGCTCGCGGCGATGAGCAAATCTGCCCAGCTGCCCTTCTCGAGCTGGATGGCCCACGCCGTGGAAGGCCCGACCACCTCAACCGGGCTCTTCTACGGTGCCATCATGGCCCACGCCGGTGTGTACCTGATGCTCCGGGCAGGCCCCATCGTGGTGGAATCGACCGTCACGATGGTGGCCATGATCGTGATCGGCGGTGCGACGCTGATCTACGCCACAGCGGTCGGCGCCGCCCAGCCCGACGCCAAGAGTTCCATCGTCTACGCGACGATCGCCCAACTCGGTGGAATGTTCGCCGCGTGCGGAGCGGGTGCGTGGCACCTCGTCGTCGTGCTGATGGTGCTACATGCGGGCCTGCGGGCCGTTCAGTTCCTGTTCGCACCATCGATCATCGTTCGCACCCGCGCAGCGCAGCACCGCACGGTGGCGAATGACGCCGGCGCTCTACGTGGACGAGCGCTGCACTCCGGGCTGGTTGGGGCAGCCTTGGTGGTGGCGGCGTGGGGCGCGTTCGGTCTCTCGAGCGTCGCGTGGTGGTACGGGCCCGAGGGGGTCAAGGGCCCACTCGGAGAGGTCGGCGACCTCTGGCTCGCGTGCGCCGCCGTCGCTTCGGTGGTCGCCATCGTCTACGTGGGCTTGCGGCGCCCGGATTCTCGCGACCCGCACGGCCTGGCCGCCCGACTCCGCGAGCGCGCGCTGCATCGATTCGATCTCGACGCCTGGCAGACCAAGTTCAGCATCGCGCCGCTGCTTGCGCTCGCCGCCGTACTCAAACGCTTTGACGACCGCTTCCGCGATCGAACACGGGCGTTCGTTGCCGCCGGCCTCGTTGTTGCGGGCCTGGTCGGGCTGGAATCACTCGGTGGCGAGGTCGCCGAGATGCGGAGGTTCGTGGTCCACGACACCAGCGACGGCTTCCCGATGCCGTGGCTGTCGGCGCTGTGGCTCGTGCCTGCGGTCACCGCGGTGATCGTTTACCGCATCAGCGATGGTGGGTGGGCTCGGGTCTTCGCCCGCAGCGGTGCCGCCGCGACGCTGGCCCTGGCGATCGGTGTGGTGCGCCGCTTCGACGGCGGCATCGAGGGCATGCAGTTTGTCGAGCGCGCCGGCGGTGAGTGGCTCGGCATCGGCTACCACGTCGGCGTCGACGGCATCAGCGCGGTGTTGGTGTTCTTGCAGGCCGTCGTCATCACGCTGCTGCTGGTGGCAGTAGGGCCACGCACACGACGTGAAGGCCTGGTGTTGGTGCTCGCGCTGCACTCGCTGGGCATGCTCGCGCTGGTGAGCGTCAACCTGCTTGTGCTCGCGCTGATCGCCCTGGTGTCGATTCTACCGGCGGCGCTGCTGCTGCAGTACGCCGGCGAGATGGGCTCTCGCAGGGTATCGACCGGTGGCTACGTGCGACCGATGCTGGTCTCCGCGGTGCTGTTGCTCGTGGTCGTGATCGTGTTGGGGACCGCCGGCCCAACGACGACGTTCGACTTCGAGGTGATTGCCGCGCAAGGCGTTTCGGGCCACATCGAGGGTCTGCTATTCGTGCCGCTGTTGCTCGCAGTCGCCGTACGGCTGCCCCTGGTGCCATTCCACGGGTGGATGGTTCAACTGCTCGAAGACTCACCGGCGCTCGCGTCGATCCCACTGACGCTGCTGCCGTTCGGCCAGTACCTCTTCTTGCGTATCGGCGTGGAGCTTCTGGGCGATGCGCTGGCCCAGCACACGGTGTTGCTCGCGAGTTTTGCAGTGGCGAGCATGTTCTACTGCGTGTTCGTCGGCCTCGCCCAAGGCAGCCTGCGCTCGTCGCTCGCCTACTTCCAGCTCGCGGTCGGCGGCGGCATGTTGGTGGGCATCGCCTCGTTCGATCCGATGGGTCCGACCGCCGGACTCCTCAACGCTTGCAACCTCGCGATCGCCGGCACCGGACTGCTGTTGATCGCAGACATGATCCAGGCCCGGGTTGGCAGCACCGATTTCGCGGCACTTGGAGGGATCGTCCGCACCGCGCCGATCCTCTCCGGTCTGCTGTTGGTCATCGCCCTGGCCTACGCGGGCTTCCCCGGCACTCTGGGGTTCGTTGCCGAGCATCTTTCCAGCCACGGGGCGTTCGATGCCCACCCGGTGATCGCGATGGCCATGCTCGGCGCGGTCAACCTCGCCAGCGCGCTGTTGTGGTGGAGCTTCACGCGCGCGTGCCTGGGGCCGTGGAAGACCCCGCACCTCGCCGGGTTCCCCGAGCTGCTGCCACGCGAGCGCGCCGTGCTGCTCGCCATCACGATCATCGTCCTGGTGTCGGGTTGGTGGCTCGAGCCGTGGGTGGCGATCATCCAGCCGACCGTCGCCGCGCACATGCCCTGACCGCGGTCCTCCGCGTCGCGCGCGTGAGCACGCTCGGGCCTTCAGAACTTGTTGAGCACCTCGTCGGGGATCCGCGTCGGCCGGCCG
>CANLQR010000137.1 GCA_947492135.1 Deltaproteobacteria bacterium | reverse complement strand
AATCCCGACGACGCCAGCGTTCGCCACGCGGCGCTGTTGCGGCTATGGGATCTCGGCTATCGGCTGGAGTTCGTGGCCGATGCCGCGGTGGGATCGCGCAAGTTGGTGCTCGCCGTCGATGGCGACCCGGCTCGCTACGAAGGTGCGCTTGCCGGTCGCATGTTGCTGAAGATCCTGCCCGGACTGTGGTGGCTGCGACCGCTGCGACACATTCCGATCGCCGGTACTGCCGCGGGTACGCTCGCGGTCATGATCCTGCGTCAACGCCCGTGAACGCGTCTGGCCGCAGCAGCCCTGGGGCCGACGCTCTGTTCGAGCTGAAGGTCCATCCGGATGTCGTGCTCGACGCCGCGGCCTTGCGGCGTGAGGCGTGCAAAGTCGCGCGGGTACGCGAGGCCGATGTCCGCGAGGTGGTCATCGTGCGCAGGGCAATCGATGCCCGTCGGGGCAAGGTGCGGATGGATCTGCGCGTTGCGCTGCGGTTCGCGGGCATGTCCAGCACGCAGGCTGCGGCGACGCCGGTGGTGCTGCCAACGCTCGTGGGCGCGCCAGCGGTCGCGATCGTGGGGACTGGGCCTGCCGGGTTGTTCTGCGCCTGGGCGCTCGCGCGGCTGGGCATCCGCCCGATCGTGCTCGAGCGCGGCAAGGCCGTGCGCGGCCGTCGACGCGACCTCGCCATCCTGACGCGAACCGGCGTGGTCGATCCCGACAGCAACTACTGCTTTGGCGAGGGCGGCGCGGGCACGTTCTCCGATGGCAAGCTGTACACGCGCGCCGACAAACGGGGTGAGGTGGCCGCGGTCCTTCGGGCACTGGTTGGGTATGGTGCCCCGGCCGACATCCTGGTCGACGCGCGGCCGCACATCGGCACCAATCGCTTGCCCAAGGTGATCGGCACGATGCGCGAGCACCTCGAGTCTGCCGGCGTCGAGTTTGCGTTCGAGTCTCGAGTCGATGATCTCGTGTGTGTGGGCGGACGGGTCGCCGGCGTGCGGCTGCGTGGAGGCACGACGGTCGAGGCCGCGGCCGTCGTGCTTGCGCCTGGCCATTCCGCCCGCGACGTCCAGCAGTTCTGCGCCGACGCCGGCGTCGCGCTGGTGTTCAAGCCGTTCGCGATCGGCGTGCGGGTCGAGCATCCGCAGGCGCTGATCGATCGCCAGCAGTATGGCGCGCTCGCGGGCCACCCGGCCCTGGGCTCGGCCAGCTATCGGCTCGTCGAGCAGGCCTGTGGGGTCGGGGTGTTCTCGTTCTGCATGTGCCCGGGCGGGTTCATGGTGCCCGCGGCGACCGACCCCGGCGAGCAGGTCGTCAACGGCTGGAGTCCTTCCTCGCGCAGCGGACGTTTCGCGAACAGCGGTTTCGTGGTCGAGATCGACGCGGCACGATTGCGTGCGCACGGGTTGGATCCCGAAGCACCGCTGGCAGGAGTCGCGCTGCAGCGTGACTACGAACGCCGGGCGTACGAGGCCGGCGGAGGTGACTTCGTGGCACCGGCGCAGCGGATCGACGACTTCGTCGCCCGCCGTGCATCGTCCGAGTTGCCCGAGTGCAGCTATCCTCGCGGGGTCGCGGCGGTCGAGCTCGATGCCATTCTCGGCGACCTCGCCGCACCGATGCGCGAGGCGATGCTACAGGTCGGTCGCAAGATGCGCGGGTTCATCGGCGTCGACGGCATCGCGGTCGCGCTGGAGAGTCGTACGAGCTGTCCGGTGCGGATCGTTCGCGATGCCGCGGCCCAGTCACCGACCCATCCCGGGTTGTTTCCGTGTGGTGAGGGGGCCGGCTATGCGGGCGGCATCATGAGCGCCGCGCTGGACGGAGTGCGCACCGCGGTTGCGATCGCGCGGGCATGGGGACGGCCTGCCGGCGAGCTCGGTGGTCTGGTCGGCGACGGATGACGAGCGGGCGGGCGCGCGCTACAGGGGCCAGAAGCAGCGGTTGCCGTACTGAGTCCCCTCGCAATCCATGCCATCGGGACAAGGCAGGCCTTCCCCGCAGACGAGCAGGCAGTAGAGGAACCCGCCGGGGCAAATGAGTTCTGCGCCGCCACTGAGCGCGCCTGGACAATCGTCGAGTTCCCCACATGGCGGCGCGCACACGTCGGCGATCGGCGTATCTTCGTCGTAGAGTTCGGCGCAGATACTGCCCTCGAGACACCCTTCGCTGCACGCCGAGTAAGGGTCGGGCCCAACGTCACCGCTCGAGCCACCCGAGGCATCTTGCCCGCCGCTGCTGTCCGCGGCACCCGTGGTCTCCAGCGTCGTCATCCCCGTGGGATCGACGGTCGTGGTCGGCGCGGTGGTCGACGGATCTGTCGTGCTGGCCGAGGTCTCGCCGCCTCCCGACGATTCTTGGCTGGAGGTCATCGCCGAGGTTCCGCTTGCGCTCGACGCTGTCGTCGACGGCTCGGTGTCCGTCGCGCTGTTCGATCCCGAAGAGGAGCCGCCGACCGAGGCGCCGCCGTCACCGCCGACACCGTCGGAGTCGAAGGCACATCCGAGCAGTCCAAACATCACGCATCCAACGCCGATTCGAAGGAAGTAGTCCATGGCAGCTTCCCAAGGTAGGTCGCTTTTCGCCACCGGGTCAAGGCCCTGGGGGCTGGTGCGCCCGCAACCACGCCTTGATTGCATCGCGGCGGCCACTTGAGTCCACCACCGCGGCGCGTAGGCTACCGCTGCGCGCCGTGTGCGGCCAGCCAGGATGCGACCTCGAGGACCAGCGGAGAATCCGCTTTGGCGCTCGCGAGCAACTCCGCAGTGTTGGTCGCGAGTTGCACGGCGCGATCGCGATCGCGGCCTTGCTCGTCGGGCGCGTCCCACAAGGCCTGGGCCAGCGCGAAGCGAGCCTCGGCGATATCCGGCGCCGGGGCATTGCCCGCCTCGCGGACGTGGATGGCGCGTTCGGCAAGCCTCGCTGCGTCCGCGAAACGCAGTTCAGCGCGCGCCAGCGAGGCGAGGCCGATCAGCGGATAGACCACGTCGAGATGCGCGGGGCCCAGCGCCTTCTCGCGGATCGCCAGCGCGCGTTCGTACAGCGGCCTGGCCTGGGCATACTCACCGAGGGACTGGTGAGCATTCGCGAGGTTGCTCAGGCTGCGCGCGACGTCGGGGTGCTCGGTACCGAGAGTCTTCTCGCGGATCGCCAGCGCGCGAAGCTGCAGCGCCTTGGCCTCGGCGTGGTGGCCCAGCCCGGCGTGGCTGTTCGCGAGATTGCTGAGGCTCTTGGCGACCTCGGGATGCTCGGGCCCGAGCGCTGTCACGCGGATCGCCAGCGCGCGCTCGTGGAGCACGACGGCCCGGGCGTGCTCACCCATGGTTGTCAGCGCCAAGCCGAGGTTGTTGAGCGAGCCGGCGACCTCGGGGTGGTCGGGCCCGAACGCACGCTCGTTGATCGCGAGGCTGCGCTCGAACGGCGGGAGTGCGCGCTCGGGTTCGCCCGTGCTCACGTACACATTCGCGAGGTTGAGCAGACTGATGGCGACGCCAGAATGCCAGGGCCCGAGCGCCGCTTCCCGCACCGCCAATGCGCGGAGGTACAGCGCCTCGGCTTGGCTCGTGTCCCCGAGCGAGTACAGCGCAACGGCGACGTTGTTGAGGCTTGCCGCGATGTTCGGGTGCTCTGGGCCGTAGGTCTTTTCGTAGATGGCCAGGGCTCGGCGGGCGACCGCGGCACCTTCGGCGAACTCGCCGAGCTTGTAGTCGGCGTTGGCCAACCTCGTCAGGGCGTCGGCGACCGCGGGGTGATCGGGTCCGAGCGCCTGCTCGGTCAGTGTGACGGCCCGCTCGTGCAGACGAGCGGCCTCGGCATATCGACCGTCGAGGCGTTCCATCGCGCCGAGAAGCCCGATGCGCGCGATCTCGTGCAGACCAAGCGGATCGCCGGCGTGCTGGGCCGCGACCTGGGCCTGGATCGCCCAGACGCGCCCTTCGGCGAGTCGCACTTGTTCGGTCCCCACGTTGTCCACCAGCGCCTGGGCGGCGTTCGCCGCGACAGCCCAGGCGCCGGCCTGGGCGGCTTCGATGTAGCCGGCCACCAACACGGACTCGGCCTCGGCATGAGCTCCCATCTGCTCGAGCAGCTTGCCTTCGAGCGTCATCGCATCCGCGGTCAACGGCGGCCACTGCAGCAGCGCTGCCTGCTCGCGGGAGGATCGCGCGACCTCGAGTGCTTCGCCGTAGGTCCCCGCGGCGGACAGCGCCCGCGCTCGGGCGAGTTCGCCGCGCAACTCGGCGACAGCCTCCCGGTCTTCGCCGGGTGGCGGCGGGGGCAGATTGGCGAGCACCGTCGCATCGAGACACGGTGAGATCGGCGTCAAAGCCACGACCGCAGGCATGGCCGCCGCGACGACGCCAGCGTCCGCATGCTCGAGTTGCGCGACGAGTGACGCGAGCTCGAGTCGACGCTCGTCCAGGCACCACAGCGATCGATCGACCGTGTCCGAGTCCCAGCTGTGCTCGACGTCGGCACGCATGCACACGTTGGTTCGCTGGGCGCGCCACGCTTGGGCCTGGCCATCGAGCCAGGGCGTGACCTTGGCCGCAGTGGACGCCGCGTAGGAGACTCCGGTCGCGAGCAGGGCCTCGCGTACGCGGTCACTCGTCTCGGGATTCCACACCGCGTCGATGCTTGCGCCGTCAGTCTCGCATCCGGCGACGGTGTGCGCGCGATCGAAGCGGCGCCCGCCCTCGATGCCCAGCGCGATCACGGCGACGAGCGCTGCCGCTGCGCCGGCTCGCACGATCCGACCGCGGCGGCGGGACGGATCGTTCTCGAGTGCGGCGAGCAGGGCTTCGACGGAGTCGAACCTGGCCTCGGTCGCCGGCGACAGTCCCCGCAGCAGCACCTGCTTGAGCCAGGTGGGTATGCCCCGCGACCTGTCGACCTCGCGAATGTGTCCGCCGGTGACGTTGCGAGCCAGCTCGTTCGTCGTCGTTCCGGCAAACGGGCGCTCACCCCACAGTCCCTCCCACAGCGCAACGCACAGCGCGAACTGATCGGACTTGGGCGTGAGCTCTTCGCCGAGAAATTGTTCGGGGGACATGTATGCGGGCGTGCCCATCACCGCACCCGCGCGGCTGACGAACTCACCGACGCCTGATCCATCGAGGTGATACGCGGCGGTTCTGGTCTCGACCAGTCGGGTCACGTCGGGCTGCGACACCTGGGCAAGACCGAAGTCGAGCACGCGGACCCTGCTGGCCGCCTCGGGCCCATGGTCGTCGCGACCGACGATCGCGTTGTCGGGCTTGAAATCGCGATGGACCAGCCCCACCGCGTGTGCGGCCGCCAGACCGCGACCGGCCTGCAGGTAGATCTCGAGGATCTCGCGCCAGTGTCGTCCTGGATGACGTTGCCAGCGCGTGAGGGTCTCACCCCGCACGAACTCCATCGCGATGAACGTGCTGCCGTCGTGTTCGCCGACCTCGTAGACGTGGGCAACATTGGGGTGGCTGAGCTTGGCCATCGCACGGGCCTCGCGAACGATGCGCAAGCGCACCGATTCGGACGCGCGGTCGCCACGCAGGAGCTTCACTGCAACCTTGCGATCGAGCTCGGGATCATAGGCCGCGTAGACCACACCCATCCCGCCCTGGCCGAGGCGATCGAGCAGTGTGAAGCGCCCGACCTTCGCGGGACCAGCGTCCTCACCCAACAACCGCATCATGACCCTGGCGCGAACCACCGCGGCTTCGGGATCGCTCTCCATGTCGGGCCGAGCGCTGCGGTCGGCGCCCGCCGGCCCGGTGTCGGGCATCCCGCCCGAGGGCAGCCGTTGCGAGTCCTCGACAGTCGTCGACTGCAGACTCTGTGAAACGTGAGAGGGGGCCACGACCGCGGTTGTGACCCGGATGGGCCGAACCGTTCGCACCCCGGGAAAAGATTCGTCCATGGCGCCTCGCGATCGGCGAACGACCACGGATCATTCGCCGGATCGGCGCCGGCGCGACGTCGATCCCCCAGCCAGCGCGATCAGCCCGATCCACCCCAGGGCGGCCTGCCAGGGGGTCTGAAGCACCGTGCAGGCACAGCCGCCGCTGCCGTCATCGCCGGCCGCGGCCTCGGTCGTGCTGCCTTCGCCGGGTTGGGTCCCAGCGTCTGCCTCCGTGGTCGCCGAACCCGCCTCGGTGCCTGCACTCGCGGAGCCCTCGCTGCCTTGGGTCGCCGAGGCCGAGCCATCGCCCGCCGAAGTATCGCCTTCGCCCCCGCTGTCGCCACTGCCGGGTACGAACCGCGGTCCGACGTAGGCGTCGGCGGCGACGATGTTGTCGTACCACTTCTTCTGTTCGCCGTTGGGGTTGGAGCCGATGTGCAACCCCAGACCGAAGCGGTCGATCGTCAGGCTGGCAACGTCGCGCAATCGCAGGTTCACGAAGTCTGCAGCGAGTACGCCGTCGAGCCAGAACGCGATGCGGCCGTCGCGAACGCCGGGCGTGTTCGCCTGGACCATGAACTCGTAGCAGTACCAGCGATCGAGCTCCTGGATGACATCCGGGTACGGCACGAAGTCAGGGCCGAAGTCGAAGAGCTTGCTGGTATTGGGCAGCACCACGCCGGTCGGGAAGAAATGATCCCCGAAGTTGTCGCGCTGTTCGGGGTGATACACGTAGACGTTGAGGTTGCCCGGCGTCGGCGTCGCGTCCTCGCCGCGCCAGTTCTCGTAGGCGACCAAGAACTTGTTCATGCCGTCGGCGGGCACCCCGGGCGTGGCCTGGCCGTCGATGAAGTAGTGGGCCGAGATCGACGAGCCGTTGTGGCTCGAGCCCACGACCTCGAACGGCGCCGAGAACTTCGAGTAGTAGCGCAAGAAGAACACCTCGCGTTCGGGTGACACGGCCTTGTCCAGGGAATTGCTCAGCTCGGCATCCTGCGGCGGGACCGTGAACTCGATCGACTGCGCACCGGCGAAGACATTCTCGGGCTCCGTCGCGAAGCGGATCTGATCGAGCTGGTAGACGTTGTCCCATCGATCCCACAGCGCATTGGCGTCGGCGTAGCTCTCGAAGTCCTCGAAGAGGAAGACCTGTGGGTCTTCGCCGAGTCCTTCGTCGTTGGGATGGTTGGCGGCGAGGCCCTGGTCGCCCTCGGGGAGCGGATCGGCCGCGGAGGCGGGGACCGGGAGCGCGACGGCGACGGCGACGGCGATCCACGAGGTGACTGCGAAGACGCGCATGGTTCCAATGATGCCCGGTCGACGACCGGGTGTCCGCTTGCTTGCGGCCTCTTGCCAGGTGGGCGCGGCTGCTCACGTGCTCTCCCATCGACTCCGCGACCAGCATCGCCTTCCGGCGCTCGCGGCCAGCGGAATGTCGCGCCCATGACGGCGGCCGACGGCGTAGGATCTCGATCGGATGGCGACTGCCGAGGACGCCGAGGGGCAATCCTCGATAAACCCCAGCAATCGAGACAGCGAGGCGACGTGGCTCGGCAGCGCTGCGCCTCCGAGGGCCGAGCCGTCGGAGATCGATGTCGGGACGCTGCTCGGGCGCTACATCGTCGTGCGCCGCATCGGCAGCGGCGCGCTCGGCGTCGTGTTCGCGGCGCACGATCCCGAGCTCGACCGTCCGGTCGCGATCAAGGTGCTGCGCCCCCGGGCCGACGCGACGGACGGTGGCGACCGAGTGCGGTCGGAGATGATGGCCGAGGCGCAGGCGCTCGCCCGCCTGAGCGACCCGAACATCGTCGCCGTGTTCGACGTCGGGCTCATCGGTGCGCGCGTGTGGTTGGCGATGGAGATGCTCGAGGGGCAGACCCTGCGCGCGTGGTGGACCACGTCGAAGCGGAGCTGGCGCGAGACCCTGCGCGTCGTGATGGCCGCCGGTGCCGGGCTCGCCGCAGCGCACGCCGCCGGGTTGGTGCACCGCGATTTCAAGCCCGACAACGTCATGGTCGGCGCCGATGGGCAGGCCAAGGTCGTGGACTTCGGGCTCGCGGCCGTCGGCGACGAATTCGCGGGCAACGCCTCCCTGAGTGCGTCACTCACAGCAACCAACCCGCCTTCGTCTGTGCTCGACGTGCGTGGCACGCCGGCATACATGTCGCCCGAACAACACACTCGCGCCGCGGTCGGACCGCAGTCCGATCAGTTCAGCTTCTGCGTGACGCTGTGGGAGGGGCTGTTCGGAGAGCGCCCGTTTGCCGGCGAAGGAGTGCTCGGCGCGGCGGCGGCAGCCCTCTCAGGGGTCGTCGCGCCGCCGCAGCGTGGGGCCGGTGTGCCCGCGTGGCTGCGCCGCGCGCTCGAACGCGGGTTGCTCCCACGGCCCGAGCTTCGCTTTCCGAGCATGGATGCGCTGCTGCACGAGCTACGGCGGGGCGCAGCGCGGGCGCGCAGCCGTGCGCTGCTGTGGGGTGCGGCCGTCGTCACCGTCGCCGCAGTTGCGGTGACCGCCTCCCTCGGACTCGTCCGTGCGTCGCGCGTCCGTGCCTGTGAGCGCGAGGCGGCAGGCATCGCCGAGCTGTGGCCCGGTGGTGCGGCAGCAGCTCGAGCCGCGGCGCTCGCGACGGGCTCGAGCAGCGGCGTGGACGTGTTCGATCGTGTCGATGCGGCGCTGCGCGATCGCGTTGCGTCGTGGACAGAGGCCAGCCTCCGGCTGTGCGATCCTCGTGCCGATGATGCGGTGGCCCCCGAGCTCGTGGCGACCGCAGTGCGTTGCCTCGACGAGCGCCGCGCCGGACTGGAATCCATCGTCGAGCAGCTCGCGACCGCGGACATCGCCCTGTTGAACGGCTCGCTGGTTGCGATGAGCTCCCTGCCTGCCGCTGCGCCCTGTGTGGAGGCCGCTTCGCTTGCCCGTCTTGCCCGTGTGGCCGGCGGCGACGATGTGGCGGTGGCCGCCCTGCGCCGTCGTCTCGCGCGCCTTCCCGCACTGCGCTCCCTCGGTGCCTACGCCAAGGGGATCGCGGAGGCGAATGGCCTCGTCGACGAGGCTGTCGCGCTCGGGGATGCGGCGACCGGTGCACTCGCGCGCGTCGAGCTCGGTGCGTTCTTGCGCGCCAACGGCGAGACTCCGCAGGCGCTCACGGTGCTCGAGCAGGCGTACCTGGAAGCCGAAGCGACCGGAGATGATCTCACTGCCGCGATGGCAGCAGTCGAGCTCGCGAACGCGCTGGTCATGGGGGCCGGCCGCGCCGGCGATTCTGCGAGCTGGACACGGCGGGCCGAGGTCTCCCTCGAGCGCGCCGGTGAGCCCCAGGGGCTGTCGTTCGCGAGGATGCTGCGCGTCCGCGGGGTGGCCCACCGCTCGCTCGGCGAACTCGACCTCGCACGGCGCGACCTCGAGGAGTCGCTCGCGATCACCTCTGGTGTGGCGGGACCGGATCACCCCGAGGTCGTCAACGCGCTGGTGAGTCTCGCCAACGTCATGCAGGTCTACGACGATTCCGCCGCGGCGCGCGCTCTGCTCAGCCGAGGCGAAGCAATTGTCGAGCGCAACTATGGTCCGAAGCACCCGTTGCTGATTCAGTTGCTCAATAGCCTGGCGTCACTGCGGATCCGCGAGGGCGACTACTCGGCGGCGCAGGACCTTCAGCTGCGCGCGCTCGACATCGTCGAAACGTCTGTCGGGCCGACGCATCATGGCCTCGCGGACGCCTTGGTGAACCTCGCGACGACCCAGATCCAGCTGCGTCGCCCGGCTGCCGCCCTCGTCAACTACCGCCGCGCGCTCGGGAGCTATGAAACGACGCTTGGTGTGGACCACACCGAGACCGCCGTGGTCTGGACAGGCGTTGCCGACGCCGAGCAAGCCCTGGGCAACAGCGAGGCGGCAATGGTCGCGCTCACGCATGCGCTGCGCATTGCCGAGACCGCCGGAGCGGCGGGCGAGGACGACCTGCTCACCATCAGCGCTATCGGGGCGGAAATTCTCGGCAAGGCGGGGGACCACGTCGGCGCGCGGGCGATGGCCGAGCGCGCCCTCGTGCTGTCGCTGCGCCTACGCGGGCCCGAAAGCCGCATCACCGCGGCCGCGCGCGAACTCCTCGGGGCCGAGCTCATCGAAGCGGGCGAGAGCGAGGCAGGGCTCGAGGAATTTCTTCGCGCCCTCGACATTCGCGAGCGCCACGACGAGCGCGACGATCTGTCGACCGCGCGTGTGCTCTTCCGGATCGGCAGCGTCTTGGTGTCGCTGGGCCGGCCGGCTCGAGCGCTGCCATACCTCGAGCGGTCGCTCGCTTTCGCCGCCCAGGACCGCGAGGTGCAGGAGGTCGCCGCCACCCGCTGGTCGCTCGCACGGGCGCTGTGGGACACTGGCGGGGACCGTGGTCGTGCGCTCGATCTGGCGCGCGCCGCAGCAGCGGGCTTTCGCGAGATCGGCACCGATGCCACCGCCGAAGTCGCCGAAGTCGCCGAAGTCGCCGAGATCGACGCGTGGCTCGCCGCCCGGGGCCCAGGGCGGCGGTGATGGTCGACGGGGTCGCGGTCGCGGATGACGTGTTCTATGCGGTCGGAGCTGATCACGAAGTCGGGCGGGTCGAGGTCGCGGACGGACTGCATCGCGTGGACGCGGGCGTGGGCGTCGCGATCACGGTGGTCGGCTATCGATCCGACGATAGCTATGGGTACGCGGGGGGGCTGGGGACGGGCGTGATCAATCCGCGTCCGGCAGGGTGAATCGCTGCCTCTTCCAGGAGCTCGCCGAGGTCTCCGCCCAGGCCAACGCCGCCATCCCCCGCGCGAACGCCGAGTATGGGGACTGGTCGGGTTTACCGGCGGTTCACACCAAGTTTGCGTGCGCGCGTGACTCGAACGCCGGGTCGCTCGGTCGAAGGCAGACCAAGAGGAACCGACCGATGCTCATCACCGAATCACTCGTAGTCCTTCTGTCCCTGTTCACCACCGCGGGGGACGTCTCCGCGTCGGCCGCCCCCGCGGCGCCCCCTGTCGCCGTAGACGTCGACACCGATGAGGCCGGTGTGGGCCTGTGCAAGCGCCTGGGCTGCAGCGACACCCAGCGCGTGGCGTTGTTCGCGATCCGCAAGCTCGCGCGGACCCAGCTGCGGGCGCTCGAGCACGACCGCGACCCGCTGCGACCCGACCTGGCCGCGGCCATGCGCGAGGCCGAGCTCACCGCCGAAGAGTTGTTGCAGCTGTTCGTCGCGCGCGAGGCCGAGCAGCATCGGCGGCACGAGATCGTCGCGAGCTCGCTCGCCAAGGTGCACAAGGCGCTCCACGCCAAGCAGCGCAAGCAGCTCGCCTCGATCCTCGAGCTCGAGGGCGTCGAGGCGGTGATCGGCGATCGACCCGATCGCTGCGACGCGTAATAGGTGGTCGAGCTCGCGGCCGTCGGGAGCCCGATCCCGGCGGTGCGGCCTCGGGGCTGCCTACCCCGTCGCGCGCCAGTTCTCGATCACGAGCGATGCCACGCGCGCCGCGCCGCCGCCGGCTACACCACCACCAGCCGCTGGCCGTCCACCCGCAGCCGACCCGCATGCACCTGGCCGACGATCTCCGCAGGCCCCGGTGCGAGCCGCACGACCGAGCCGTTGAACGGCACCAACGTCTCGGGCACCCCACAGCGGGTGGCAAGCGCGGCGTGGGCCTCCATGTGCCGCTGCTCGCCGTGCACCGGGATCACGATGCGTGGCCGCGTCCACGAGTAGAGCTCGCGCAGGTCGTCCTGGGCGGGGTGGCCCGAGACGTGGACGAACTCCTCGAGCTCGCTGACGACCTCGACTCCCATGCGGCGCAGCCGACGATGGAGGGCGTCGATCGGTACCTCGTTGCCGGGGATGATCTTCGACGAGAACACCACCGCATCATTGCGCTCGAGGAAGACCTCGCGGTGATCGTTGTTGCTGATCCGCGACAGTGCGGCGCCGGGCTCGCCCTGGGTGCCGGTGCAGATCAGCAGCACCTTGTTCGGTGGCAGATAGCCGATGTCGCGCGGCGCGACCTCGGTGGCGAAGCGTGGCAGGTACCCGGTCTTGCGCGCGGCGCCGATCATGCGCAGCAAGGAGCGCCCCACGATGATCGGATGACGATCGAGGAGCCGCGCGGCCTCGACGAAGGTCGCGATGCGGGCGATGTTGCTGGAGAACGAGGCCACCGCGATCCGCCGCTCGAAGCGACCAAGGCTGCGCAGCAGATGCTCGCGCAGCTCACCCTCGGAGCGGCTGCTCCCGGGTTTGGTGGCATTGGTCGAGTCGGAGATCGCCGCCAAGATCCCGCGTTCGCCACATTAGGCAGCCGGGCTCAGACCGGGCCGGCTACGGTGCGGTCCTGGCGTTCGATAGGCCTGCGTGGTGGGCTCGACAACGGAACCGGCACTGTGCGACCCTCGGATTCGGCGACGGATCGCCGAGGGACTTCAGGATGAACCTCAACAAATCGCTTCTCGCTTCTCGCTTCTCGCTTCTCGCTTCTCGCTTCTCGTTGCGCCGCTCGGCGCAGCCGGATTGACACTCGCCTGCAGCGCCGATGATGCGGAGGCGCTCGCCTTCGAGGATGACGAGGACGACGCGGAAACCACCCCGCGCGTGTTCCCGCTGCAAGCGCCGCTGGATCCCATGGCGGCCGCGAACAAGTTGCAGACCGAGAACACCGGCGCGGCCTACGTCACCGAGTGTCGCAACGCCGGTGTGCCGGTTCCAGAGAACGTCTTGGGCAACGGCTGGCAGTTCATCAGCGATCCACCGGTGACGACTCTGTTCATGGAGCCCGATCTCACGGAGGCTCGGTTGTGGACGTTCGAAGACGGAGACGGCGTCTGCATGGCGTTGCCCCGAGCCTCCGCCCCGCCACCATCGCAGGCCACCGTGGTCGGCGTCATCTGCATGGCGTGGAACGGAACGACCTGCTACTTCACGAATGCGGCCAATACTGAATTCGATCAGACCGCATCGATCCCCATCGGGATGCTCGTCGGTGGCGCCGACTTGGAGGACGCGCCAGAGGGGCCGTGCTCGGACTGCCACGCCGGTGAAAACCCCTTCATCATCCATCCCAACGACCCCGCATTCATTGCCGCCAGGGAAACGGTGAGTAGCCTGTTCCCGGACAACTGGCCGACGCCGATCGTACCGGAGGCGTTCCCTGGAAACCCGGAGCCGCTAGACCAACTCGGGCCGGTGACCAATGGCCAGTTCATGTGCGACGACTGTCACCGCCTGGGCGTGGCCGGACGACTTCCGCTCGTTTCGTCCAGCTACCCGGAGTTCTGCAACCTGGTGCTCGCGCCGGCCATCGGCCAGTCGCCAGGGATCCCGAATACCATGCCGCCAAGCGGCTCCGGCGATCTCACAGACTACGCCGATCATGTCGCGTGGTTGAGCGCGGCTTGCGAAGTGGGCCAGGGAGGTGGCGTCGTCGTGCCGTTCGTACCGCCGTCGCTCGTGGTCCGGCCGCCCGACGTGGACCCGCCGTACATCTGTGCGAAGAGTGTCCGTGTGTCCAACGCCGTCTACGGCGCGACCGTCAAGCTCTACGTCGACAACGTGTTGAAGGGGACCGCGGTGTTTCGGGATCCGGAGGGACTCGTGTTCACGCTTGCGTCGTCATTCGTTCCAAACAACTTGATATCGGTCTCGCAGACCGTCGGAGCCATCACCTCGAGCCGAACGCACGTTCTGGTTCGGGACCATACGCTCGACTATCCCAACGGGCTCCCGGCGCCAATCATCTCGCCGACTCCGGTGTACGAGTGCGCGTCCTCGATCGCTGTGCTGAACGTTCCGGGAGCGACGTTGACGGTTGTCAAGACCCCCTCGGGGGGCGTGGCGAAGAACTACACCCACACGAGCGGTTACAAGCACACGTGGATGTCCGGCCTTGGGAGTCCTGCCTTCGCAACTGGCACAGCGTTCAAGGTGAAGCAGAAGCTTTGCACGGACGAGAGCGAGTACTCGCCCTCGACTCTGGCCGAGGACGCGCCGGCCACGCTGCCGGAACTTACCCTCGTACCGCTGGTGGTGGGTCAGCCGGTGCTCAGGATCGGTTCGATCACGCAGGGTTCGAGCGTGACGCTGACCGAAACGAATTCCGCGACGCAGGTGTACGCCAACCCCTCGGTACCGTACAAGGCCTACAACACCGACGTCACGGCATCGTTGGGGGCGGCCGGCGTGCAAGCCGGCCATCATCTCAGGCCAATTCAAGGGCTGTGCGGCGTGAACTCCGACGATCCGGCCTTGCCCTCACCGCTGGCGTGCAACGTGGCGACCCTCGTTCCGGAGATTGCGACCCCGCACCACGGAGACCGATTTGTCCTGGTCACCTACTCCGTGCCCGGGTCCAACGTCCGCGTCTTCGGGGCTCCATTGGCCGAAATCGGCAACGGCTCTGGCGTCGCGGTCGATCTGTCGCGCGCCCTGGTGGCAGGCGAGGTCATCAAGGTGGTCGCCAGCTTGCCTACCTGTACCGTGAACAGTGCGTTCGCCATCGTCGTTGCACAGTGAATCTGTATGTTTTCGCCGACCATGATCCACCGAGAACCTCGCCGCCGTGTCGAGTGGATTTCCAGCGCGTGGGTTGCTTCGGCAGCCCTGGTGTGGGTGGCGTGTGGTGGTGTCGTGGGTGACGTGGATGGCGACGCCGGCGCAAGCGCGTCGAGTTCGGAGGCCGGAACGAGCCACGGGGACGGGTTCGACCCGCCGACTCCTCCGGATCTCGGTGCAGGCGCCGTGGTGTGTGGCGAGCCGGGCGAATCCATCGGAACCGACGAAGAAGTCGCCTTGCTCGCCGGCTGCGAAGTTTTTCAGGGGACCATCATCATTCCGTACCCCCACGTCGGCGATTTATCCCCGCTGGCGTCCCTCCGTGTGATCGTGACCGGCCTGACGGGCAACAGGGGCGCGGATCCGTATACGCTCGAGGGACTGAATCAGCTCGAATGGGTGGGCAAGTTCTACTTCAGCGATGGCCTGAACGACCTCTCGGCCATGGGCAACCTTGTCGGCGTCGAGCACTTCGTCCAGTTCCTCGGGGCCGGGCTCACCGATTGCCGCGGCCTAGAGCACCTGCGCAGCGTTGGCGGCGATCTCAACTTCGTGGCCAACCGCGAACTCTCGAGCCTCGACGGCCTTTCGGGCCTGGAATGGATCGGCGGCAACCTCAAGATTGAAGCCAACCGCAAACTCGATAGCCTGTCCGGGTTGTCCAGCCTCCGACAGGTCGACGGCAATGTGACCTTCCAAGTCAACGAGTCACTCCCCCCCGCCGAGATCGATGCGCTGCTCAGTCGCATCGAGGTCGGTGGCGAGATCTTGCGCAATTAGCATCACGTCCACGCGCATGCCCGCACCACCGTCCATGCCCACGCGCCCCATCGCATCGACGCTCGCGTTCGCCCTGATCGCCGTATCGCTCACCGTCATGGCTTGCGGCCGCGACGGGGGCAGCTCAGGCGCAGAGAGCTCGGGGGCGGGTCCGCAAGCTTCGGGCCCAGAGTCGACGGAGTCGACCGGCGGACCGCCGGTGATGTGCGGGGCGACGGGAGACGAATCGAACACCGACGCGCAGATCGCCGCACTCGAAGGCTGCGAGGTCTACCTGGGGACGCTGAGCCTGCAGTCCGACGTCAGCAGCGTCGCGCCGCTCGCGTCGCTTCGCGTACTCGGAGGCGAGCTGCTCGTTGGCGGCACGGACTCCCCGCTGCCGACGCTCGCGGGACTCGAGCAGCTGGAGTCGGTCGGAAAGCTGACGCTCGCCGCCCACTACGTTTCGGATCTCCTACCGCTTCACAGCCTCCAAGAAGTGAAAGGCGACTTCACGGCGCTGAGCATGTTCAACCTCGTGGATCTTCGCGGCCTCGAGGGCCTGGCTGTCGTCGAAGGGAACTTCTTGTTGCTGGCGAATCCGATGCTCACGAGCCTCGACGGGCTCGACGGCCTCGAGCAGGTGCAAGGGGACTTCGAAGCCACCAGCTACATGACACCCCTGCCGCGGCCGGAGGTGCAGGCACTCGTCGACCGCATCCAGATCGGTGGCATGATCAACACCGACTGAAGATGCGCCGTGGCGGTTCGGCGCCCGGCCGCGAGTACGAGCGCGACGTGCGTGGACCTTCGCCGCGATTCGGACATCGACGCGACCCCGAAGGCGAGAGAGTTCCTGCAGACCACGCCGGGCTACACCACCACCAGCCGCTGGCCATCCACCCGCAGTCGCCCCGCATGCACCTGGCCGACGATCTCCGCAGGCCCCGGTGCGAGCCGCACGACCGAGCCGTTGAACGGCACCAACGTCTCGGGCACCCCACAGCGGGTGGCAAGCGCGGCGTGGGCCTCCATGTGCCGC
>CANLQR010000136.1 GCA_947492135.1 Deltaproteobacteria bacterium | reverse complement strand
CCCGTCGAGCCATCGCCACTCCAGCCTCCGCCGCCGTGGTCGCCGCTGGCGTCGACCCCGTTGGAGACGACCAGCGCGGACGAGCCATGCGCCATCGCGGACGACGCGAGCACGCCCACGCCCACCACGCCGGCCAGACCGCCGGCCATCGCGGCCAGCGGCAGGTAGTCGGCCCGCGCTGCGTTGCCGTACGTCCCTGGTAGCGTGGCAGACAGCGAGCGAATGCGCGGCACGTCCGCGGGGTAGAGCCCGGCATCGATCAAGCGTCGGCCCGCCAGCGGCAGCCACCCGGCTTGCCGCAGTCGAGAGGCCATCGCCGTGCCGTGTGCGGTCGCGTCATGAAACAGCACGACCGGCAGGTCAGGCCGCTGTTCGAGCAACCGTCGGGCGTGCGGGACGAGGTAGCTCGGGTAGCCACTTTCGGCGATCACCAGCGCGCGTTGCTCGGCGTGCTGGTTGTTCATCACCAGCAGGTCCACCAACAGGTCGTGCTCGACGATCACGATGCGCTCGACACCGTAGTCGTAGATGTCGCCTTCGCGATACGGCGCGGGCGGGGCGTGGAGCGCTGGCGCCTCGAGCAGCTTCGCCAAGGGCTTGCCCGCGGCCTTCCAGGTGCGGATCCAGGCCAGGAGGGGTTCGGGACCTGGTGGCTCGGTGCGGGCGGGCGCGATCTCGAAGGTGTGCCGACCCAGCGAACGCAGGATCAAACCAACGAGCACCGTCGGGATGCCTGCGATCCACAGCATCGCGATGTCGCTCGCCCAGCCGCCCAGGATGCCGGCAATCCCGATCACGCAAAGCAAGTCACCCAACCCCGCGACGATGCTGCGCGTGGTCTCGAAGACCGCGGCGATCAGCGTCGAGCGGCCCCGACAGTACACCGCGTAGAGTTGATTGAGCGTGAAGTACTGGGTGTCCTTGGCGCTCGCGGTGCGGATCAGGCTCAGGAACTTGCCGTCGGTGACGCCGTCGGTCTTGGGATCGAACGCGTAGACGTAGCCGCACTTGGCACACGTCATGCCTTCTTTGCGCTTCTGGGAGGTCGTGCAGGTGGGGCACTTCATCAGAGCCTCGGGGATTCGCGTGAGTCCAACTATAGTCCCGCGGCGCTCGCGGCGGCGCCGGCGGTCGCCCGGGTCACCAGCACCGCGAACGCCTCGTCGAGATCGACGATCTCGTCGGGCCCGCCGATGCAGTGGTAGTTGGGATTCCGGAAGTTCGCGCTGTCCGTCAACATCATCGCTGGGTAGCCCTCGTCCCAGAACGGCGCGTGGTCGGAGCGGCGAAGCTCGCTGAACAACGGCGAGGTTTCGGTGCCCGATGGCAGAGCGAGCAGGGCGGTCTTCAGGCCGATGCGATCGGCCTGGGCAATGAAGTCGGTCGCGGCTGTTTCGGCTGCGGCGTTGGCCATCAAGATGATCGAGTCACCACGAAACTCGTTGGCCTCGATCTCGGAGTAGGTGTCGGGAAACGCGAGGTCCAGCCCTGGGGGGATCTGTTGGGAGTTGGGGGCGTTCGACGTGAAGCCCATCGTCTCGAGCGTGAAGTTGGCCACCACTTGCGTGCCGTCTTGTGCGGACTGTGAGGCAAACGCCCGCGAGCCGATCAAGCCCAGCTCTTCTTCGTCCCAGCACGCGATCATGATCGTGCGCGCGACGCTGACGTCGGCGAGCACGCGGGCGATCTCGAGAGTCGCGGCCAGGCCGGTCCCGTTGTCATCGGCACCCGAGCAATCGGGGATATGATCGTAGTGCGCGCCGACCAGTACGATCTCCTCAGGTGTCGTCGTGCCCAGTCGCCGGCCGATGACGTTGATACCCGTGCCGTACTCGTGCAGCTCGACCTGGTAGCCCAGATCGGTCAGCCGGTTGAAGCAAAGGTCTTGTACGGCCTGCCAGTGCGGGCTGCCAGGATCGCGGACGGCGGCGATGAACTCGAGGTCAGTGGCATAGCGCTCGGCCTCGACACAGTCGGCGACCGCATCGGGGCTGCTGTCGCAAGGGACGTCGAGGCCGGTGCTGGCCGAAGTGTCGGCGGCGGTCGTGCCTGTGGGGCTGTTGGACGTCGCTGCGCTCGTCGAGTCCGAGGTGACGGCGGTCGAGGTGCCCGCGCTGGTTCCTCCGCAGGCGAGCAGCAAGGCCAGAGGCGACGTTCGACGCATGGGTGAGAGCATACACCTGGGCTTGGTTGGCCTGGGTTGTGCGGGACCCCGGCTGGCCACGCTCGCTTCAGGTGCTGTCGCGGTTGTCGCGTCCACGCTCGCGAGGCCGGGAACCTTCGGGTGGGCTCCCGCCACGTGCTTGTTCGGGGGCTACGACAATGGCAACACGAAACTCACGGTTTCATCTGGTCGCGATCATCCTCGCTGCGCTTGGACTCGCGGCTTGCAATGGCAGCAGCGAGGATCGGGCGGGTCAGGGCGCCGGAATCATGGTGTCGGTCGAGGCCTCCGACGAGACCCGCTCGGCCACCGGCATCGCGTCGTGGACGGTCGTCCCGCTCGACGACAACACGCTCTTGGTCTCCGGCCTGGGCGACGCCCATGATCAGGTTGCGACGTTCACGATCCGTTCGACCGAGCTCGAGTTCAGCATCGAGGCTCACGGAGACGTGGGTGGCCGCCTGGCGGTGAGCCATGACGGCGAGCTCATCGAGAACTCGCTCGACGACACCGCGATCTTGACTCGGTTTCGCGAAGACGGGTTGATCGAACTCGAAGAGGCCGGCTTCCGCTCGAAAGGTGCCGAGTGTGCGACCGGGTTGGCCGGTGCCGGGTTGGATTGCGGCAAGTTCCTCTTGCTGAAGAATCCGTTGCAGGCGCTCAAGTGCGGGGTCTCGCTCGCAGGCGCGGGCCTGACTTGCTACGAGGCCTACAAGGAGTGGGCCGAGGAGACCCAAGGCGGTAGCGGCGAGGAGGGCGGTAGCGGCGAGGAGGGCGGCAGCGGAGAAGAGGGCGGCAGCGGCGGCTACGCAGAAGATGGTGGCAGCGGCGGCTACGCAGAAGATGGCGGCAGCGGTGGGTACGGGGAAGATGGCGGCAGCGGTGGGTACGGGGAAGAAGGTGGAAGCGGCGGCTACGGAGAAGAAGGCGGCAGCGGCGGCTACGGTGGAGAAGCTGGCAGCTACGGCGGAGAAGCCGGCGGCTACGGCGGAGAAGCCGGTGGCTACGGCGGAGGAGGCTACGGCTACGCGCCGATCGACGCCGATGATCGACTTCTCTCGACGTCCGGCGCTGGCACGATTCCGACGGGGGAAGCGGTGGTGTGGACCTTCGGCAGTGAGGCTTCGGAACGCGGGCCTGTGACCGTGGGCGCGTGGAACATGCGCGGCCGGGCGAGCCGCTAAGAGCCCGGCAGGTCGGGCGACGCCCCGCACTGCACGAATTCTGCACAAAGACTGCACGACACCCGCAATGGTTCGCCGCTTCACGGCGCGAGGCGTCGGTCACAACCATTGACATCATGGTTGTCACCGACGCTGCGAGCTTTCCTGCGCGACCCGACTCCTGGGCGCCACCACTGACGCCCGTTCTCGAGGCCGCACCTTCGGTGCCCACGGTATTGTGGTCGATCGTCGCGATGGGCCTGGTGGCGGCCTCGGCCGCGCTCGGAGCAGCAGAACCCGCGGTGGTGGTCAGGGCGCTTCCCGCCCTCGCGGCCCCGGCGATCGGCGCGGTGGTGCTCACCGCACCGGCACTGCTGGCGTTGCATCAATTCCTCGGACTCGATGCTGCGCCCGAGCGGCTGGTCCTCGCGTTGTCGCGGGCGGTCGTCGCGGGTGGCCGCATCGCGCTGGGCCTGGTGCCCGTGATGCTCTTTTTCGCCGCGACCTCCACGCTGTGGCCAGTCGCGCTGGCGGCCGCGGTCGCGATCCCCGGCCTGGCCATGGCCTGTGTCGCATTGTTGGGCCTGCGCGATGCCGAGACCGAAGCGCTGATCATGCCGCCGCGCTTCGCGTTGTTGCTGGTCGCGTGGGCGGGCCTGAGCCTCGCCATCGCCGTACGCATCGCCGTGTCGATGGCCGATCTCGTGCTCGCGGGGGTGCCGTCATGACGCCATCACGATCCCCGATGGCGCTGTTGCAGCTCACGGTGCGGGTGCTGCGATCGCCGGCGAGTCTGCTCGACGGTGATGGCGTCCCGCTCGCGAAACTCGCACCCGGTCTGCTCGCGCTGGTGGTCCTCGCGGGCGGGTTGTTCGGCCTGGTGATCGGCTCGTATCGCGGTGGGATCCAGCATGTGTTTGCGGCGATCAAACTACCGGGAGTGCTGCTGCTGCCGTTGCTGGTCGCGCTGCCGGCGGTGCGCGCGTTGTACCTCGCCGCGGGCATGCCGCTGGGCTACGACCGGCTCGCGCTTGCGGCGTTGATCGGCGTCGCGCGAGCGAGCCTGCTCGCCGCCGCGATGGGACCGGCGCTGTGGCTGATGTACTCGGTGCACCTCGACTACCACGTCGCGGTGATGTGCTTGTGTGGCGCGCTCGTGCTTGCGGGCGCCACGGGTTTGATCACGATCGGGCAGCTGCTCCCGGGTGGCGGACGCCTGCGCGCCGTGACGCACTTGGCGGCGCTGGGGGTCGCCGGGGTCGTGTTCGCACAAGGTGGTTGGTTGTTGCGCCCGTTTCTGGTCCGCCCGCGCGCCGAGGTGACGTTCGTGCGTCCCATCGAGGCCGATGTGTTCTCGAGCGTCGGCGCGGCATGGCGCTCGTCGAGGGGTGACTACCGCGGCTGGGAGGCCCAGAGCGTTCCGATGTGGGCGCCCGAAGCGGAGCCGGCCGAGGGGTCGCGATGATCACCGCGGTGGTGACCTTCGAACCCCTGGGCTACGCCTTGGTCGGCAGCTACCTCGTCGTGGGCGCGGTCGTCGCGACGCTGCTGGCGCGCCGCGGTCATGCTCCTGCGGTCGCGCTCGGGGCCTTCGCCTGCTGGCCGTTGTTCGTCCCACTGCTCGGACAACGCGGTCGTGCGCCGGGAGTCGGGCCCGTGCACGACCGTATCGTCGAAGCACTCGCGGCGTTGCGTGATGCCATGGCTGAACCCGGTGCCGAGGCGCTCGACCTCCCCGGCGATCTCGAGGGCCTGGTGGGTGATCTGCATCGCGCCGACGAGCGTCTCGCGATGGTCGACCGCCTCCTGGCCTCGGTCGGGCGCGAGCGGGCGACGGCCGCGCCAGGATCATCGGCGGAGGCCGCAGGGGGGCATGCCAATGGCGTCCTGCAGGGCATCGACGAGCTTGGCCGCGCCCGGGCAGCAACCCTCGCGCAGATCCACGCCGTACTCGACGGCGTGGTACAGCTCCGGCTCCAGATTGGACTACGATCGCTGGCAGGGAACAGCGTGCCGGTGCAAGAACGTCTTCGAGATCTACGCAGCCGCTTGGCGGCCATCGACGAGATCGCCGCGATGGAACTCCACGCATGAGCAGCCCTGACGGCGTCCCGCCTGGTCGCGTCGCGCCGGGCCGCGGTCCGGCGAGCCGGGTCATGCCAAAGATCATGGTGGTCGACGACGATGATCACCTGCGTGAGGTGGTGCGCTACGCCCTTGCCCGCGAGGGCTTCGTCGTGGTCGAGGCCCGCGACGGCGAGGCGGCTCGGCGGCTGCTCGAGGACTCGATCCCCGATCTGCTGGTGCTCGACGTGGCGATGCCTCGGCTCGACGGCTTCTCGTTGTGTCGCGAGCTGCGGGCGCGCAGCGACGTGCCAGTGCTGTTTCTTTCCGCGCGCAACGACGAGGTCGACCGCGTCCTCGGACTCGATCTCGGCGGCGACGACTATGTGAGCAAGCCGTTCTCGACCCGCGAGCTGGTCAGCCGGGTCAAGGCGTTGCTGCGCCGGCGCGCGAGCGCGCCTGAGCCCACGACCTTGGTGTGGGGTCGACTGCACCTCAACGTCGACGAACATCGGGTGTTCGTCGACGACCAAGAGGTTGTGCTCACCGCCACCGAGTTGCGATTGCTCGTCGCGCTGTTGCGTCGTCCCCATCGCGCGTTGAGTCGCGACGAGCTCGCCGAGGCAGCCTACCCCGACGCGCGCAACGTCAGCGAGCGGACCGTCGATTCGCACATTCGCCGCGTGCGCGCCAAGCTGCGGCCCTTCGGTCTCGACCCGTTCGAGACCGTCCACGGGGTCGGGTTTCGCCTGGGGGCGGCATCGTGACCACGCGGCCGCGGCTCTCGCTGCGGGCGTGGCTGCTGCTGTCGTACCTGCTGGTGTTCAGTCTGCCGTGGGTCGCGATCGTCGGCAGCGGGGCCCTCGATCACGACCTGCGCATGCAGACCCGCGAGCACCTGACCGCACAAGGCCATCTGTGGGCGTTGCGCGTGGGCGCGGCGCTCGACGATCCCCAAGCCACGCTGCCCAGCATCGCCGAGCGGCTGAAGGACGATCTCCGAGCGTCGCGTGCGCTGACCCTGTGCGGGGTGCAGGTCGTCGACACCACCGGCGTGGTCCTGGCATCGGACCTCGGGCGCGAGCGGCAACAGCCTCGCGGATGATCCCGAGGTCGCCGCGGCGCTGGTGGGGGATGTTCGGGCGGTCGCTCGCGATCGGCCGGCTCAGCGCAGCGAAGCGAGCTACGAGAGCCCGAGTCGGTTTTCACGGGTGCGCCTGTTCGTCGCGATCCCGATCCTTCGCGGCGACGCGATCGTGGGTGCGGTGGTGATGAGCCGAACCCCGCGCGAGGAGGTTCAGGCCTTCGTGCAGATGGGCCCTCGCTTGGGCATCGCACTGCTGACGGTCGTGACGTTCACCTTCGCGCTGGCGATGACCAGCGGCCACTTCGGCAGTCGCTCGTTGGCGGCGCTGGCCCAGGCTGCGCGGCGCATCGCAGGCGGATCACGCGATGGGTCGGCGCTCGCCAACCTCGAGCATTCGCGGGTCGGCGAGGTCGGCGAGCTCGCCGCGGCGGTGGGCGCCATGCATGCCCAGCTGCAGGCGCGGCTCGACTACATCGACGAGTTCGCGGGCAACGTCGCCCATGAATTTCGTACGCCGATCGCGACACTGCGCGGCACCTTCGAGCTGTTGAGCGACGATCCCGACATGGAAAAGGCCCAGCGCGACCGGTTTGTCGCCAACGCCCAGGCCGAGCTGCATCGTCTCGAGGCTCTGGTCAGCGGCTTGCTCGCGCTGGCGCGGGCCGAGCGGCCGCAGGCCACCGACGTGGTCGATCTGGACCGCTTGGTCGCAAGCGTGGCTGCTCGGCACGAGGTCGAGGTCGAGTTTGATGGATCGTGCGGTCGTGTGGTCGGCTCGGCGCAGCAGCTCGAGAGCGTGCTGGACAACCTGATCGACAACGCGACTCGTCACGGCGGGGAGACGGTGAGCCTGCGAGCAAGCACGAGCAATGGGCAGGCGACAGTCGAGGTCGTCGACGATGGTTCCGGGATAGGAGCCGCCGATCTGCCGCGGGTGTTCGATCGATTCTTCACCACCGATCGCAAACACGGCACTGGGCTCGGCCTGGCGCTGGTGCGAGTGGTCGCGCGTGCGCACGGCGGCGAGGTCCGCGTCGACAGTGCACCGGGGCGCACCGTGTTCACGGTGTCGCTTCCGGTGGCCGAGGCGTGAGCGTGGTCGCGGTGGCCCGACCGCCGGCGACCGCCAACCTTCACTTCGCCCGGCGACTACGTCGTACCCGCGCAGCGGTGTCCTGGCGGTAGAAGTCGCGCAACACCACGTACATCGCGTGGTGCTCCTGTTCCATCTCGATCGGTTGCTCGAAAAAGTGCTCGGTCGCGACTGCGAAGAACTCGGCGCCATTGGTCAGCGCGTAGCTGCCCAGATAGGTCCGGCGACCCGAGTCCGTGCGTGCGCGCAGCGCCTCGTACTCGCGGGTGAAGACCTCGATCCACGCATCGTACGTCGCGGCATCCGCCAGTGGCGGTACGCCGTCGGCGTGGCCACCGAGCATGTCGATCTTGTGTGCGAACTCGTGGAAGACCACGTTGTGCCCGTCCCGGGGATTGGCCGCACCCTGGCGCACGGCGTCCCAGACCAAGATCACGGGGCCCTGCGTGAACGCCTGGCCGAGGATCGGCATGCCACCGGTCGTGAGCTGCGTGCCCGTCGAGAAGAAGCTCGGCTTGGGCGGTGGTGCAACGACCGTGTGTGGGTAGACCAAGATGCTGTCGACCTTGCGGTACAGCGAGTGCTCGAGGCCGAGGATCAGCAGACACGCTTGCGCCGCGATGGTCACGCGAATGTCGTCATCGAGCTCGAGTCCACCAAGCGCTTCCCAGTGTTTCTCCTCGACGAACACCTGGACGAGCTGCCGCAGGTGGAGCTGTTCGGCCTCGTCGAGCCACTCATAGTGCGGCACGCGAGCGCGGATGATCTCGGCCCAGGAGTCGGGGAAGGGCTGTTCGAGGATCTTGTGCCTTCGGCGGTCTGCGAGCCAGGAAAACAGCATGCCACCGGCAGTGTAGCGGCACTCGCGGTGTCACGAGCGGGCCACGGGCAGAGGTCACGTCGTGGGCGCGAAGCGGTCGCGGACGCGACGGGCGATGATCTCGGCGAGGTCGGTCAGCCTGCGGCTCGACCTCGAGGCCGCAACGACGGCCTGACCGCTCATCGTGGCCGCCGCGGCATCCCCTGGGCCCGCCGTGACGATCGCGCGACCGTCGGTGGTGCCGAGCAACAACGCGACGAACTCCGCGGGACGGATGTCCCCAGCAAAGCCCCGGGTCCGCCACACGATCGGATGCTCGCGGAGCTTGTCGGCGCGAAACACGTCGAGCGTGCGGCCGTCCGCGACCCCGATGCGCACCACCGGAACCTCGCGGTCGATCTCGCGGCCGAGCCCGGCCAACAACGCGCCGATCTCGGCCATCGTTGGTGGCGTGGTGGTGGGCGCGTCGCTCATCCCGGGCACTGTACCGCAACGTCGACGGTCCGGGTCGTGGGGCAGGCTTCAACCTGCGGGCGGAATCGACATGCAGGTCTCACCGACGACCTGGGCGAGTGCGGTGCCGATGACGTCGGCGTAGGTCTGGGTGTCGTCGATGCTGCCCCAGGTGGGCACCTCGCCAAAGGCGTTGAGAAACTGCCACACGGTCTGGTTCGAGCTCTCGACGCACGGGTCCAGCAATCCGGCGGTGAGGATGCACTCGTCACCCCCGCATTCGGTCTTCGCCGCCGCGAGCATGTCGTGGTAGGTGGCGATGCTCTCGGGCGACTTGTCGGGCTCGTCACTGAGGATGAAGACCATCAAGACCGCTCCGGCGTCGCGGAAGAACCCCGCGTTGGCCCCGGCGTTGGCGGGGTGGGCGGCATAGGCTGCTCCGGCCGATGACATCTCGAACGAACAGCCATCTTCACCCGCGGCGGTTGCCGCCGCCGTGAACCACTGCTTCAGGGGCATGGGGTCGGAGTCGGTGGTGGTCGCAAAGAACGCCATGCCGTCCTGCTCGAACAACTTACCCTGTCCGCCGTTGGTCCCGTTGTCGCTGACGTCGGGGGTGACGTAGTGGTCGAGGATCGTGCTGTCGCTCGCGGTGCTCTCGCAGTTGAACACGAACTCGCTGCACGAGCAGCCGTCCGGCGTGCAGAAAAAATCGGTCGTGGTGATCCCGACGTGAAGGTCGGTGCCCGGCGGCAGCTGGCTGTACATCTCGTCCACGAAGTCGGGGAACGCGGCAGCGAGTGCGGTCTGGTACTCGGACATCGACAGCGAATTGTCGACGACGAACAACAGGTCGACGAACGTGCAGCCTTCGGCGGGCGCGGTCGTGCCGGTTTCGGGAGCGCCGACGTCGAGTTTCGGGCCGGCCCCCGATGACTCGGAGCTGCTGGTGTCCGCGGGCGCAGTGGAGCTGCTGTCGGCGGTCGTCGCGGGGACCGTGGTGGAAGAGGTTGTGGTCGTCTCCGTGACGCTGCCCTCGCCGAAGCTCGTCGCATTGGGGCCGTCGTCACTTCCGCAGGCCCCCGCGAGGGACAACAGGAGCAAGTGCGGATAACGGCAGGCTTTCAACGGACGCATGCTGCGGATCGTTGCCGCAATGCGGCTGCTCTGCAAGCGGCAGACGGCGGCGGTCTCGCCGCAATCGAACAACCCGCTCGCGAGGCCTTGCGGGGCGTACCGAACCGGACTACTTCCGGATTCGCCATCGGCCCATGTCCCGCGCCCGTCGACCTTTGCACCTCATCGCCGCCGTCGCGATCGCGGGCGCGTGCGAGCGTTCGTCGCCTGGTCCCGCGGTGGTTGAAGTCGCGCCGCCCATCGCGATCGCGACGGGCGAGAGTGATCCCAGCCCGGCCGCCGTGCCGCCGTCGACACCTGCGGTGGAACCACCGGTGGTCAGCGCCCAGACGCAAGTCGCGACGGCGCAAGCACCGGACACCCAAGCCCTGCCGCTCGAGGAACCACCGGGGTTCGGTGAGATCCGGCCGCCGCTCGGACGGCCCGCACCAGAGACGCTGACGGTCCACGGGCTCGCCGGCTTCGAGGTCGTGGCGATCCACGCCCAGCCCGATCTCTCGTCTCCACGTCTGGGCTACCTGCGATTTGGCCAGCGCGTGATGGTGACGCCGCGGGTCGACGATCAAGGCAAGGAGTGCGCGAAGGGTTTTCACGGACTCGCGGACGGCGGCTTCGTGTGCGTGAGCAAGGGCTTCACCGTCGATGAGGCCAAGCCGCCGTACATGTACCTGCCGCCACCGCCGCCGCGGCTCGACGATCCGATTCCGTACGACTACGGAGCGATCGCGAAGGACGGCACGCCGCTGTGGTGGCGGATGGCGGACGACGAGGAGATCGCGCTCGCGGGGCAGCGCTATGACGCCATCGTGGCCGCTGCGGCCCCCGCCGAGCCCGAGCCCGCGGCCAAGCCGAACAACCCCGCGAGGCCGCGGCGGTCCGACGACACGCCCGATCCACCGACCGCGGACGATGGCGTCGCCGATGCCGACGACACGCCGCCGGTCGAGCCGGCGACGCCCGAGCCCCGCGCCGCCGACCTTCCCGATGTCGACGATAGCGAAGCGCCAGAGCCGATCGAGCTGACGCCCGAGCAGCTCGCAGAGCAGCGGCGCCGGAAGGAAGCTGCGAAAAAGCGGGCCGAGGAGCGCGCCAAGGCCGACCGCGAGCAACAACAGGCGCTCGCGCGCAAGGCCGCCCGCCTGCCGCTGAATTCGAAGTCGCCGTTTCTCGAGGCCGGCTTTGTCATCACGCTGGGCGAAAAGGTCCGCGACCAGGGGCACACGTGGTGGCGCACGACCCGAGGTGCGTTCGTGCAGAGCAACCGCGCGTGGCGCAAGTCGACCAGCGATTTTCACGGCGGGCCGCTTCCCGAAGGCGCGGGGTTTCCGTTTGGCTTCGTGATGGAAGAAAACGCGTCTGCATCCGTGATGTCCAAGCGTGGGAAGCTCGAGTGGAAGCGCAAGCTCGAGTTCCGCGAGTTCCTCGTGTTCGCGCACGAGGTCGAGATCGGCAGCCGGGCCTACCTCGTGACCGCCGACGGCCTGCACGTGCGCAGCTCCGATCTCCGCCTCGCCAAGCCCGCCACCAAACCCGAGCAGGTGCGGCCCTACGAGCGGTGGATCGACGTCGACCTCGAGTCGCAGCTGCTCGTGGCCTATCAAGGCGACGTCCCGGTGTACGCGACCCTGGTGTCCACCGGAAAAAAGGGCACCGACGAGGAGTCATTCCTGACACCGGTCGGCAAGTTCCGCATCACGACCAAGCACATGTCGTCCTCGATGGAGGGCAACACCGCGTCCGACGGCGCCTATTCGATCCAAGATGTCCCGTGGGCGATGTTCTTCGACGGCAACTACGCCCTGCACGGGGCCTTCTGGCACAGCAAGTTCGGCGCTCGACGCAGTCACGGCTGCGTGAATCTCGGGCCCACCGACGCGCGCTGGCTGTTCTTGTGGACCACGCCGTTCGTCCCTTCGGCCTGGCACGGCGTGAGCGCCCATGAGGGCGCACCGGGCAGCATGGTCGTCATCCACTGAGAGAATTGACCATGCGCATCACCTTGCTGGTTGTCTCGTTGTCGATGGCGTGTGCTCCCAAGGCGACCGTGGTGCCGCACGCCGAGACCCCGGACGCGCCGCCGCCCGCAGTGTTCGACGTGGCGGCGGTCGATGCCTGGGCGAACACGCAGCTCACGCGTGATGGCATCGTCGGCGCCCAGTTGGTCGTCGCGCGAGACGGTGCAGTGTTGATGTCTCGCAGCTACGGCGCCACTGCCGTCGGCGGTCCGCCGGTCACCGATGACACCGCGTTCGCGATCGGCTCGGTCACCAAGCAGTTCGTCTGCGCCGCCGCGCTGATGCTCGAGCACGAGGGCAAGCTGGTGATGAGCGATCCGGTGGCCAAGTACTGGCCATCGGCCACCCGCGCCACCGACATCACGCTCGATGATCTCGGCAGCCACCTGTCCGGCTATCCCGACTACTACCCGCTGGACTTCGTCGATCGGCGGATGCAGGCACCGATAGCGCCCGAAGACCTCATCGCGCGCTATGCCGGGCTTGCGCTCGACTTCGAGCCGCGCACCCGCTGGTCGTACAGCAACACCGGCTTCATCATGCTGGGGCGCTTGGTCGAGCGCCAAGCCGGGACACCGCTGGGGCAGTGGCTTGCCGAACACATCTTCGGGCCGTCCGGCATGAAGCACGCCTCGCTGGATCCGCCAGACGACGCCGCCGGCCTCGCTCGCGGGCACACCCGCTTCGCACTCGGCGATCCCGAGCCCGTGGCGCGTGAGGCTTCGGGATGGCTCTTCGCGGCCGGTGGGATCTATGCGAGCGCCGGCGACCTCATGCGCTGGAACTTCGCGTTGGCCGGCGACGCCGTCGTGCCCGCCGAGGCCAAGCGCAAGCTGACGACGCCGCGGGTGCTCGCCGACGGGCGAGGCACCGACTATGGCTGCGGCCTCGGCGTGCGGCACCAGGGTGGTGAAACTCTGTGGTCGCACAGTGGCGCCGTGAGCGGATTCCTCGCCTACAACGCCTTCGTGCCCCGTACGCGGACCGGCGTCGTCTTGCTGGTCAACACCGATGGCGCCCCGGCGGGTGACCTGCACCTCGCGCTGTTCAACCTGCTGCTGACGCCCGCGCTTGCGGTCCCGATCGTCGCCGGGCCACCCGCCGCCGACGTCGCGCGCGCGCTGTTCGGGCAGCTGCAGGCCGGACGCCTCGAACCGCGCGGGATCAGCGAGGAGATGGCGATCTACTACGACGCCAAGCGAGTGGCTGCGGCGAGCAAGCGGGTGCGGCCGCTGGGTCCGCCCACGCGCGTCGAGGCCGATCGCCCGCGCGAACGCGGCGGCATGGAGGTCACTGTCGTCCGTCTGGTCTTCGCCGATCGTACGATCCGTGCGTCGATGTACCGCACCCCCGACGGCGTCGTGCAGCAGTTCCTGCTGCTGCCGGATTAGCCGCGTGCTAGCCGTGGTAGCCTGGCCTGGTGAACGACGAGACTCACTATCTCGAGTTCGCGCGGGCGTTCGTCTGCGGTCGGATCGACGAGGCTCGATCGCTCGGTGATGAGGCCCGATGGCAGGCCGCGAGCGCGGCTGGACTCCGGCTGCACAAGTTCAAGCGGGCCGCGGCGCTGCCCCGGGTCAGCCAGGTGCTCGGGGCGCTGCGCGGACTCGAACCGACCAGCATCCTCGACGTCGGCAGTGGACGCGGGGTGTTCTTGTGGGCGCTGCTCGCGACGATCCCCAACGTTGCGGTCACCGCGGTGGATCGCGCGGCCCAACGGGTCGCCGACCTGCAGGCTGTCACCCGTGGCGGGATCACCAGGCTCGCGGCGGTGTGCGCCGACGCCGAGGCCTTGCCGTTTCCGGCGGCGAGCTTCGACGTCGTCACGGTGCTCGAGGTTCTGGAGCACGTCGACAATCCCCAGCGCGCGTCGGCCGAGGTGCTGCGCGTCGCCCGGCGCTTCGTGGTCGCTTCGGTCCCAAGCCACCCGGACGACAACCCCGAGCACTTGCGGCTCTTCGATGCCGACAGTCTGACCCAGCTTTTTCGCGACGCTGGGGCGACGCGGGTCCAGGTGGACTTCGTGCACAATCACATGCTCGCGACGGTCACCGTCTGATCGCGGGGCCAGATCCGGGGGCAAGATGCAACTCGTCAAGTATCCACGCACCCAGCACCTCGAGGGGTCGCGCCTTCAACCCGGCGATCACGACCTCGAGGCGGTGCCGCTCGCGGAACTTCACGGGCGCAATCTGGTGATCGAAGAGAAGCTCGACGGTGCGAATGCGGCCATCAGCTTCGACGCGGGTGGCAAGCTGCTGCTCCAGAGCCGCGGCCACTTCTTGACCGGTGGCTACCGCGAGCGCCACTTCGATCTTTTCAAGACCTGGGCCGGGCGCCACACCAGCTCATTGCACGCGCTGCTCGGCGATCGGCTCGTGCTGTACGGCGAATGGCTGTTCGCCAAACACACGGTGTTCTACGACGCGCTGCCGCACTACTTCCTCGAGTTCGATGTGCTCGATCGCCAGACCGGCGAGTTTCTCGACACCTCACGGCGCCACGCGTTGCTCCGTGGATCCGTGGTCGTCTCGGTGCCGGTGATTCACCGTGGCGAGATTCGCCGGCCGGACGCGCTACGCGAGCTCGTGGTCCCTTCGCTGTACAAGACCTCGACGTGGCGCGAGCAACTGCGAGCTGCCGCCGAGACCAGCGGGGTCGATGCCGAGCGTGCGTGGCTCGAGACCGACGGCAGCGACGAGGCCGAGGGCCTGTACATCAAGTGCGAGGAACACGGCGTGGTCCAGGGCCGCTACAAGTTCGTTCGCGCTTCGTTTTTGACCGCGGTGGTCGACTCCGGTTCGCACTGGATCGACCGACCCATCGTGGCCAATCGTCTGCGCGACGGTGTCGATCTGTTCGCAGAGGTGCCATGATGTCGCGGGTCATGGTGGGGGACGGCGGGCTTGGGTTGGAGCGTTTGGTGCCCTCGGCGATCGAGCCACGGGTCGACTGGGTTGCGATCGACGCGGCGCTGCCGTGGATCGCGGCCATGCGCGGTGTTCCTCAGGACCCGATCCATCATGCGGAGGGCGACGTCTGGATCCACACCCGCATGGTCTGCGAGGCGCTGGTGGCCTTGCCGAGGTGGCAGGCGCTCCCCGAAGACGCGCGCGTGAGGCTGTTCGTGGCTGCGCTGCTACACGACGTCGGCAAGCCGCACACGACGATCATCGAGCCCGATGGGCGGGTGCGTTCGCCCGGTCACTCGCCCAAAGGGGCGATGCTCGCGCGACGGATCCTGTGGGCCGACGGCTGGCCCGCGTCGCGCCGTGAAGCCGTGACTGCGCTGGTGCGATTTCACCAGGTTCCGTATCACCTGATGGAGCGCAAAGATGGTCGCAGCATCGCGATTCGCCTGTCACAGACCGCGCGAGCCAGCGAGCTCGCCTTGCTCTGCGAGGCTGATGTTCGCGGTCGCACCAGCGCTCAGCTTGCCCGCCAGCTCGACAACATCGCGTTGTTTCAGGAGTTCTGTCAGGAACTCGGCTGCCTCGATCAGCCCTATCCGTTCGCGTCCGACCACGCGCGCGCGATGTACTTCTACCGCCGCGACCGTGACCCCCAGTGGGCCGCGTTCGACGACACGCGCCTTGGCGTGACCCTGATGTCGGGGCTTCCCGGGGCGGGCAAGTCGACGTGGGTCGCAGGTAACGCTGGAGCTGATCCGGTGATCTCGCTGGATCGGATCCGCAGCGGGCTTGGCGTGGACCCCGAGCAAGAGCAGGGCGTGGTCGTGGCGCAGGCGCGAGAGCGTGCGCGGGTCCATCTGCGCGCAGGTCAGTCGTTCGTGTGGGACGCGACCAACCTCAGTCGTTCGCTGCGCAGCAACCTGGTGTCGCTGTTCTACGACTACGGGGCGAGGGTGCGCATCGTTCATGTGGAGGCGCCGACGAGCGAGGTGTACGCACGCAATCGCGGCCGCGCGCGGCCGGTGCCTGAGGATGTGATCGACCGATTGGTGGACCGGTGGGAGATGCCTGAACCGACCGAGGCCCATGAGGTGGTGTGGGTCGAGTGAGCTCGGGGGTTGGACGCACGCTCCCGTCGCGGTGCTGCCCACGATCTACACGAAGTTCGCTGGTTGGGTGGCGTCGTCGTCCGGCGCACACGGCTCGTCGTCGAGCCGGGTGGATCCCGTGCTCGTCGCGGAGGCGCAGTGGATCACCGCCGAGGCGAAGGCGAAGACCGGGGACACGCAGGGAGCGATCGTGCTCGCGACGCGGGCGCTCGCGACGATCGACGGGGGCGCGGGCGCCGGGTGGCCGAGCCTGCGCGCGGACGTGGTGGGGTTGCTGGCGGAGGCGCGGGGCGTTCCCTGAGTTGCTGTCC
>CANLQR010000135.1 GCA_947492135.1 Deltaproteobacteria bacterium | reverse complement strand
GTCGTCACGCGGCTACGCGACGAGATCGAGACGCACTTCGGCGCCGGCGCGATCGACCCCACGCGCTGCCATGAGCTGACGTACCTCGACGCCTGCCTCGACGAGTCGATGCGCATGACGCCGATCGCCCCTGCGGTGCCCCGGGCCCTTGCGCGTGAGTACGTCCTGGGCGGCTGGACGATCCCCGCCGGCGCGATCCTGTTTCCGTGCACCTACGTCACCCACCATCGGCGCGATCTCTGGGACGAGCCCGAGGCGTTTCGACCGGAGCGGTTCCTCGGCGGCGCACGGATCCCCACCGATCAGTTCTTCCCGTTCGGTGGCGGCCGGCGCACCTGCATCGGCATGGCCTTCGCGCGCTTCGAGATGCGAATCGTGTTCGCGACCCTCCTGTCGCGCGCCGAGTTGCGCGCCGTGGATCCCGCGCCGAAGCCCGCGATGATCCGCGGGCTGACCATCGCACCGCGCGAGATGGAGGCGTACTACCGCCCGCTTGCCGCCGGATGATGCGGGTCGGCGAGCCCACTGGTGCGCCGAGTTTGACGTCGCCGTGATCCTTGCGAGACGCGGCGGGCGGTCTTGGTCGGCTTCGGGCGGCATCGTGTCCCGGGGGCGAAGCCGGGGCGCGCAGCTGCTTTGGGGAGCCCGTCACGCTGGATCCGCCAACGCCACCGCAGCCCGGCGCACACCGGCTGGATGGGGTGCTAACCTGGTCGAGTGTCCACCAGCGTGCGCAGGCTCCACTACACGTACGCCGAGTACGTGGCGCTAGAGGACGAGAGTTCGACGCGGCACGAGTACCTCGATGGAGAGATCTATGCGATGGCCGGCGGGAGTCCCGACCACGCGGCGCTCGCGGCCGCGATGATCGGCGCACTTCGGGCGTCGCTGCGGTCTCCGTGCCGTCCGTTCACCTCGGATCTGAGGGTGCGCATCCCCGCCACTGGCTTGTCGACTTACCCCGACGTCGCGGTGATCTGCGGCAAGACCCAACGCGCGAGCGACGACCCGATCGCCGTGACGAACCCGGTCCTGTTGGTCGAGGTCACGAGCCCTTCGACCGAGGAGTACGATCGCGGAGAGAAGCTCCGGCACTACCAGCTGCTCGCCAGCGTGCGCGAGGTGGTCTTCGTCTCGCACCGGAGCCGGCGGTTGACCGTGCATCGGCGACAGGACGAAGGTGGATGGGCCGTTGTGGAGGCAGGTGCCGGCGAGCGGCTCGAGCTGGTTTCGGTCGGGGTGCACCTCGCGGTCGATGAGGTGTACTCCGAGCCGCTCGAGGATCTGCGATAGACGATGACCGCCGCCAACGCCGGTCTCGATCGCGGTGAGCAGGGCCAATCGTCATCGATCGCGGGATACTCTCCCGGCATGCCTGGACGGACCTTCGTCGTCGGTGACATCCACGGGGACATCGACGCGCTGCGGACCTTGTTTGCCCGGTTGCCGGCCATGGTGGCAGCCGACACGGTGGTCTTCCTCGGGGACTATCTCGACCGTGGCGCCCACTCGGCCGAGGTCATCGGCTTTGTGCGAGCCCTCGAAGAGCAGGGCAGATTCTCCGTGGTTTGCCTGCGCGGCAACCACGAAGATGCGTGGCTGCGCGTCATCGATGGCGGCTGGGATGAGTTCGTGTATCCACCGGGCAACGGCTGCCTCGCGGCGATGCGCAGCTTCACCGGCGGGATACCGCCGCAAGACGACGAACGCCCCTCGGTGGACGAGATCGGCCCGCTGTATCTGGGCAGCTTCTTTCCCAAGGATGTCATCGCGTGGATGCGCGGGCTCGCCTACTTCCACGAGGATGAGCATGGGATCTACGTGCACGCGGGTCTCATCGAACGTGACGGCGTATTCGCGCACCCGCGCGATACCACGCCGCGCATCGCCCTGTTGTGGACCCGCAGCGAGGAGTTCTTCCGCAACTATCGCGGCAAGCGGGTCGTCGTTGGTCACACCGTCACCGAGACCCTTCCACCCGAGCTCTCGTTCCACACGCCCAGCGATCCGTCGGATTTGTGGGCGGGCGAGTGCGTCGTCGCGATCGACACCGGTGCAGGCAAAGGCGGATTTCTCACCGCACTCGAGCTGCCGGCGCTCGTCGTCTGGGAGTCGAGATCGTGAGCGTGGGCGGTCGTTGCGCGCGCCATGGATTCGCACGAATGCTGTGGCTCGGAACCCTGGCTTGCACGCCGCGCCTGGTCCCCACCGGCCCGTCGGAGCCTTGGGTCGACCCTGCCGCCGGCGATTCGGTGGTCCCGCAGTCGGCGGACGCGAGCACCCCGACCGACGATCCGTGGGCAGGCTGTCAGCTCGACGTCGAGTGCGGTCTGTCGGACGACCCTGGGCACTTCGCGGTGTGCGAGTCGAACGAGTGCGTCCGCTGGACTGCGCAACAGCTGTGGATGTGGGCCAGGACGCACGCTCCTGAGCTCGCACAGCTGCGTGACCCCGGTGCGCTGGCCGAGGTCCCGTGGATCCCGGATACCGGCAAGCTGCGCGTGTTCGTCGACGCGCGGCAGCTGATCTGGTCGGACAAGGCCCGCTGCGTCGCGATCGATCTGGAGCACGTCGAGGGATCACTGGTCGCGGAGATCCCCGAAGTACTCGGAACCAAGCCCGGAACGAAAGACGCGTGGTTCTACCGGCTCGAGCTCGGCGGCAGCGTCGCGGTGCTCGGCCCGAGCCGCACCACGTCGGGCCCCGACGGTGAGGGCGTGCGGGCGATCGGTGGGCTGCAGACCTTCGGACTCGGCCTGGTTCCCGCCGAACAGGCACTGCGCTATACGGGCGCGCGGTATTCCGCAGCACTCGCGTGCGCGAGTCCCCCGATCGAACGCACGCACTGCGAACCCAGGGTCTGCAGCGGTTGCACGCGACTCGAGGTGAAACGCCGATCGCTCGACGCGAGCGTCGGCCACGCCGCCAGCGGCGCGACGAAGCTTCGCGTCACAGGTGGACCGTGCGACCCGTGTCCGACCGACACGTTCGGCTCGCTGCTCCCGCGCCTCGAGAGCGCGCTGGCCAACCGCGAATTCGTCGAGGACCAAGGCGACGACAGTGGGCCGGTATTCCACCGCAACAACAAGGCGTGCCTCACCGCCCTGAAACAGCGGAACCGCCGGCTCGCCAGAGCACGGCGACCGCTTTGAATCGCCGGTGCACTAGCGCATTTGTAGTTCAGCTGGGCCGTAGGCGAGCACCGCGTCGGCTGCCGACGCGAACTGCGTCGCGATCCAGTCGCCATCACGGGCCACGCTCGACAGCCGCACTTCGTCGATCACCCCGTCGAACCACCCCGCATTGGTGCCGGACACCCGCCCGATCGTCACCGGAGTGTCGGTGTCGAGCGCGATCTCGCCGACACCCGGCCACGTCGTGCTCTCTTGCGCAGCGCCATCGACGTAGAGCGTCACCTCGCCATCGAGGTGCACCACTGCGAGGTAGTACCACTGGCCGACGTTCACGACATCGGCCGCGGACCAGCCCTGCTCGGTCTGATCGTGTCCCAACTCGAGGAGGATCCCGTTGATGGGCGATGCGTCGCGGACCTGCAAGGACCACCCCACGGTGGGCCCGGGGTCGTTGGCGTTGTCGACGACGCGCCCGCGACCCTGGCTGCCGAACGAATCGAGGTAGACCCAGGCCTCGATGGTCGCGGGGCCAGCGAACAGCGCGGCCATCGAGTCGCCCTGCTCGCCTTGCATGTAGCTGGTTCCGTCGAACGCGCTGGCTTGCGCGATGCGGCCGTCGACCACCTCGGCACCGTACGATCCGAGCAGGTGGAACCCGAGCGAGTCCGTGCCATCGGCCATGTGCCAGACCGCCTCGTGATCGTCCTGCCACACCGATGCGGGCGCTTGACCATCGGGGACGTCGGGATTTCCCCAGTACAGCGTGATCTCGTTCGCATCGACATCCGGCCAGCGGATCCACACCAACGTCGTTGGGCCCACGCTCTCGATCTCGTGGGGCACGATCGCGCCGTCGGCGTCCACGAAGCGGAGATCCTGTCCTTGCGGCTGCGCAGTGCTCGAATCCCAGCGCGCGGGTGTCAACGACACCAACAGGGGCATCGGCGCCGCAACCGCCTGCGTGTCTGGCCCGAGCGAAAGCCTCAGGCGCATCGAAAAATCGCAGTCCCACCAGCCGACGCCACAGCCCGACGTCGACCCCGTGGTCGACGAGCCGTCCACTGAGCTGGTGTCCTGCGAACCGGCGGTGGTCGTCACGGTTGGCTCGGTCGACGGCGCCGTGGTTGCCTCGGACGTGAGGGTCACGGCAGTGCTATCGAGCGTGGTCGTGATCGTGGTCGTGGCGGTGGCCGTGGCCGTGGCCGTGGCCGTGGATGGGCCCGAAGACGAACTGGTCTCGCCAAGGTCGACACACGCGCCGGCGAACCCACCCTCGGCATGGTCGCCGTAGCGGCGGCCGGAGTCGCATCCCTCGTCGGGAAAGCTGCAGAAACCACTCGCTTCGCACAGCCCACCCACGCCACTGCCCGCGCACTGCGAATCGTCGCCACACGCGAACGCGTTCGATCCACAGCCCCAAGAGGCGCTCGCCATCGAGACCGCCAACAGGCCCGCACACCCGACCAGCATCACGCGGTCAGCCAAGCGTCGCCGTCGGATTGCAAGGGTCGGACACGCCATCTGCGAGCCGAACATGGTAGCGGGGTCGTGCTGTCGGTGCGAGCAGATCAACACCATCCCCTCAAAAACCCTCGCCGTGCCCGGCGGCCGATCGCCCAAGCCTGCTACAGTGCTCGACCCACACCATGTTCGAATCCGCAGAAATCGACCACGTGCTCACCAAAGATGCCTACGAGCACGCCGAGGCGGAGCTTCGTGAAGCCTTGCTCGCGGCTCAGCTCGCGCTGCGCGAGCAGGGGAAGCAGGCGGTGCTCGTGGTGATCGCCGGGGTTGACGCCGCGGGCAAGGGCGAGACCGTGCAGCTCATCAACACGTGGCTCGATCCCCGCCGCGTGCATACCTTCGCCTTCGACGCACCCACCGATGAGGAGCGCGACCGTCCGCCACTGTGGCGCTACTGGCGGGCGCTGCCGCCCAAGGGCGAGGTCGGGATCTTTTTCGACAGCTGGTACAACGCGCCGCTGCAGGCGTTCGTCGACGGAACGATCGACGCCGCCGAATTCGACCGCGCGATCGAGCGGGCAACCCGGTTCGAGCGGATGCTCGCCAACGAGGGCTTCGTCCTGCTGAAGCTGTGGTTTCACATCTCGAAGAAGGAACAGCGTCGCCGGTTCCGCGAGCTGGAAAAACACAAGGCCACCCGCTGGCGGGTGACCGCGAAGGACTGGCGCAATTTCGAGGCCTACGACCGATCCATCGCCGCCGCGAGTCGTGCAGTCCGGGAGAGCAGCACCGACTTCGCGCCGTGGATCGTCGTGCCGGGTCTGGACGAGCGCTACCGCGCCGTGACGGTCGGACGGGCACTCTTGGACGCGCTGTGCAACGACGACGTGCCGGCCCAACCCGCCGAGACCGCGGTCCATCCGGTGGCGGCGGTCGACGAACACAATGTGCTGCGAGCCCTCGACCTCGCGGGTAGCAAGCTCGACGAGGCCGACTACGAGCGTGAACTCGAGCTTTGGCAGGGCCGGTTGGCCAAGTGCGTGCGCCGGGCCAAGTTTCGCAAGCGGTCGCTGGTGGTCGTGTTCGAGGGGGTGGACGCCGCGGGCAAGGGCGGCGCGATCCGTCGGGTCACCGCGCCCATCGACCCGCGCCACTACAACGTGGTGGCGACCGCAGCACCGACCGACGAAGAACGCGCCCGTCCGTATCTATGGCGATTCTGGCGCCATCTGCCACGACTCGGCAAGCTCGTGATCTTCGATCGCTCGTGGTACGGCCGGGTGCTGGTCGAGCGCGTCGAGGGGTTCTGCTCCACGTCCGACTGGATGCGCGGCTACTCGGAGATCAACGACTTCGAGGAACAGATGGTCGAGCACGGCGCCATCGTGGTGAAGCTGTGGTTGCAGATCGACATGGACGAGCAGCTTCGGCGCTTCGAGGATCGCCAGACCGCGGCGATCAAGCGCCACAAGATCGGGCCTGACGACTGGCGCAACCGCGAAAAATCCTCGCGCTACGAGCAGGCGGTCACCGACATGATCGACCGCACCAGCACCGAGATGGCGCCCTGGACGCTCGTCGAGGCGAACGACAAGAACTTCGCGCGCGTGAAGGTGCTGCGAACGATCTGTGAGCGGCTCGAGGCCGCACTATAGGCCTGGGCGACGGCCGGCTCACAGCGAGACGAACACCTCGACGGCGTCTGCCACCAGCAGGGTCACGACGCCGTCGCTGTACGCCGCAAACCCGTTCGCGCTGCCGAGGTCGGCGAAACCGGCGGCGCCGAGTTCGGCGACCACTTGGTCACCCTCGTCGCCGACGACGATCAGCGTGTTCGAGGTCTTCGAAAGCGCTCGCAGGTCACGGGTCTCGAGGAACAGCGTGTTGTCACCGGTGCCGGTGAGGTCGACCCCCTCGATGCCCGCGATCGCGGGCTCGAAGTAGGCGGGGAGGTCGAGCGCGAGGCCGTCGCCCTCGAGCACGATGGTGTCAAAGCCGAGCCCGCCGTCGATGCGAAAGAAATTCGGGCTGGTCAGCGCGATGAGATCGTCGCCGCGGCCGCCGTACACGGTATCGAAGCCGGCCATCGCGTGCAGCGTATCGGCGCCATCACCCCCCACGATGGTCTCGTCGTCATCGGTGCCGAACAACTCGTCATCGCCCGGTGTCCCGACCAACGCGATGCTGGCGTCGAAGTCGCCACCGAACACCACATACGCGCGACCAAGCCCGCCGTCTTGTGGTGCGCCGATGACCAGATCGGCAAAGCCGTCGGCCGAGACGTCGCTGGCGTTGGCGACGCTCCAACCCGACAGATCCTGGTCGGCTTCGCCATCGATCGCGAATCCACCCATGCCGCTGGCGATCTCACCAAGCGCGATGGCCATCGTCTCCAATCGCCCTGACACCGCGTACGTGCGCCCTGCGGCGAACCCCACGAAGTCTGCACCCTGGGCGCCGATGACCACGTCGGCCAGCCCATCGCCGTCGCGATCGCCACCGGCGGCCACCGACCATCCCGAGAAATCGCCCGCGACCTCGCCTTCGATGAGAAAGCCGCCGGTCCCGGTGACCACGTCCGCAAGCAACACCGCCGTACCGTCCGACTTGCCGAACACGACAAAGCTCCGCCCCTGCAGGCCCAGGTCGCCTTCGGCCCCCAGCGCTCCGATCACCACGTCGCACAGGCCGTCGCCGTTGACGTCACCGCCACCGGCCACGGCGGCACCTGCGAGATCCAGGGCGGCGATGCCAGCGATCGTGAAGCCGCCCGAACCACCGAGCACGTCCGCCAGATCGACCGGCGTCGTGGTGGACTTGCCGAATACAACGTACGCCCGCCCGGAGTTTCCACCCGCGGGGTTGGCATACGGAACGCCGATGATGATGTCCTCGAGACCATCGCCGTTGACGTCGCCACCACCCGCGACCGCGGCACCGGTGTGATCGTCGGTGGCGATCCCGTCGATTGTGAAGCCGCCAGCACCACCGTCGAGATCGGCGAGCAGCACCGGGTCGGTGTCGGCCTTGCCGAACACGACCCACGCACGACCGGCGTCGAGCACACCGCCCACGTTGGCCTGCGGCGCGCCGACGATGAGGTCGTCGAGACCGTCGCCGTTGACGTCGACCGCGCCGGCGACCGCGGTGCCGGCAAGGTCATTGCTCGCGATGCCGTCGATGACGAATCCGGCGCCATCGGCCGCGAGGGTCTCGAGAGCGACCGCGTCGCCATCGGGCTTGCCGAAGACGACGTACGCCCGCCCCTCGTCATCGCTGACGGCGTTGGCCTGCGGCGCTCCGACGACGACGTCGGCCAGACCGTCGCCGTTGACGTCGCCCGCGTGTGCGATCGAAAATCCGGCTTGATCGGTGTCTGCGTCGCCATCGATCGCGAAGCCGCCCTCACCGGCGAGCACGTCGGCGAGTGCCACGGTCTCGCCGTCGGACTTCCCGAACACGACAAACGCCCGGCCCTCGCCGGTGCCATCGACGTCGGCCGAGACCGCGCCCACCAGCACATCGGCGTGGCCGTCGCCGTCGACATCGCCGCCACCGCCGACCGACCAACCGGCCTCACCGCTGTTGCCCTCGATGGTGAAACCGCCGATGCCCGCGGTGACCTGTCCCAGCGACACCGTGGTCGGGGTCACCATCAGCCGAACCCGCGCGGTGGCGCTGCCGCCGTTGCCGTCGTCGATGGTGTACTCGAACCCGTCTTCGCCCCAAAAGCCCGCGGAGGGCGTGAAGGTGAGCGCGCCGTCCGGCTGTACTGCGACGGCGCCGCCTTGCTGCGAAAGCGCGTCGAAGTCGGTGACGGTGATCGGATCGCCGTCGGGATCGCTGTCGTTGACCACAACGCCCTGCCGGGCAGCCAGCGCCAGGGGGGCGTCGTCCATCACCATCACGTAGAGATCGTCGACCGCGACAGGCGGGCTGTTCGGCGTGCCGGTGCTCGACGAGCTCTCGTCGCTGCCGCTGGTGTCGGCGACCGTCGTGGCAGCACTGCTCGTCGTCGAAGTGTCGGCGGCGGAGCTCGAGCTGTCGGCGACCATGGTCGTGCTCGAGTCACCGCCGGACGTCGTGCCGGGTCCGGTGGTGTCACCCGCGTCGAGTGCCGCGGTGTCGTCACCGCAACCGCAGGCCAGAGCCACGAGCCAAAGACCTGAACGGGCGAGGCCAACTGATCGCATGGTGATCATGCTAACGCCTGCGGCCGGGTGTGGGGAACCGGACCGCGACGCGTTTCACGACCGACATGAGGGCCACGGTCTCGGCCTCGATCACCGGCACGGGTGCCCAAACCCAAGCCGACTTCGACGCCGAGTTCCACGGCACGGTGTGCGGCTACGACGCCGACGCGGTGGTCTCGGCGAGTGCCTCGTGACGCCGCTGGCTTCGACGCCGACGAAACCCGAACGCCGTCATCGCGACCATCAGCCCGACCCATGCGGGTGAATCCGGGCTCGTCGAGCACCCGCAACCGCGGGAGGTCGGGGTGATCGCTGGGGTTGGGTCCGCTTGCGGTGGCACCCCGATCTCCGAAGGCATCGCGACGGTCGGTGCCGCAGCGCCGGCCTTGGTCACGCCGAGCTCGTCGAGGATCCACTGCGCATGCTCGACCTCGTCGAGCTGCCACAGCAGATAGCGTACGTCGACCACGACGTTGCGCGATCGCTCGGGGCTGTAGCCGAAATCGCCCGCGACATTCTCCCAGACCCGATCGAAGTTGAGACCGACCCAGCGACCCTGACCATCGATGACGGGGCTCCCCGAGTTGCCGCCGGTGGTGTCGCAGTTCGACAAGAATCCCACGGGCACGTCGCCGAGTGTGGGGTCGGCCCACCGGCTCGACGTCGAGCGCGACGCGGCCTCGCGCACCCGGGTCGGGACGTCGAAGGGTTCGACGCCCGTGGATTTCTCCAGCATCCCCGTGACCGTGGTTTGGGCCGTGGCCTGCAAGCCTTCGCGCGGCGAGTACCCGCCGACCGTGCCCCAGCTCAACCGCAGGGTTCCGTTGGCATCGGGATAGACCGGTCCGGTGCGCACGGCACGAAGCAACTCGAAGTAGCCGGGGCCGACACCGAGCAGCACGCCGTCACGCGCTCGGCCGCGCCGCTCGTACTCTTCGAGCACCGGTACGAGCGCGCGCGCGAACGCGATCATGGGATCGTCCTCGTCCTCGATCGTGGCCCAGTCCGCCTCCCAGAGCCCCTTGGCGAAGCTCTCGTCCATGAGCTTGCTGCGCAGCAGGCCCTCGACCTCGCGCTCGCCGGCGTCGACGAATCGGCGGGTTGCCGGCAACGCGGCGACGCGGCGCAGCAGACTGCCCAGGAGCGCCCGGTCGACCGCCACATCGTAGTCGCGCACGCGCCGGGTCTGGGTCGACCACAGCTCGGCCGCCGTGCGGTCCATGTACTCACTGACCCGCTGAAGATCGGGCTTGTCGCGCTCGCGTGCGCGACGGACCACGTCGATCGCCATGGCCAGCGAGTTGGCGCCTCGGGTGAGGTTGTCGATCAGAAAGTCGCGGTCGAACTCGTCACGGCGTTCGTTCGACAGCGCATCGAGTGCGTCGAGGATCTTGCTCGAGCCGCCTTCGGGGTGCGCGCCGATCCATGCCCGTAGCTCTTGGTCTTCGCGCCGGCGTCGCTCGACCGTACGGTTGCGTCGAAGGCCATCGAGCATGCCTTGGGAATTCTTGAACCGGTTTTGCAGGCCCTTGAGCTTGGCGGCGACCTTGATGCGGGCGCCGGCGTCGCGCGCGGCGTTGGCCTCGAGGATCGCAATCCACTCGCCGTACAGATCGATCCGCGCGGGGAACACCTGATCGATGTGCCGGGCGACCTCGGCGGCGCTCTGGTAGCGCTGCGTCGTTCCGGGGAATCCCAGCACCGCGACGAAGTCGCCGGGGGCCACGCCGGTCCCGACCGCGAGGTGTCGCTTGGGTTGGTAGGGAATGTTCTCGGTCGAGTACTCCGCGGGGGCGCCGTCGGGCCCCACATACGCGCGCAGCAGCGAGAAATCGCCGGTGTGGCGCGGCCACATCCAGTTGTCGATCTCGCCGCCGTAGTTGCCGATCGCAGAGGGCGGCGCGTACACCAATCGCACGTCACGCAGCTCGATCGACGCGATCAGCTGGACCTCGGCGCCGGCGTAGAAATCGGCAACGCGACAACGCCGAGTCGGGGCGGGCGCCGGCGGAGGCGCCTCACACTCGGCGACCATCGTCTTGCGCAGGGCCTCGACGGCTTGGGCGCGGGCGCTCGGATCGGCCTGGGCGTCCGCTACCGCGCGCACGCGAGCCGTCACATCCGTCACCGACTCGACGATCTGCACGGTCGCCCCCTTGGCGATGATCTCCGCGGCACGGTCGGCAGCGACGAAGCCATCCTTCAAGTAGTCGTGCTCGACCGAGCTCGCGGCCTGGATCGCCCCGTAGGCACAGTGGTGATTGGTCGCGACCAGCCCTTGCGCCGAGACGAACCCCGCCGAGCATCCCGAGAGGTTCACCGTCGCCGCGAGGATCCCGATCTCGTGGCCGGCCTCATCGAGCGCGTGCAGGTCGGTCAACGGCAAGCGCAAGCCGGCCTTCCGCATCGCTTCGGCATCGAGATCGGGGATCTGTCGGGGCATCCACTGGCCCTCATTCGCCTCGGCAGGTCCGGCGGCGACGACCAGCGCGCCCAGGGCGGTCGCGAGCAAACTTCGGAGATGGACGCGGGCGATCACAGGCGGTCGGGAGGGTACCAATGTGCGCGACGCTGCCCAATCGTCGCGGCGCATCGGTGGCCCGCCGGTGTTGCGCCCGCCCATGAAGTCCTGTTCACGCGCGCGTTCCCGGGTCCGGGCGCCAAAGCCGGCGCAGGCCAAGGCGCACGGCAAGCCCGGCCGGTCGACAAAGACCAGTGGTAACTTGCGCCGCGTGACTCGCGACCCCGAGCTGCTCGCGGCGTGGCGCGACGGCAACGTCCGCGCAGGCCAGGAGCTGTTTGGCCGCTACTTCGAGCCGGTCTCGCGCTTTTTCGCCAACAAGCTCAGAGACGATCACGACGACCTCATCCAGGAGACCTTCGAGGCCTGCCTTCGTGGCCGCGACCGATTGCGCGACGACGCGTCGTTTCGCTCCTACCTGTTCAGCGTCGCCTTCAACGTGCTCAAGGTCCATTTTCGTCGCACCCAAGGCGCGGCGCGGGTGGAGGCGCTGAGCTCCGAAAGCATCCATGACCTTTCCCCGGGGCCGAGCACCATCGTGGGCGCCGGACAGCAGGAGCAGCTGTTGCTCGAGGCCCTGCGGCGGCTGCCCATCGAGCTGCAGGTCGTGCTCGAGCTGCGGTATTGGGAGGATCTGAGTTCCACGGAGATCGGGGCGGTGTTGGAGATTCCCCCCGCGACCGCCCGGTCCCGGCTTCACCGCGGCCGCGAGCTCCTCGAGCGCGTGATCGGACAGCTGCCCGCGAGCCGCGAGACCCGCGAGAGTACGCTCGCCGAACTCGACGCGTGGGTGGCTCGGATCCGTGCCACGATGCAGCTGCCGCCGGCCTGACGGGCGATTGTCCGCGAAAGTCTGCCGGGCCATGAACACTCGCACGGTCGAACGCACTACCCCCGGGAGACCAAGCGATGGGGACTGAAATATCGACTGCCGAGCGCGAGCGCGAGCGCGAGCCCGTCCTCGGCGTACCTCGGAGCTCCGGCGCGGGCGACCCGTCGGGCCCCGCGAGCGACCGCGCGTTGCACAACACGATGGTCGACCACAGCTTCAACGGTCAGCCGTTGCGGCTCGACATGCGAGTGCAGCGGGACAACGTCGGTGCGCGTCTGTTCGGACACCCCGTCGAGGAGTATCGTATCGGCCGCTATCTCGTGCGAGGCACGCTCGGCCAGGGCGGCATGGGCAAGGTCCTGCGGGCCCACGACGAGACCCTCGGCCGCGACGTCGCCATCAAGCTGCTGCACGACGCGCAAGACGCCGATCACCAGCGGCGGTTGCTCCGCGAGGCGCAGGCACTGGCTCGCCTGTCGCACCCCAATGTCGTGCGCGTCTACGACGTCGACGAGATCGACGGTCGCCTCTGCATGGCGATGGAGCTCGTGGTCGGCACCCCCCTGAGTCTGTGGCAGCGAACGCCGCGCGCGTGGCTCGAGGTGCTCGAGGTCTATGGCCAGGCCGGCCGTGGCCTCGCGGCGGCCCATGCCGAGGGGCTGATGCATCGCGACTTCAAGCCGGCCAATTGCATCGTCGGCGAGCGCGGGATCGTCAAGGTGCTCGACTTCGGCTTGGCGCGCGGCGTGGGCACGGAGCCGGGCCCGATGCCGCACGAGGCCGAGTCCAGCTCCAGCAGCAGCGCGACCAGCGAAGACAGCGACCGCGCCTCGGTGTCGCAGGGTTCGGCCGACCAGATACTCACGCGCACCGGCACCATGCTCGGCACGCTGGCGTACATGGCACCTGAACAACTTCTGGGCCAGGTGGCGGATCCTCGCAGCGATCAGTTCGCGTTCTGCGTCGCGCTGTATGAGGCACTCTACGGCGCGCGACCGTTCTCCGGCGACTCGGCGATGGGGTTGCTCTACGCGATCCAATCGTCCCCGCCGGTCGCCCGACGCCCGCCAGCCGGCGTTCCGCCGGTGCCCAAGTGGGTGTTCGACGTGGTGCGCCGCGGTTTGGCGGTGGCCAGTCACGACCGCTACGCCGATATGGATGCCCTGCTCGCCGCGCTCGAGCGCGGCCTGACGAATCGTCGACGAGTGCGTGGCGCGGGCGTGGGCGCGGTGCTGGTCCTGGCACTGGGCGGCGTGCTGCGGGTCAGCGGCGTCATGCAGGGTGAAGAACCCTGCGCGGGTCTGCGCGAGCAGCCCATGCCCGCGTGGAGCGACATCGATCGAACCGCGGTTGCCCGTGCGCTCGCGGACTCGGGTCTGCCCGATGTCGAGCGTGTGCGCGAGCAGGTGGCGACGCAGCTCGACGCGTATGCGTTCGCGTGGACCGACGGTCGAGCTGACGCGTGCGAGGCGACGTGGGTGCGTCGCGAGGCCGGTGAACAGACCCTGGCGCTGCGCATGGCCTGCCTCGACGAAGGCGTCGTGCATGTGCGTGCCGCGGTCGAGCAGCTACTCCTCGCCGATCCTCGCACGGCCGCCTTCGCCACCACGATCGTGGGCGAGCTGCCTTCGATCGCCGCGTGTGCCGACGTCGACATGCTCTTGCGCGGACCTGCGCCGGTCCCCGAGGCGTTGGCCACCGAGGCCGCCGAGGTTCGCTCGCTGGTCGCGCGTTCCTGGGCCGCCGGCGTCGGTGGCGACGAAGCCCGCGGGATGGAGGCGGCCAACAGCGCCGTCGTTGCCGCCCAAGTGCACAACGACGTCCCGGCGTTGCGGCTCGACGCGCTGCTCAATCGCGGAAAGCTGTTGCGCACGGTGCGTCGGTGGGCCGACGCCCGCCGTGATCTCGAGGCCGCGCTCGAGCTTGCCGAGCACACCGAGGCGACCAACCGGGCCATCGCTGCGCTCGGCGAGTTGGTGTTCGTTGCCGACGAAGAGCGCGACCCCTCGCTGGCTCAGGCCTGGCTCGCCACGTTGCGCGGCAAGCTGGCTCGGCTCGACGACGAGCCCCAGTATCGAGCCCTGAGTTGGCGGCTCGAGGCCATCGTCGCGCTGAGGAGCGATCGCCTCGACGATGCCGCCGATGCCGCCGAGAAGGCGGTTGCACTGTACGAGGAGCTCGAGCCCCGGACGGACATCGAGCTGATCGAGGTGCTGTTCTTGCTCGGCGAGGCGCAGCTGCGGCGCGGGCAAACCGCCGTTGCCCTTGCTGCGGCCGAGCGCGCCCGTGCGCTCGCGCAGGACCGCGGCCACCTGCCGCTGCTGGCGTTCGCGCTGCACCGGCGCGGGCTCCTCGCGTACACCGGGGGTGATCTCGACGATGCCCGCGCTCAACTCGAGGCGGCCTTGGCGGTGTACGACTCGTTCGATCGCAAGCGCACTGCCGCGTCGGTGCGTACACAGCTGTTGCTCGCCCACGTACTTCGCTTCCAGGGCGATCTCGAGCGGGCGTTCTCGGAGGCATCGTCCACCCACGCGAGCCTCGACGAGCGGGTTCCTGCCGCGATCCGCGGTGAGGCGGCCAACTTGCTCGGGGCCCTCCATCAAGGCAAGGGTGACCTCGACCAAGCGATCGCGTTGTATCGCGAAGCTCGGATCGCATGGGCGTCGGCGTCGGTTCCCGACCGGGTCGAGCTCGGCATGCTCGACAGCAACACCGCCGATTGTTTCTTGGCCAAGGGTTCCAGTGCGGCTGCGCTCGCGCTGTACGACGACGCGCTGGCCATGCTGGCCGTCGAGACCCCGAACGATGATCCCCGACGCGCCTATCCACTGTTCGGACGGGGCCGCGCGTTGCTGGGCTTGGGCGACCACGTCGGCGGCATCGTGAGTCTGCGGGCCGCCCTGGCCCTGCCCACAGCGCTCGCGCAGGACCCGTCGTTGAGCACCGAGCTGCGTTGGACGCTCGGCCGCGCATTGCGGCCCGATGCGAGCACGTCCGGCCCGCACGCTCGCGAGGCCGGCGCCCTGGTTCGCGAAGCCCGAGCGAATTTCGCTGGGGCCGGCTTCGACGCTCGCGCGGCCGAGCTCGACGCATGGCTCGAGCAATGCGGCGCCCCGTGCGGGTGAACCGAAGTCCTCTCGCTGTGTTGCGACGACCCACCGAATCAGATAGAAAAGGCATCGTGCCCACCATCGAGATCAAGTGCGATAGTCCGACGAGCCTCTCCTGGCGAGAGACGACAACGAGTTCCTGGGCGCTCCTGGGCGCGACCTCGGCAACCGCCCCCACCATCTCGGTGACGAGCACCAGCCCGGTGACCTTTGTGTTCGTGCAAGCGGGCGCTTCCGCGAACAGCGTCAGCTACAAAGACGATCCTGGTTCCACCCCGGTCACCTTGCCGACCAGCGGCGGCCCGAGCGTCGTGGTCTCGACCGGAGATGACAACCTTGTGTACTTCGCCCAGGCCAACCAGCGAGTCCCCGGCTGGTACTGTGGCTACGTCAAGGTGTCGAGTTCGTAGCGCCCGGATCTCTGGTCGCCTTGGCGGCCTGACGCCTTCCGTCAACCCTTCGCGCTGCTGTCGTTGCTCGCCGGGATCGGCCCGTTCGCGGACTCGAGCGCCGTCGTGTCTGCGACGACGCTGCCCGACATCCGCGAGATGGCGCGCCTGAGCCCCACTGAGATCGTCGGGGTGGTGTACCCAACCGGTGACACCGCGATCTACGACGTGTACAGCAGCGCGGTGCTCTGGGAGGCACCGGCCGGCTCGCGGGTCGAGGTTGTGGGGCTCGACCACGTCCTGGTGTCGACCGGTACGCGCGTGGATGTGGTGCGTTGGCGCTGAGCGAGTACGACGAATCGATGCACTGCGCCCGAGGTGCCTCCGGCCCCTACTGCGACGCGAGTCGCGGCAGGCGCAGCCGCACCGGTCGCGCCGCTGCTCCGCGCTCGCGCAACTCCACCAGCACCGGCGCGGCCGCGACCACGCCGGGCGCAGAGAAGCTCGATCGCACGACCGCGTCTCCAATGGTGAAGTCGAGTCGCTGCACCGCACGCGCGCCGATCGACCGCGGCGCACCGGCACTGGCGACCGCGAGCTGCCGGCCCCGAGCATCGTAGGCAAAGACCTCCCAGTTCGGATGCACGACCGCACCGCCGCGCAGCTCCAGCGGGGTCGCGGCGCGGTTGTTCAGCTCGAGGGCGAACGTGCAGCGGCCCCCCGCGGAACGGCCCGCGGTCGCCTCGAGGCGGGCCATCGCGGATGGGGCGCAGCTGCCGTCTTGGAC
>CANLQR010000134.1 GCA_947492135.1 Deltaproteobacteria bacterium | reverse complement strand
CGTCGCCGCCGCCGCAGTAGGACATGACCGAGTTGCAGTCCAAGACGTGATCGAGACCGTAGGCGTGGCCTGCCTCTTGGCTGGCGGTGTTCGCCATCTGCACGGTGGATGCGCTCGAGAACGCATACACCACGTGACGCTGGCCCAGCGCGCCGCAGTCGGCACCCGGCGCTACGCCGCCGGCGGGCGAATCGATATTGGTGTCCTGCCACTCGCCGCCCATCATCTCCATCGTGTACGGCAAGACCTTCTCGGGCCGCGTCTCGTAGACGACCGCCACGCCAAACGGCTCGAAGTCGACGGCCACCGCTTGGGCGATCGCGACCGCCTTCGCTTCGCCCTGAGTCCACGACGGATAGACTCCGGTTTTCGCGAGCTGCGACACGTCCTCGGCCGAGTTGTCGCCGCCCGAGGTGAGCATGCCGCCGTTGAAGTTGAGAAACAGCGTGTGCTTGCGTGGGTAGGCGTTGCCGGGGATGTCCGTCACCGCAAAAATGGTCTCGGGCTCGATCGCCAGCGTGCCGTCGTCCACCTGCGCCGGAAGCACCATCGTGCCGCGCTGCACCCAGCCGTCGGGCAGGCCAGTGGTGGGCTGTTTGCCATCGGGATCGGCGGGTAGCTCGCCTCGCATGATCGGATCGAGCCGCTTCAGATCCGGCTGCGCTGGTTCGGACGCGAGGTAGCGACCTCCGGCGCGAGCCTCGGGGCTCAGATCGAGCCGCCGCACGCCCGTTCTGCCCCCGGAGTAGGGGTGATAGCCGGCGCTGGACTCCTTGGCAGCCGCGACGGTCGGGAGAAGGCACAAGGCGCTCAGGAGAAATGAAGTACGTCGCATCAGCGGGACTACAGCGTAGTTCAACATTCCGCCGATGTGGGCCGCCGGGCTCACCGCGGCCAGAAACTTCCGAACCCCAGCGAGATGCCTCTATACAAACGGGGTGAACCCCCCTCGCCTCCCCTTCCTCCCCGTCAGCGCGCTGATCGCCGTGGGGATCCTCTCGATGGGCTGTAGCGCATTGTCCGGCCCGCCGCCCCGCGCGCCGGGCTCAGGCGCCAGCGCGCCCGAGGTCCATCATGTCGATGCGAGCGAGTTCTCGGTCGAGGAACACCAGCGTATCGCCGAGGTCGACCCGTGGGTGACCCACGCGGCGACGCAGCGCGGGTTGGATCCCGATCTCCTGCGTGGCGTCATCTGGGTCGAGAGCCGCTACGTCGCGCGCGCGAAGAGTCCTGCCGGGGCCCGCGGCCTGATGCAGCTGATGCCGCAGACGGCCGCCGCGCTCGCACAGAAACTGGGTGCGTCGCGACCCAACCCCTATGACCCCGAGTTCAACATCAGTGCCGGCTCGCTGTACTTGCACGAGATGATCGCCCGCTACGACGGCGACGTGCGGCTCGGTCTGGCGGCGTACAACGCCGGACCGGGCAACGTCGACAAGTGGCGCGCCCAGGGGCTCCCGCCGAGAAACCTCGAGTACGTCGAGCTGGTCCTCAACGCCAAGGCGCGCTTCGAGGCGGCCTATCACACGCCTCAAGGCCGACCGACCGACACCCAATTCGCCCGCGCCGCGGCGCCGGATCGCCGGCCCGCCATCGTCGTGCCGGAGCCGCCGACGCGGGCGAGCGTGGCCGACGATGGCACGCCGGTGCGCTGGGATCTCGATCGCGTCGAGGCGGAGTATCGACCGGTCGTCGAGGATCCGCCGATGGGCGAGACGCCCGCGCCGGATCGCGCCGCGGCACGGCGGCCCGCAGCGGCGGCCGACGTGATGACGACCCAGGACGAGCCCGAGGTGGGGATCGGCGTGCTGCCTTCGGTCGGCCGTGGACCCGCGGCATCGATCGCGCGCCCGCAGCCGCGTTGAGCGAGCGCAACTGGGTTTGGCAGGCTTCCGGCCTTCGGTCCCACGATTACGGTTGGCCGAAGAACACCGCCACACCGCCGCCTTGCCCGCCCGTAAAGGCGGCAACGATATCGGCCGCGCCATCGCCGTTCAGATCACCGACGTCGACCGAGCGCGCCGGGCCGCCGACGTCGAGCTGCACGGGCATGGCGAGGCCACCCGCGCCATCGTTGATATAGACGTTGATCCGATCCAGCGACGACGAGCTGACCAGGACATCGGGGTAGTCGTCGAGGTTGACGTCGGCGACGAGGGGCCGATGGGCACCAGCGAAGAGGATCTCGACAGGCGCGTCGAACGTGCCGTCAGGGTTGCCCAGCGCCAGCGTGAAGTTTCCCGTCATGCAGGTGGTGACGATGTCGATCTGTCCATCGGAATCGAGGTCGCCCGTGGTCGCAAAGCGAGCGCCTTCACCGAGCCCCGCACACGCCTCATACGAACCCGCGGCCGCGAAACCACCGTCGCCGTCACCCCGGAAGAGCTGACCCTCTCCGTAGTACTGATTGAGCACGACAACGTCGGGGATATTGTCCGCGTCGCTCGAGAACTCCGTGACGGTGACGCCCGAGGAGCTCTCGCCGGGACCGCCGATGCCGATCGGTGCAGCGAAGGCCCAGCCGCTGCCGCCGTTGGTCCCAGAAGCGAAGCTGTTGTTGTACGCGCCCGAAAACACCACGTCGATCGGACCACCGTTGTTATTGAGCACCCCGAGATCGTGGTGGTCCTCGCAGCCTGGGAACGGCGTCACATCGCTATCGTTTCGCGAGAAACCGCCGTCGCCGTCGTTGATGAGCGAGACGATGCCGTTGCCGAGAATCGCGAGGTCGATGTCATCGTCGCCGTCGCCGTCGATCGCTTGGATGCGGCAGGCCCCGTCGGTGACCGCGTGGCTTTCGGCCGCGGAGAAGCTCCCGGCATCGTCGTTGCGCAACACGCTGACGGTGGAAGCGAGGATGTCGAGCGTGATGATGTCCGGCCGGCCGCCATCGATGTCTGCGAGCACGACATCCGCGGCCCCGTTGCCGACCCCGAACACCTCAGCGGCATCCGGCGGGCAAAATTCCCCCGCGGCTGCACTGCCGTCGCCACAAGCGACGACGCCGGTCTCGGTCTCGGTCTCGGTCTCGCCGGTGGTCTGAGTCGGGTCCGTGGGGTCAGAGGTGGTCGACTCGCTCGTCGCGGTGGGGTCGGTACTCGAGGCCGAGGTCGACACCGTCGACTCGCCCTGCGTCGTCGTGGTCATCGACGTCGATGCGGTCATCGTCGTGCCATCGGTCGCCGTGACGACCCCGTCGGTGCCAGAGCTGTCGGCCGATTCGCCGTCGTTGCCCTGCCCCGGTGGCGATGGCTGGTTGTAGCACCCCGAGGTGAACACAAAGCCGAGCAGGGAAACCAAGGACACACGGGCAAGGCAGAGCATGTCAGGTCGCTTTTGTGACAGGAGACGAACGACGAGCGTAGCACGGCGTATGGCCACGCCTCGGACGTCGCGCCCGAGACCCATCCCCAGGGGGCCCCAGGGGGCCCCAGGGGGCCCCAGCAGTCAGTCGCTGTTCGCCGCCCGGCCCACGGCCAGCGCGTCAGCGAATACCCGCCGTGCGTCGCCCGGTCTTGTCGAGGAAGTCCTCGAACGAGCCCGGGAAGAAATCGCAGCCGGCCGGACCCCGCAGCTCGAGCACGCACGTCGCCACGTCCTGAACCATGTACTGGTCGTGGCTGACGAAGATCAAGGTGCCTTCGAATTTCTGCATCGCTTCCGTCAGAGCGCGGATCGACTCGAGATCGAGATGGTTGGTCGGCTCGTCGAGGATGAGCAGGTTGTCTTTGGTGAGCGTGAGCTTGGACATCAGCAGGCGCGCCGTCTCGCCGCCCGACAGCGCCTTGACCGACTTGTCGGCGTCTTCCGAGGGAAACAGCATGCGTCCGAGCAGGCCGCGGATCTCTTGAACCGAGGCTTTCTCGTCCCACTGGTACAACCACTCGAAGGCGGTCTTGCCGTCGCTCTTGCTCACGCTCTCTTCGTGGTGCTGCGGCATGTAGCCGATCGTCGCTTCGTGACCGAAGGTGAGCTTGCCGCGATCGGGCTCGAGCTGACGGGCGAGTGTCCGACACAACGTGGTCTTGCCGATGCCGTTGGGGCCGACGATCGCCAGCTTGTCCCCGCGCTGCAGCGTGAACGCGATGTCCTTGAGCACGACCTGCGCATCGAACGACTTGCCGAGCTTCTCGACCTCGAGCACCAGCTTGCCGCTGGGCTTTTTCACCTCGAACCGGATGAAGGGTCGCTGGATGTTCGAGCGCTTGAGATCGACCATGTCGATCCGCTCCATCGCCCGCCGCCGGGATTGGGCCTGGCTGGCCTTCTTGGCGTTCGCGCCGAAGCGACGGATGAAGTCCTGGAGCTCGAGAATCTTCTTCTGTTTGCTCGCGTTGCCTTTCTCGGACTGGGTACGAAACTCGATCTTCTGCTGGAGCATCTCGTCGTAGGCGCCGGGGTAGACGATGATGTTCTCGTAGTCGACGTCTGCAGTGTGGGTACACACCTCGTTGAGAAAGTGGCGATCGTGGGAAATCACCACCAACACACCGCGGTAGTTCTGCAAGAACGTCTCGAGCCAGCGAATCGAATCGATGTCGAGATGGTTGGTGGGCTCGTCGAGCAGCAGGATGTCGGGGTTGCCGAACAGCGCCTGGGCGACCAACACCCGCAGACGCATGCCACTGTCCAGGCGTGTCAGAGGCTCTTCGTGCATCGCTTCGGCGATCCCGAGGCCACTGAGCAGCTGATCGGCCTCGGTTTCGGCGTTGTAGCCATCCTCTTCACCGATGGCCATCTCCAGCTCGCCGAGCCGCATGCCCTCGTCGTCGGTCATCTGCTCGCCCCGGGCCAGCAAGACCTCCTTGTCCTGCATGGCCGACCACAGCCGGCGGTTGCCCATCACCACGACGTCGCGGATGCGCTCGTTCTCGAAGCGATAGTGATCCTGATGTAGCATCGACAGCCGACTGCGCGCGGGTCGAGTGACGTCGCCATAGTCGGGCTCGAGCTCGCCCGCGAGGATCTTCATGAACGTCGACTTGCCGGCACCATTGGCGCCGGTCAAACCGTAGCGCTTGCCCGCGTCGAACGTCGTCGTCACGTCCTCGAACAGCTTCTTGCCGCCGTAGGTCTTGGAGACGTTGGTGACTGTGAGCATTGCAGAGCCGTCCTTGTTGTCGGGGAATGCGCGTGTGGGCGACCACGATCGGGCCCACGCGTACTCGCGGTGTGTAGACCGAGACCCGCGGGTTGCGCCAGCCCAAACGTCCGCTCGCTCCGGCCCACGGTCCTCGTGCGGGTTTGCGGGAGCGCGCGTGCGCGACCGCCCGGCGGCTTTCACCCGCACGTTTGCGCTGCTACCGTCGCTGCCGTGATGGCGACCGGTCGGGAAACCTCGTGTCATCGCCGGCCCCCACGTCAGCGGACGCGCCCTGCCGCTGTCGCCGCGCCCGTGCTGCGGTCGATCGGGATCGGGATCGGGATCGGGATCGGGATCGGGATCGGGATCGCGCTCGAGTCACAGGCGCAGGCGTGCAGCTGCCTCCAGCCGCCGCCTCCCCGCGCCGCCGCCGCCGACGCAGCGGTGGTTTTCGAGGGCCGGACGTTCGGGGTGCAGCGCGAAGCGGGCAAGAGCCGCTTCACCTTCGAGGTCAGCCGCGTGTTCAAGGGCGAGGTCGGACCGAGCATCGAGGTGTACAGCGCCTCGCACTCTGCGATGTGTGGGCGCTCCTTCGAGGCTGGCGTCCCCTACCTGGTGTACGCGCAGTCGTCGCCCGCGGGAGTGATGGTCGACTCGATGTGCTCGCGGACGCGAGCCTCGCGGTCGGCACTCGAAGACTTCGCAGAGCTGGGCGCCGGCACCCCGCCGCCGCGGCCCTCGCCCGCGCAGACGCCCGGGGACTCGGTCGAAGCCCCGCGGATCGAGACCGGCCCACCGATGCCCTCCCCCAGCAAGCGTGGCTGTAGTGTCGCCGGCGATCGCCAACCCAGCCCGTGGTGGCTGGCGCTGCTCCCCTTTGCGGCTGCTCGCCGCCGACGTTTCGTTGCCCGGAGTTTCTAACCCATGACCGACGCGCGCTTTGTCGTTCCCCCTGCCGTCAACGAACCCGTGCGTGACTACGCACCGCACAGCCCCGAGCGCGCGCGCATCCAGGCCGAGTTGCAGCGTCAGCTCTCGAGTCGTGTCGAGATCGCGCCCAGGATCGGCGGACGATCGGTCCACACCGGGCGCATCGCCGAGATCGTCGCACCCCATGCGCGCCGTCACGTGCTCGGGACGTTCCACCAGGCCGGCGCCGACGATGTCGCGGCTGCGATCGCCGCGGCGCGTGCGGCCAAGCCCGCGTGGTCAGCGATGCGTTGGGAGGATCGCGCGGCGATCTTCCTGCGCGCCGCAACGCTGCTGCGCGAGGGCCATCGCGATCGCGTGAACGCTGCGACAATGCTCGGCCAGTCCAAGACGGTTCATCAGGCCGAGATCGACGCCGCCTGCGAGCTCATCGATTTTTTCACGTTCAACGTCGAGTATTTCACGCGCATTCTCGCCGACCAGCCGCTGTCGCCTTCGGGGGTGTGGAACCGAGTCGAGTACCGCCCGCTCGACGGATTCGTGTTCGCGTTGACGCCGTTCAACTTCACCTCGATCGCGGGCAATCTGCCGACCGCACCTGCGCTGTGTGGCAACACCGTGGTGTGGAAGCCCGCGTCGACCGCGGTGCTCTCGGGGCACTACTTGATGGCTTTGCTCGAAGAGGCGGGATTGCCCCCCGGGGTGATCAACTTCGTGCCAGGACCGGGGGCCACGGTCGGCGACCCGGTGCTCGCGAGTTCCGAGCTTGGCGGGGTCCACTTCACCGGCAGCACCGAGACCTTCCAGGCGCTGTGGCGCACCGTGGGTCAGCGAATCGCCAGCTACCCGCAGTACCCGCGCATCGTCGGCGAGACCGGCGGTAAGGACTTCGTGCTCGTGCACCCAAGCGCCGAGGTCGACCAGGTCGCCGTGGCGCTCTTGCGTGGCGCATTCGAGTACCAGGGGCAAAAGTGTTCGGCGGCCTCGCGCGCGTACGTGCCCGCGTCGATGTGGCCGGGCCTGCGTGATCGCCTCGCCGCGATGCTCGCCGAGGTCGGGGTCGGTGACATCACGAACTTCGGCAACTTCATGGGCGCGGTGATCGACGCGCGGGCCTACGCCAAGCACAAAGCAGCCATCGACGAGGCGCGCGGGCGCATCGGTGGCGACGTCGTCGAGATCCTCGGCGGCGAGTATGACGATCGCGAGGGATGGTTCATCCAACCCACGGTGATCGTCGTGCGTGATCCCCGGTACCGCACCATGTGCGAGGAACTCTTCGGCCCGATCCTCACGCTGTTCGTCTACGACGACGCTGCGTGGGAGCAGACGCTGACGCTCGTCGACACCACGACTCCTTACGCCCTGACCGGGGCGGTGTTCGCCTCCGACCGGGCGATTGTCGCGGCCGCCACCGATACGCTGCGACACAGCGCCGGAAATTTCTACATCAACGACAAGCCCACGGGCGCCGTGGTCGGGCAGCAGCCCTTCGGCGGCGGCCGCGCCTCGGGCACGAACGACAAGGCCGGCTCGATGTGGAATCTGATCCGCTGGCTGTCGCCGCGCGCGATCAAGGAGACCTTCGCACCACCGACCTCGTGGCGGTACCCGTTCATGGGCTGACACGCAGGGCGTATCCTCGCTGGTCGACATCAGCTACGCTCGATGTGATGCGAGGTTGGTCGTTGATGGGTGCGCTGACGGTGATGGCCTGCACGGCGGCCAATCCCGAGTTCGGCGACGAACGCACCGGCAGCGCGACCGCGACGGACGCGCTACCGACAGACACGGGTTCCTCGACCGTGCTGCCCATGACCACCGCGGATCCGAGTGCGTCATCCGACTTCGATTCGGGCAGTACCAGCACCTCAGGCGCCGCGGATGACCGCGGGTCAGACCCGGGCACCACGGCGCAGACGGAAACCGGCAACCTTCCCGCGACGTGCGACGACGAGTTTTTCGAGGAGCGCGACGTCGTGGTCACGATCGATGACGGTGCTTTCGAGCCGCCCGACTGTGGCGCGCTGCTGGTCGTGCGCGGAGTTGTCGACGAGAGCCAGGCCAACAGCCTGTCGGTGACGGACTGTGGTGCATGCACGCTGTGCCCTACGGGCGCGCCGGTCTATCGCTTCACCGGCGAGGGTCTCGCGCTTCCCGGCGGCTTCTCGCAGCAATGTGTCGAGGTCGTGATCGCCAGGAGCCCGGAGTGCGAATTTCGAGCGTTCGCGCTGTCCCTCTATGGTGACGGTGGACCCCGGCCCGGGTTCATCTTCGCGAACGACACCGAACGCATCCCCGGCCACGCCGCCTATCCCGAGGGCCTCGACGTGCCGAGAGTCGAGCAGCTCTGCACGAGTGATGGCTGTCCCGACGCCGGCCACTTCCAGTTTGGCTTTGGCACCGCATCCTATGGCCCGCATGAGCAGACCGATCAGAGCCTGCCGCTGTTCGACGGCAGGTTTCTGTTCAGCCTCGCGACCGAAGAGCTGGCGATCGACCCCGATTGTCGGCTGCAGGTCGGCTGGGCCGCCGTCGGTAAGACTTGAGGCCTCGCCGCCGGCAAAAAAGCCCGACACCGTAGTTCTGCGGATGGTGCGGGCTTCCCCACCCTACCCCGACGTGATAGCGTGATCTGGGATGGTGCGGATGTTCCTCAAGCACAGGTTGGCGGCACTCATGTGCGTCGCGGGAGTCATCGGCTGTCACGAAGGCGGGCCGCAAGACTCCGGGGCCCATGACGGTGCGACCGCGGTCGACGAGACTGCCGGACCCGCGACCTCATTCGGTGGCGCCTTGGTCCTGCCCCGCCTGACCAGCGTGCAGTATCGGAACTCACTGGCCGCGTTGCTGGGCCCAGGTCTACCGCCAACCCCGATCGAGCCCGATACCAACCCGTATCTCTTCTACAGCATCGGTGCGACGTCGACGACGCTGTCGGAACTCGGTACTGGCCAATACGAAGAGGCCGCCGAGCTCGTGACCCACGCCGTGTTCGATGACGCGACGCGACGCAGCACCTTGGTGGGTTGCGAGCCGGCGAGCCCCGGAGATGGCTGCGTCTCGCAGTTCCTGGCGAGCTTTGCCCGCCGCGCGTTTCGCCGGCCGCTCGCGGCGCACGAGCACGCGCGGTGGCTACAGATCGCCGTCGACCTCGCGCAGCCCGACGCATGGGAGGGCCTGCGGATGGCGGTGTCGGGGATCCTGCAGTCGCCCCACTTTCTCTACCGCGTCGAGCTCGGCGTGCCCGACCCCGAGGCTCCTGGTCGGTTCCGCTTCACCGGCTACGAGATGGCGTCGCGGTTGGCGTTCTTGCTGTGGGACTCGATGCCTGACGACAGCTTGTTCGCCGCCGCCGAACGTGGCGACCTCGACACCGCGGCCGGGATTCGCGCCGAGGTCGAGCGCCTACTCGCCGACGAGCGCGCCCGCAGCACGATCCAGGGTTTTTTCGCGCAGTACCTCGACCTCGGGCGGATTGACGGGGTGACGCGCGACCCGATCGCCTTCCCGCTGTTCAGCCTGACCATGCCCGACTCGATGCGCACCGAAGTCGAGCTGTTGGTCGACGACGTCGTGTTCCGCGAGCAGGGCGATGCGCGCAGCATTTTCAGCACCCGACGGACGTTCGTGAACACCGAACTCGCGACGCTGTATGGCGTCGACGCGCCCGGTTCGAGCCCCATCACCTATGTGCCGGTGATGCTGCCCGACGACGGCCCGCGGGCCGGCCTGCTCACCCTGGGCGCGTTTTTGACGATGAACGCAAAGCAAACCCAGACGTCACCGACGGCCCGCGGCAAGTACATCCGCGAGCGCGTGTTGTGCCAGACCGTGCCAGCGCCGCCGCCCGACGTGAACACCGAACTCGAGCCACCGACGGGCGCGGGTGAGACCGTGCGCGAGAAGCTCGAGCAGCACCGCTCGAACCCAGCTTGCACCGGCTGCCACCAGTTCATCGATCCGCCGGGCCTGCTCTTCGAGAGTTTCGACGCCGCGGGGGCCTACCGCGAGCTCGAAAATGGCGTGCCTGTCGATTCGTCGGGTGACCTCGACGGCGTGCCGCTGGCCAACGCCCGCGGCCTGGCCGACCTGCTGCAGGACGATCCTGCGGTCGGGCGCTGCATGGTCACCCAGCTGTTTCGCCACGCTCAGGGCCGCCTCGACAACCCCGACGAGGCCCCCACGATCGACGACCTCGACGCACGTTTCGCTGCGAGCGACTATCGCTTCCTCGACCTGCTCGTCGAGCTCGCCATCCACGACGGTTTTCGCACCGCCGTCGCTCAGGAGGCGCTCTAAGATGGCCCGCAAATTCCTGTCACGACGCACGGTCCTGCGCGGCATGGCCGGCGGTGCCACGCTGTCGCTCGCGCTGCCGCCGCTCGACGCGATGCTCAACAGCAACGGGGCCAACGCGGATGGGAGCGCCGAGGGTCCGATCTTCGGCGTCTTCTACTGGGCCAACGGCATGCCATGGCATGCCGGTCACGGTGAGATCCAGGCTTCGGCGGGATATCCCGATCTGTGGACGCCAGCGGCGACCGGGCCGTTGTACGCGCCCAGCGAGCTGCTCTCGCACCTCGCGGCGCACCAGCCGACCGTGGCGACCGGGCTGACCCCGCACACCGAGGTGCCACCCTCTCCGGCGGGTCAAGAAGATGGGCACATGCGCGGGTTCATGGTCGCGCTCACCGGCGATCGCATCCGCCCCGAGTTGTTCGACCACGCGTCGCACACCCTCACCGCGTTGCGGCCCTCGCTCGATCAGTACGTCGCCAAGCACGAGCAGTTCTACGGCAGCGCCCTGCCGCGTTTCCGGTCGCTGGTGCTCGGGGCGTCAGCGGCTCGGTTCCACGACTACGGGCACTGGAACGCGATCTCGTACAACGGACCGGATTCGCTCAACCAGCCGATCATGGACCCGGGGCAGCTGTACAACCTGCTGTTCGCCGTGCCCGACGATCTCCCGGGGGTCGCGCGACGGGCAGCGTTGCTCGACGCGGTCATGGCGGATGCCAGCGATCTCAAACAGAAGCTTGGACCGATCGACCGCGTGCGCATCGACGAGCACCTGATGCACCTCGACGAGATCCAGCGTCGACTCCAGCTGACCAGCACGCCCTGCATGGGCCCCGCGGCCCAGGGCGACACGCCCGATCTGATCGCCAAGACCCAGATCATGGGCAACCTGCTCGGCGTCGCGCTGGGCTGCGGCCTGTCGCGGGTGTTCTCGTTCATGCTGACGTCGCCGGCTTCGACCCACGTGTTCTCGAACCTCGGCGTGCCCAACGACATGCACTCGACCTGCCACGCGGGCGAGTGGCAACAGGTCCATGACATCACCACCTACCACATGCAGGCGTTCGCGACCCTGCTCGATCAGTTGGCCGCAGTGGTCGACCTCGATGGGGTGAGTCTGATGGACCGCTCGGTGGTGTTCGGGACCTCGGAATACGGCGAAGGCTGGCAGCACAGCGTGGCCGAGATGCCCGCGCTGCTGGTCGGTGGCGGCTGCGGAACACTCAACCGCGGGGTGCACGTACGCGAGGCCGGTGGCAACTACAGCAAGGTCCACGTCACGATGTTGCGGGCGCTCGGCCTCGACACGCCGAGCTTTGGCTTCAACGGTGGCGAGACCAGCGATGAGCTTCCCGGCGTCTTGGCTTGAGCACCGCGCCGCTGCGACGGGGCTGGTGCTGGTGCTGGTGGTCAGCGTGTTCGAGGCGCTCGGCTGTAGCGCCGATACCGACGCCGATACCGACGCCGACAGTGGCGACACCGCAGCCACCGCGACCGAGCCCAGCAGCACCGCGCCGACCTCGACCGCCACCGAGTCCGACGCGCTCACGACCGACGACGACGGCCCGCTGCCACCACCGGATTGTGTCGCGCCCGAGGTCGCTTGTGGGCAAAGCTGCGCCGACCTCGCGCAAGACCCCAGCAACTGTGGGATGTGCGGCATCAGCTGCATCATCGACAACGCCGAGCCTACGTGCGTCGCCGGAGCGTGCGGACTCGCGGCGTGTGATGTCGGATGGGCGGACTGCGACGGCACGCTGGGCACCGGCTGCGAGATCGCGATCGAGTGCGTCGATGGCGGCGGCTGCATGACCGCGTGCGGCAGCACCGGTACGACCAGTTGCGGCGATCCGTGCGCGCCCGCCTGCACCGCGCCTGCCGAGACCTGCAATGCCCTCGACGACGATTGCGACGGCACCTGCGACCAGGGGCCGCTTCCCGGCTGCCGCGTCGGCGTGCATCGGGCCGTCGGCGGCGCGCTGGGCCATTTCTATACGACCAGCGTCGAGGAGGTCGGCGCCAACGGTCTGGCGATGGAGATCCAGGATTTTTTCTTCGTCTATCCGCAACCGCTCGACGGTCTGATCCCGCTGTTTCGCTGCATCAAGCCCGACGCCAGTGGTCGGCGGTTCTTGACCTCGTCGATCGACTGCGAAGCCACCGCGGCGCCAGAACTGACGCTGGGGTTCATCTCGCCGGACGCCGATTGCGGAGCGATCCCGCTTTATCGCCTGTATGCCCCGGCGAGCGATGATCATTTCTATACGACCAGCGCAGCCGAGCGCGACAACGCGATCGCGATGTTCGGCTATCAAGACCAAGGCAGCCCGGGTTTCGTGTTCGCCGGGCTGTGAGCCGCAAAAGCCCGGTCGGTCAGTCCGCTTCGCCGCGGACGCGCTTGCCTGGGTTCGGGTAGCGATGGTCCTTGGGCGCGTCGCGACCGAGGAACACCACGAACTCATCCCCGTCATCCCTGCGCCCCTCGATGAAGGACTCGAGGTGCGCGGCGGCCACGGCGTAGAATCCGCGGCGACTGTGGCACAGCGTCACCCGCCCGACGTGCTCACAGACCACACACCACTCGAACGCCTGCTCGGGGGTGCCATCGAGCGTCTCGATCGCGAAGGTATAGAACCCCCGCGCCTCGCAGCGCGCGCAGTCGACCTCACCGATCGTGACCCGCGTCGCCCGGTCGCTGGTGCGCTGCTCGGCGAGCGCGAGCGCGCTGACGTGCTCGGCGATCGGAAACCCGCAGCCGGGGCAGGCATGGGCGCGATCCGACACCTGTCGCTCGCACTCGGGGCAAGTCAGCAGCATGAAGGCGAACCATAGCAGCGCGCCTTGGCTGGGTCAGCCGCCCGCACGAGCCACCACCGGCAGCTTGATCGACCAGCCCGCTGACAAAGGGGTCGTGGGGTCCACGCCGTTGAGCACCGCGAGCGTTGCCACGTCGACGCCGACCTCGGGCCGTTTTTGTAGCTGCTCGATCGTGCTGGGTCCCGCGAGCACCATCGTATGGAGCCGTAGCGGCTGCACCGCGCGCAGCTTGGGGTCATCGATCCGTCGAAAGCTCGCGAAGCTCTGGGCGAGCAGGTCCGCGCGGTCCTTCCAGGTGCTCTCGGGGCCGAGCGCGACCATGGCAACCACACGCCCTTCGTAGTCGATGAACGCCACGAGCCCCATCGTGGTGTTGCCTTGCTCGTCGGCCATCGCGAAGGCCCGCGACGCCACGTCGAAGCCGCCGACCTTGCCGTCGTGGGCGGCCCCCTGCGTCATCGTGCCGTCGGCGAAAAAGTCCGTCAGCGCGGCGGCCCGGCTGTCGTACTTGGTGGGCATGGTCACGAACACCGCTTGCTCGTCTTCGCTGAGCGCGAGCACTTGATCACGATCGTGCAGCGCCTTCCACTTGGGCGGAAGCTGGAGCATGAAACCACGGCGTGGCTGAACGAAGGTATTGTCGAGCAGATAGCCGTCGCGAGGGTCATCTCCGACCGCGAGGCCCTCGATCGCGGCGAGGTACTCGGGCTCGGCGCTGGGCGACTGCGCCTCGGAAATCCCCAAGCTCGCCGCGGTGCGTGTCCGTCGCTCGGCAGGATCGGGATGGGTCGACAGCCACGGCGGCACCTTGTCGCCCTCGGTGGGCAATGAGGCGAGCACCGCGAACACGCGCACGAGCGCTGCCGTATCCCAGCTGCCCGCAGAAATGTAGCGGACCGCGAGATCGTCGGCCTCGTGCTCGTCCTCCCGCGAGTACCGCAGCAACGCGAGACCGGCGGTGCGCGCAGCCAGCCCCCCGACGTGGCGCAGCTGCGGATCGATCACGCGGAACAGTCCGACACTGCGGCGAGCGGTGTTCTGCTTGCGCAGCTGCACGACGCCGTGGCGCGCGGTCACATGTCCGGCCTCGTGGGCCAGCACGGCAGCGAGCTCGTCGGTGCTCCCCAGATGCGCGAGCAGTCCGCGGGTGACATAGACGAAGCCGCCCGGCAGCGCGAACGCATTGACCGCAGGATCATCGACCAAGCTGAACGACCACGGCAGCCCGGGGCGCTCGCTTGCCTGCGCGACGCGCTGACCGACCTCGCGGACCACTTGCGTGGCCGCGGGGACCTCGTCATACAGCGGCATTGCGGCACGGACCTGGGCGTCGGCCTCACGCCCGAGCACGACCTCTTCGTCGTCCGTGGGCAGCCCGAACTGAAGTTGCCCGGTCGCGGGGTTGCGCGAGCACGCCGCGGGCATGGCGGCGCAGCACGCCAGCGCGAGGCCCACGCGCCGCAGGCACGCCACCTCGCTTAGCCCTTCTTCTTGCGGCGCTTGCCGAAGCCGAACAAGCCCTTGGCTGCGGGGCTGACCGGGTCGCCGCGTTCTTCGGCGATCTCGCGCAAGACGGCCTCGTGCTCTTCCGAGAGGTCGTCGGGCACCACGACCTCGAGGTGGATGTGATGATCACCGCGGCCGCGTCCGCCGAGCACTGGGATCCCCTTGCCGCGTCGCATCACCACGTATCCCGGCTGCGCGCCGGCCTCGATCTCGATGACCTCGCTGCCTTCGAGCGTCGGCGCGTCGACCTTGCAGCCCAGCAGCGCCTGGAACACCGTGACTTTGGCGCGGCTGTGTACGTCGAAACCATCGCGGAGAAATCGCTCGTCCGCGCCGACGCGGATCACTACGTAGAGATTGCCCGCAGGCCCGCCACGACCACCCGGATGACCCCGACCTTGGATCCGCAGGGTCTGACCCTCGTCGACGCCCGCGGGGACGTTGATCGTGATCGTCGACTCGCGCGCCACGACGCCGGTGCCGCTGCAACCGCGACAGGGGTGGACGATGAGCTTGCCCTCGCCGCGACACACCGGACAGGTGGTCTGCAGTGTGAAGAAACCTTGGCGGTGCACCACCTGACCCGCACCGTTGCACTGGCGACAGGTCTCCGCCGACGTGCCTGATTGCGCACCCGTTCCGCCGCAATCACCACAGCGATCGCGGCGCGGGACCACGATGTCGTGATCTCCACCCTCGACCACATCACCCAGACCCAGGTGAAGCTCGACCTTGACGTCACCGCCTCGCTGCGGGCCGCCGCTGCGCCGCGCGCCGAAGCCGAGGTTGTCGAACAGGTCGCCGAACAGGTCGCCGAAGTGGCTGAAGATCTCGTCGGTGCCGGAGAACCCCGAGAAACCCGCACGCGAGGGACCGTCGTGACCGTGCTGATCGTAGAGCCCGCGTTTCTCGGGGTCGTTGAGCACCTCGAAGGCTTCGGCCGCTTCTTTGAAGCGCTCCTCTGCCTCGGCATCGTCCGGATTGCGATCCGGATGATATTGCATGGCCATCTTGCGGTAGGCCCGCTTGATGTCTGGTGCAGGCGCCTCGCGCCCGACACCCAACACTTCGTAATAGTCGCGCTTTGCGGACACCGCGCGCGAGAAACTAAGCATCCGCGCCCGCGGTGTCAACCGCGAGCACGCCGCACCTCGGACGACCGCACCCGTGCCCTCGCCTGTGGTCGGTCTGCGCACGAGCTCTAGCCCGGACGCGGCGGCACCAGGGCTGCCCGCTGCAAAACCGCGCCCTGTGCACGAGGTTGTGCTAGCGTGGTCGGCGCGGCCCTTTGGGCTGGTTCAAACCATGCACGCACGCCTGACCTCCTTGAACCTCGTCGCGATCCTGACCGTATGCAGCGCGCTTTCGGGCTGCTCGGATCCTCCGCCATCGAAGCTGTTTGATGAGCAGGGCGCGTGGACGGTGGTCCAGTACGAGCTCGGCGACGGGCTCCTGGACATCTCCACGACGCGCAAGGACGCCTTCTTGCTGCACTTCAACGCCAAAGACAACGTGATGACGACGGCCGCGTGTGGCGATGAGATGAGCAGTTTCTCGCCGAGCGAGTCGATCTGTGGGCTTTCGCCCTCCACGACCGAGTGGCTGTGCGGCTGCTACTCGTATGCGTTCCAGGAGGACATCATGCAGATGACGGAGTTCGCCGCCGGCGACGTTCCGCCGCCCGTGGAGTTCAATCCCGATCTTCTGCCCGGGCAAAGTGGCGAGACCGGCACCGCCGAGTCCGGCGAGTCCGGCAGCGGAGGCGGTGGCGAGTCTGGTGGTGGTGGTGGCGGAGGCCTGAGTGTCATTCGCGTCTCGGCGATCCCCGAGCTGATGGACACCTACGACTTCACGCCGCTGCCCGCCGGCGTCTTCACTGGCAACGGGGCCAACAATCACTTTGTAGTCCAGGTT
>CANLQR010000133.1 GCA_947492135.1 Deltaproteobacteria bacterium | reverse complement strand
CCCGATGGCGTCGCGCACGGTCACATCATATCCCGAGCCTCCGCTGGCGGCCATCCGTGCTGCCGTGGGCGCCAGCGCGCAGCTTCGGCGGGCCGCCGAATCCGACTCCGAAACCGCCTTTGTCAGCCCGCGTGGGCGAACAGTGCAGTGCTGAGCAACTCGCACAAACTGCTCCACGCACGACGATCTTCGCGTGCGCACCCGGCAACACCTGGCTACACCTGTGAGGCGGGGTCTTGGTGACACGGACGAGTGGCAACAAAGCGCGGCGATGGACCAGCGTCATCCTCGTGGCGTTGGTCGCGGGATGCACCCACGAGGTCGAGACCTCGCCCTTCACTGGGGCGTCCCCGATCAGCTCGATCGGCAGCGGTCCGGTCGACGAGCCCCAGGGCGACGAGGCGGACGCCGAGTCGAGCACGACCGACGATGCGACCGGCGACGACGGCCCCGGCGATCCCAGCGGCGACAACGACGGCGGCCCGGGCCCTGCGACCACCTCGCCAACGCCAACGGACGAGGGCGAAAGCGGCAGCGGCGATCCGGTGCTCGATGCGTGCCTCGAGATCGCCGCCACGCCGTGTGAGACCTGCGCCTGCGACCTCTGCCTCGAGCCGCTCTACGCGTGCCAGCAGGATCCCGGCTGCGTTGCGATGCGCGACTGCGCCGAGCAATCCGGTTGTGCCGGTGCCGAATGTCTCGAACCGTGCGGCCCGGTGATCGACAGGTACGGCGGGCCCTTTGGCGAGTCCGGCGCGCTCGCACTCACGCTCAGTGAGTGCCTGAGCGCTGCATGCCCGGTTTGCTTTTGATCGCACCTGCGGCGCGGGCTCGAGCGGCGCAGCACGCCCTTGCGTCAGACAGGTTCGCAGAACCGCGCGAGGATCGTCTTGGTGCCCACCTTCGCGAAGCGCAGGTTGAACTTGAGGTTGTGGCCAACCCCCGCCCAGCCGATCAGCTCGCCCACACCGAAGTCTTTGTGGCGCACGTTCATGCCCACGTAGAGCATGACGCCCTCTTCGCCGAGCTCGTCGGCGTGCAGCTCGACGCCGGGATCGACGTCGTACACCACGTCGTCGTTCCAACCCGGTTGGCTCGAGCGGGCCATCGGCAGCTGCGCCCGCGCAGATCCGCCAGGGCGGCTCACGCCGGTACCATGCCGCCCCGCAGCCGCCACCGCATCGCGAGGCATGTCGAGGACAAAACGTGACGGCGAACCGGCCTGCATCTGGCCATACAGGCGGCGGCGCTCGACCATCGTCAGCGTCAGCCGGCGGCGCGCCCGGGTGATCGCGACGTAGGCCAGGCGCCGCTCCTCTTCGAGCTGGACCGGATCGTCGAGCACCCGGGCATGGGGAAACACGCGCTCTTCCATGCCGGTCAGATAGACCTCGTCGTACTCGAGGCCCTTGGCCGAGTGCACCGTCATCAGCGTGACCGCGCTGGAGCCCTCGCCCGCGGCACGTTCGTCCGCGACCAGGCTGGTCTGCTCCAGGTAGTCGGCCAGCGTGGACCCTGGCCGTTCGGCGACGAACTCGGCGACGTTGCCCAGAAGTTCCTGGAGATTCTCGAGCCGCGCCAGCGCGTCCTGGTCGCCATCGATCGACAGCGACTCGCGATATCCGGTGCGCTCGACGACCTCGGCCACCAAGGCATCGAGGGCGAGCGTCGGTGCGATCTCGCGAAGCTGCGCGATGATCTCGATGAACCCGGCGATCTTGCGACACGCGCCGGCCGACACCCCCGCGTTGCGGGCGTTGGCCAGCGCCTCCCATAGCGACGCTCCGTGCTCGGCTGCATAGGTGAGCAGCCGCTCGGCGGTCGTCGACCCGATGCCACGGGCAGGCCGATTGAGGATGCGGGCGAGATGCGTATCCGAGGCCGGATTTTGCAGCACCACCAGATACGAGATCACATCCTTGACCTCGGCGCGCTGATAAAACGCGACGCCGCCGACGATCCGACAGCTCAGGCCGGCAACGCGCAGCGCGTCCTCGAGCACCCGCGACTGGGCGTGGGTACGGTAGAAGATGGCGAATTGCTCGGGGGACGCGCCATCGTCGACCGCCGCGCTGATCTCGTGCGCCACCAGGCGAGCTTCTTCGCGCTCGCCGAGCAGCTCGAGCACTCGGACCCGCTCACCATCCCCCGCGTCGGTCCACAGCGTCTTGCCCAGCCGCCCCGAGTTCTTGCGGATCACCGCATCGGCGCAGCGCAGGATGCAGCCGGTGCTGCGATAGTTGTGCTCGAGTCGCACGACCTCGGTACCGGGATGGCGATCGGCAAATCGCAGGATCTGATCGACGTCCGCGCCGCGCCAGCCGTAGATCGCCTGGTCATCGTCACCGACCACACACAGCTCGGCTTGGCCCGACAGGCGGTCGACGAGTTCGGCCTGCACCGGGTTGGTGTCCTGAAACTCGTCGACGACCACATGGGAGAAGCGATGCATCAGGGCCCGAACCGGGTCGGTGTCGGCGAGCTGCCCGACCGCCGGCTTCGCGGCCTGTCGCAGCAGAGCGACCGAGTGCATCAGCAGATCGCCGAAATCGGCGCCATCGGCCGCGACCAGAAGCTTCTGATAGGCCGCGTAGGCCTTGGCGACCACGCTGCGAACCGGCTCGATGAGCCCGATGTCGTCGAGTTCGGTGGGTCCGAGGCCGCGATTCTTCGCTCGATCGATCCAGCCCAGCACACCACGCGAGGAGAACAGCGTGTCAGACACGTTCTGGGCCTCGAGCACGCGATTCATGACCTGCATCGAATCGGCGGTGTCGTAGATCGTGAAGTGGGGCGACAGGCCCACCGTCTGCCCCCAGCGCCGCAGGATCCGCGCGCAGATCGAGTGGAACGTGCCGACCCAGATCTGCTTGGTGTCGTGGCGGCCATCGCACAGCTGGTCGATGCGCGTCCGCATCTCCCCTGCGGCCTTGTTCGTGAAGGTGACCGCGAGGATCCGCCATGGCGGCGTGCCCTCGTCGAGCAGGTGGGCGACGCGGTGGGTGATCACGCGGGTCTTGCCGGTGCCAGCACCGGCAAGCACCAACAAGGGCGAGCCGCGATGGACCACCGCCACCTGTTGCTCGGAGTTCAGACTCACGGGCAAGCCATAACACGGGCAAGTGCTGGTAGGCTCTGGCGCCCAAGTGGTCTCCCACGCGACTGCTCCTGCTGGCCCCAACGGCCCCAGCGGCCCTGATGGGCCTGATGGGTCTGGCGCGATCTCGTTGTCGCGGTGGGCGACCCGGTGGTCGACGGTGGTGATCGGCGCGTGGCTGTTGCTCGTCGCCGCGTGCGCTGCGCTGTTGTCGTCCCGGTTCGAGCCCAGCGGAGGCCTCGAAGCACTGCTGCCGATGGAGCATCGACAGCTCGCGGACGAGCCGCTGTTGTTGTTGCAGATCCGCGACGAGTCGGGCGCTGCCGATCCGAGCGAACTGCTGCTGGAGACGGCTGCGATCCTGGCCGAGCAGCTGGGCGAACAGCGCGTGCCGATCGCGGCGCCGGCGGGCGAGGCCGCGGCGTGGTTCGACGCTCATGCGCTGTTCCTCGTCGAGGACGCCGCCTTGATCGAGATCGGCAAGCGCCTGGCCGACGACGCGGTCTCCGATGCGATCGAGACCCTGCGCGCGCGCATGTCGTCGCCGCTGTTCGGGGTCTCCGGTGACGAGCCGCGGCGAGATCCTCTGGGTCTGCACGATCCCCTCGATGATCGCGCCGGACGCTTCGCGAGCACGCGCGGCCCAGGGTCCTCGTCGATCACCGCGGCGGGTGATCTGCTGGCCAGCGACGGCACCGCGCTGCTGGTGCAGCTGCGGACCACGCGGGCGCGACCCGCTGTGATGGAGGATGTTCGGCTCGCGGTGGGCGACCGCCCCATCGACGCCCGCTGGGTCGGGCCGGCCAACCTCGAGGACAGCGCCAACACGATGGTCGGCGACTTGGGGCTGCGAATGCTCGCGACCGCCCTCGCAGGGATCGCCGTTGTGTTGGCCTCGGCGCTGCGCCGAGTCCGGGCAACGCTCGTGATCCTCGTGTGCCTCGCCGGCGCAGCCGTGTGCGCGGCGGTGCTGCTTGCCAAGATCGACGCGTGGGGATTGGCGGTAGTGATCCTCTGGCTCGGCTTTGCCTGCGAAGGCGCGCTACAGCTCCAGCGAATCAGTGCGCGCGGCTGGCCGGCGGCGGCGGTGCTCGCGACCGCGCTGGTGCCACTGTGGTTGTCGCCCTACCCTGCGTGGCAATACTGGAGCTGGGCGTGGGTGGTGCTCGTCGCCGTCGCGATGGTCACGCTGCGCGTCGTACTGCCCGCGGTGCATGCTCGGGTCGGCGGCGCCGTGTCGTGGGAAGGCCGGGGATTTTCCTGGCGCCCGATGCCGACGCTGGCCTCGGTGCTGGGACTCGCGATTCTGATCGCCGGGGTGGTGTCGGTCTCGTCGTTGCGCTACCGCGGAGCCGATCGCGTCGGGCTGGGTGAGTACGGGGCCAGTGGCGGCCAGCGACGTCTGGTCGAGGAGTTCTTCGACCCCACGAACATGGTCCGCGCCCACAGCACCGGTACCGACGAGGCCACGGCGCTCGAGCGCGCTGCCGCGGACGCGCGGGTGTTGTCGGCGATGATTCCGACCGAAGCCGTGCGCGTCGACAGCCCCGGCTTGTGGGTCGCGCGCGCGGTCGATCTCGAGCGGCGGCGCACCGCGCTCACGGCCCTCGAGGTCCCGGCGCGACTCGAACACCTGCGGGCCACGCTCGAAGCCAAGGGCTTCCGACCCGACGCCTTTGGCGAGTTCCTCCGCGGCGCGGCCATCAATGATGGGGCGCCGACCTCGGCCGCAATGCTCGCTGGACCGCTGGGGCCGTGGCTACGCCGCTACCTCGTCGCAGGCAACCCTCCGCGGTTTCGCGCGTTCGTGCAGCTCGCCGCCGATCCCGACAACGCGGTGCCGCAGCTGCGCGACGACGACGGCTCACCGATCGCGCTGTTCGGTCCGGCGGTCGCCGCCCGCAGCGACCGTGCGTCGTTCGCCGACTGGCTCGGCATCTATGTGTTGTGCCAGCTGTGGATCGGCGCGCTGGTGATCTGGCTCGCCACCCGAAGCTTGGCGGTGGCGCTGAGCGCAGCGTTTTCGACGCTGGTCGCCCAATGTGCGGTGCTGGCCTCGATGGCCTTGCTCGAGGTACCCGTAGGTCCGGCGATGCTGCCGGCGCTGCTGCTGGTCGGCGCCTCCGCGACGATCGCTGCCGGTCGCGCGTGCCGTGCGATCGATCTTGGCCGGCCGTTGTTCGCGACCGGAATCATCGTGACGAGCCTGTGCCAGGTCGCCGCAGGCGTTGCACTGCTGGGCTCCGGGGTTCCGATGTGGCGAGGTCTGGGCCTGGTGATCGTACTCGGGGCCACGGCCGCGTCGGGCATCGGCCTGTTCGTCGCACCCGGGGTCTGCCGAGTCCTGCGACGCGTCAGCGGCGGTGACAATCCCGAACCGGCCAACACCCCGGACCAGTCGAGCCCATGATCCACCGTCGCAGCACATTGTTCGGCCTCGTCGGTCTGCTCGGCCTCGCCGCGTCGCCCCGACTCGCGCGGGCGGACGAGCTCGACGAAAAGCGCTTGAGCAATCGGCTGGAGTTGTGGGCGAACTTCGCCAAGCGCACGCGCAATCTGGTGGTGCGGCTCACGACCACGCGCGAGACCTCATTGCTGCGCGAGCCGCTCGTGGTCACCGGCACGCTGCTGTTCGAGGTGCCCGGCACGCTGGTGCTTCGCGACGACGGCCTCGGCGGCTCGACGACCATCATCGACGCTGCTGGACTGCAGATCGTGCCCAATCGACCCGATGCGCCGGGCACGACGATTGACCGCGCCCGAGCCCCAGCCGCCGCGTGGTTGGGTGACCGCCTGCGCGCGGCGTTCGCCCCGGGTGAAGGGTTGGCGTTGGTCGCCGATAGCCGCACCGAGGTGCCGCGTGGGCGCCAGCGACTCGATCTGTCGCCGCCGCGCGACTCGACCACCCGCAAGTTCGTGCGGAGCTTGTCGCTACACCTGGATCCCGTCACCGGTGCGGTGATCGAGATCCTCATCGCCGAGGCTCAGGGTGACCGCATGCGCATCCAGCTCGCCGACCACCGGCAGAACGTCCCCGAGCCGGACATTCGCGCGTTGATGGCCGAGGTCGAGGCACTGCAGAGCGCGCGTTAGTTCTGAAGCATGCGCTTCGCGCCTGGACAGGCCTAGCAATTACCTTTCAAGGGGGGGTTCGCGAAGAAACCCTAATTTGGATCAGACCACCACTTGCCGAGGTAGGCCGGGGTGTCGAAGTTGCCCGCTGCAGGTCATCGACTTGGCCCTGGCCCAGAGTTCCGATCCCACTCCCCCGCGTCCCCCGCGTCCCATTCGTCGTCGTGAACGCCGCCTTATCGGCTCGGCCGCGGCTGTTCACGATTTTCCACGAACTCGGGCAGCTCATGCGCGGCGCGGGCACCCGCGGGCACCCCAGGGCCTCACTTGACAACCAACGAGGGCTGCTGCTGAACTCTGTAAGGATTGTTCAAACTTTCAAGGACGAAGGCTGTGCCTCATCTCATCTCATCTCATCTCATCTCGCGTGGTTTGGTCTCGCGGTCCTGAGCGGCGCAGGGTGTGAGGCCGACTTCGAGCAAGCGCAGGAATCAGCGCTTCGCGCCGGCGAGGATCCGACCACGATTGGAGCGCAAGACGAGCCCGCCGACGACTTCGTGCACCCCTTGGAAGCGGTGGCGCACATGGAACCGACGCCGATGATCGATGTGCAGAACGATCCCGATGGACGGCGCTACTCCATCGGCGAAGGATCGGCCGTGCTGACCGCGGGGGGCGAACCGGTCGAGTCACCAAGCCTCATGTTGTTCGAGCGGCGCCCCATGAACGCCGAGGAGATCGCTGAGGCTGCGGCGCCCGCATTGGTGCTCCCGACTCCGACCAAGCTTGGTGTCGATCTCCTCGAGCAGCTCGCGGAGCGCAAGCCTGGACAGGTTGTGCGAGCGATCATTCTTGGACCTCACCCAGATGCCGGGCTGCAGGTCGCGCTTGATCGCCGCATCGCCGAAGGCGTGATCGACACGAAACTCGACTACGAGCACGAGCGCTCGGTCTTGCTGGAGGAGCGCATTGAGCGAGTGGCGGGGCAGGTCGCAACATTGGAGGATGCCGTCGAGGCGGCCGGCGGTGCCGTCGTCGGCACCTGCACCATCATACCGTGTGTATATGCAGAGCTCGACGCCGACGCCGCCAGCGCTCTGGCCGATCTCGACGAGGTGGCCAGGATCGACGCTACCGACGTGCCCGGCGAATCGACCGGTCCCGACGGTCTGGAGGTCCGCCACGGAGCACAGATCAAGCAGTACATCGACAATGGGTGGGACGGCGCGGGCGCAACGGACGACGCCGACGACAACGTAGTGGTTGCGGTCATCGAGATCGAGACCGAGGACGGCGGGGTGGTTCCGCGCAGCTATTTGACCACCCATGGCGGCTTTCGCCACGGCGCGCCCGGCACTCCAGCACCGACGTATCGCTATGCCGACGTTTCAACCAGTTCGACCCACTGGCGGTGGAACTGCCTAGGCCTCAACGTCTGCACTCACGCCGCCTACGCACCTGTGACGGGTCCACACCAGACAGGCGTCATGGGAATCATCATGGGGGATCTCGAGGATGGACAGATCGCTGCCATCGTCGATCCGATCGAGCGCCAGCGCGCAAGCGGATATGCAGGCGAGGCGCTCGCCCACTTCTTCATGGCAGACACCGCGAATGGCACGATTTCCGCGATGCAGAGCTTGATCGGGATCGCGGCGATCGATGACATTCCGCAGATCGTGAGCAACTCGTATCGCTGGGGAGTGGGGACAGGTTGCGCCGGCAACGACTTCGTTTCGTACACGGCGAATCAGGTTTACATGGATGGCACGGCGTTCATCGCCGCCGCAGGCAACAACGGTGGTTCGTCCTCGTCCTGCACGGTCGCCGCACCAGGCTCGGCCATCGGTGCTTTCACGGTGGGCGCCCACCTTCAGTCGGGCGTGTCCGGGACGCTCGAGGTCCGGAATGCCCCGATCTACGAAGAGGTCGGTCTGCCGCCTCTGCGACAAAGCGGCTGGGGTGGCAACGGTACTCAAGGGCAGAACCGCTCTATCGTGAGCATCACCGCGCCCGGCAAGCGTTCACATAAGTTCAACGAGGCTGGGGGCATCGACGCGAACAACACCGGCGGTCTGTGCTGCACGAGCTTGGCAACGGCCACCGTGGCAAGCGTTGCTGCGGACGTGATGGACCTCCACCTCTCCGGCTCGAGTTGGATCGACAGCCCCGGCGCACTATACGCGGTGCTCCTGCTGATGGGCGATCGCGAGGGCGTCAACGGTAAGCACGAGTGGACACCAGACCATCGCTGGGGCGTTGGCCGCCTGCGTGCGCGCATCCTCGGCGCCGGCGGATTGGATGCACCGTATTTCTCTTACCGCGGCGGGGTTTGCATCGACAATCTCGAGACCTACGACTTTGCGCTCAACAACGACAATCCCCTTCCCGCCGATATCGACAGCATCAAAGCTTCCGCGTGGTGGTACGATAACCGCCACGACGGTGGTGGCGATGAAGTCGGCGGCGGCAACGTCGCGAACATCAACATCGGGCTGGTGACCCCGGGGAACACGTTGGCGAACGATGCCGACGCGTACGACAATAAGGCTTGGGTCTTCGAGCCCGACGCGCCGACGGAGAGGGTCAAGCTGCGCATCGTCGGCGCCAACGTGGCCGGCCACACGCACCCAAACTGTGGCGCGAACTCCATCTACGTCTACTGGGCCGTCTTTGCCGAAGACGACGCGAGGAACGAACCCGGCGGTCTACCATGGTCAGCGGTGAGCGGCGTCGGGATCGCTCCTGAGGACATCTGATGCGTGCCTCCCACTGGCGATCTGCGACGCTTCTCGTGGTCGGCGAGCTTGCCTGCTCACACGATGTGGGTGGGGCTGGCTCGCAGTCGACCGATACGACCGCCTCGATGACCGCGTCGGAGACGTCGTCCAGCGCGCCATCATCATCATCATCATCCGACAGCACGTTCAATGCGAGCGCGACGTCCGTCGACAGCGAGGCGTCGACGAGCGCACCGGCGGTCTGTGGCAATGGGATCGTCGAAGCCGGCGAGCAGTGCGACGGAGCCGAGATCGCAGGGCTCCCGTGCCCTGCCGCATGCGCCTTCGCGCCGGGCGAAGAACTATGGATGACGCGCGTGGGCGAGGTAGGCGTCGCGGAGTTCGACGGCGGCATTGCGGTGGACGACGATGGCGTGGTGTTCGTGGGCGGCTTCTGGTTCGACGAGAACGCCGTGTTCAGCGCGCGGGTCTCACGGCTCGAGCCTGATGGCACATGGACGTGGTCACGCAGCTCGTCGTCGGATGACCCCGGCCAGGGCCACACGTACCTGGCCGTCGCCGTCGACGCCGCTGCGGACCGGGTGATTGCGGTCGGCGAGGTCGGCAACGTCTGCGCGGTGGAGCTGTGGACCCGCGCGGGGGAGATGGAATGGGCGGTGACCCACGACCCCGGTGGCGAGGGTGCGAAGTACCAAGCGGAGTCGGTCATCGTGATGCCGGACGACCGCATCCTGGTGGCGTGCGCCCAGCAGGACCCGGTGGGCGTGAATCCGCTTCGCCTGCTCGAGTACGACGTGACCGGCGAACTGTTGAGTTCGACGGTGATCGACGATCCGACGCCGAGTCCCAGCAACATCATCGCGGGGACGCGGCTGGCGCGCTCGTCGGACGGCGAACGCTTCGCTTTCGGTTGTACGACGCTCGCCGCAGCACCGTTTGACGCCTGGCTTCGCGTGTTCCGCAGCCCAAGCGAGCCGCTGTGGGACCAGATCGCGGACGGGCCTGCTGATTTTGACGTGGACACCTACGCGCAGGTTGCCTTCGCGCCAGACAACAGCGTCGTGGCCGTCGGTACGTTTCACGACGAAAGCAGTGACATCTGGGTGCATGCGTTCGAGGCTGATGGGGCCCCGAAATGGACTGCGATCTACAGCGATCCAGTGTTCGAGGACGTGGGCGGCGGGGTGGCGATCGGCGCGGACGGCAGCGTCTTCGCCCATGGCTACACCCGAGTCGACACCGCGGGAGACGTCGATCACTGGCTACGAAAGTACGACCCCGCGGGGGTAGTGATGTGGACGCAGACGTGGGGCGATCCGGACTCTAGCTTCAGCTGGGACTACGGCCGCGAGCTGGCGATCGATCCGGACGGGTTCGTGCTCACGCTCGGTACAGCGTACACGCCCGACGGAGAGCAAGACGTGATTGTGCGAAAGATCGCGCCGTAAATCGCGACAGCTTTGCCGAGCGTCGTCCGATCGTGTTCCCCCGGACGTACGCGAAGTGGCCCGACGCGCTACGTTCGAGCGTGCCGCTTGCTGCGGCACACCCGAACCCGCACTCGCCGGCTCACTTGCCGAGCGTACGGGCGTACTTCGCCACCGCGACGAGCTCGTCGGGGGTGAGCTTGTCCTTGAACGACTTCATCTTCGTCGTCGCCTTGCCGTTGTTCAGGATGTCCTCGACCTTCGCCTGCGTCCACTTGGCCTTCCAGCCGGCTTCGGTCCAGTCGGCGATGTCATTCTCTTCGCCGATCTTGGTCTTGCCGTCGCCGTTCGAGTTGTGGCAGGTCTTGCACTTCTTCTCGAACAGGCCCTTGGCGTCGATCGCCGCGCCGGGGTCGACCTTCGGCTCGACCACTGCGGGTTTCTTCGGGTCGGCCTTGGGATCGACAGCCTTCTTCTCGTCGACCTTCTTCTCGTCGACCTTGGCCTCGTCGACCTTCGCTTCGTCGACCTTCGCCTCGTCGACCTTGGCCTCGTCGGCCTTCGCCTCGTCGACCTTCGCCTCGTCGACCTTCGCCTCGGCCTTCTTCTCCTCGACCTTCACGTCGACCTTCTTCTCGTCGACCTTCTTCTCGTCGGTCTTGCCCTTGGCATCAGTCTTGGCGTCAGGCTTCTTGTCGTCGCACGCGGGGGCGACGAGGCCGAGGGAAAGCAGCAAACAGGCGGTCGAGATCGTTCGAAAAAGCACGGGAGGTCTCCTTGAGGTGCGTGACGCTACCGGATTTGTGAACGCGGCCCAAGCCTACTTGGGTCTGCCAGGCCCGCCGCCCGCCGCTTCTCGAACGACGGCTCGAAAGCCCGCCGCAACAGTGCTAAGACCGGGCCATCGCAGATGGCCGAGACCGGTGTCAACGAAGGGGCCCTGGTGCCCACGACGACCTCCGCGGCCACCGCGGTGCCCGACGAGCTGCACCTGCGCCCGATGGAGGGGATGGCCCGCTGGCTCGGCCGCGTGTTCGGGCCGCTGGCGTTTCGCACGCTCAGCATGGTCGAGCAACCCACCCGCACGATGTCGGGCCCGCTGACGCCGATCGACGGCTACTTCCGCCGTGATCGCCACCGGCATCCCGATGTCGACGCCCAGACCTGGCGTCTACGGATCACCGGCACCGCCTCCGACGCTGCACTCACGCTCGAGCAACTCCGCGCGCTGCCGCGGGTCGAACGGCTCTGCGTGATGGAGTGTGCGGGCAACGGCAATCACCTCATGGGATCGGCGGGCCTGGTTGGTCAGGCCCGGTGGGCAGGTCCGACGCTGCGCAGCGTGCTCGATCACGGCGGCGGCTGCGGACCCGCAACCCACTTTGCGTTTCGCGGGCTCGACCCGATCCCCCTGGTACGCAGCGGCTATCACTATGGGCTGTCGCTCGAGGAGCTCGACCAGGCCGGTGCCATCGTGGCGGTCACGATGAACGGCGAGCCGCTGCCGCGTGCGCGAGGATTCCCGGCGCGGCTGGTGGTCCCCGGAATCTACTCGATGTCGCACGTGAAATGGCTCGGCCACATCGAGGGCAGGACCAGCCCCCACATGGGCATCCACAACCGCTGGGTGTTCACCAACAAGCAGCGCCAAGGAGACGCGTGGGTGCGCGTGCAGGCCCGATGGATCGGGCTCAAGTCGATGGTCACACGCTGCCAGCGAAGCCCGACGGGCTGGACGCTGACCGGTTGGGCATGGGGCGGCGGCACGCCGATCGCCGCCATCGACGTCAGCGTCGATGGCGGTCAAACCTGGACTCGTGCGGAGCTCACCCAGCCCAAGGACTACTTTCCCGAGGCACCGCTGGGGTCCGACGCGCATCAGCACGCGTGGACGGTGTGGTCTTGGCAGTGGGCGGCACCGGCCCCCGGCGACTACGTGATCGCGTGCCGCGCCCGTGACGAGCACGGGCGCGCACAGGATCTCGAGCAGGACCCGAACGTGCGCGGTCACTTCAACCAGACGCGTGTGAAGTGGCGGCGCGTGCGGGTCCCGTAGCGTCACGTGACGGTATCGATCGCGCCCGCGGTGGGCTCCGCGGACAAGCCCGCGTACGCGCGTTGCACCGCTCGAGTCAGCGGCGGCGTGGGATCGCGGGCCCGGTGAGACTGGACATCGGTGGCCTCGAGCGCGTCGTGCTCGTGGGCTTGCGGGTCACCGCGCGGCGGATCAGGCCCGGGCGGTGGTTCAGGCCCGTGCGACACCTCGGTGTCGGTCGGAGCGGTTTGCTTCGCCACAGACGGCAGCTCTGGCGGACCCCCCGACGCATGCACCCGACCATCAGGCCCCAGGCTGTATTTGAACGACGGCAGTCGCAGCAGCTCGTCACGAGCCACATCGACCGGCTCTTCGGCGCGTACGCCAATGTCGCGCGCCCAGCGTTCGCGGGGCTGCGGCACGCCAGTGGCGGGTGGGCTTCCCCGCGCGCCGGCCCGGCGGTAGCCATCGGTTGCACCTCCCGACGCCTGCCCCGACGCGCCGGCCTCGATGGTCCGAGGCCCCGCGCGCGCGCGCTCGGAGGTGGCGTGCGTCGCACGAGAGACTGCCCACGCATCCACAGGCTGCACGAGCGTCCCGTTGACGGCCTGGAGAATCCTGAACGATGCCCGAATCGCGTCCACCCGCGGGGCCATCGACCCGAAACGTGCCGGCTTGAGGCCGGTCGGTCGATTCTCGGCAGGAGATTCTCGATTCGATCTCGCGACCGCTCGCGCTACGCGACCAACGCTTTGGCGCGTTGCTCGAACTCCTCCGGCGTGATCGTGCCCGCGGCCAGCGCTTTCTCGAGCGCCATGACGGCGGCCGCGTTGGCGACCTTGTTGCGCTCGATCGCCTCGGTGTCTGCCGTGAACGCCGCCTTGCCCTCGGACTTCGCGGCCTTGAACCGCTCGGCGAGTTCCTTGGCATCGAGTCCGCGCCCGCTCTCGAAGTAAGCGTTCATCACGCGACCGACCGCGTGGGACGATGCATAGGCCGACGCCGCCCCGAACGCGCTACCCCAGCCGGGGAAGACCTTGAGCAGGTTCGACAGCGCAATGCGGGCGCCGGTGCCGACACCGAAGCCCGCGAGCACGCCCTTGGCCTGCGCGGTGTCCATCTGCTGGCCCCACAACCCGCCGATGTCGCGCGCGAGCCCGACTTGCAAGCCGGCGATCATCAGGTCGGTCGCGATCGACAATCCGGGGAACGGGAACGCGCCCAGTAGCGCCGAGACGATGGCGCACTTGCGGGTCTCGGACCGCACCGAGTTCTCGCGGGCCATCGCATCGAGCGTCGGCGTCACCGTCGCGCCGTACTGCTGGTGCCGCGGCATGAACAGCCGACCCAGATGAGCATCCTGGGTCTCGTCGATGCCGAGCGCGTTGCGAATCTCGAGCAACAGCCCGCGCTCGGGGGCGGAGCAGTCACCATCCGCACATGCCAGGGCATACACGGCGGAGTAGGCGTAGTCGCGGGCTTCCGCGCTCACGAGCTGGGCGATCACCGCCGTCACGTCGATCGGCTCGTCGAACAGCCACTGGAGTGTGATCCCCTGCGGAAGCTCGACCTCGGCGAAGCTCGCCTCGAGTACGACGCGTTCACGCTCGTGGAGCACGCCGTCGGCCTTGGCCATGCACACCAGAAGGCGGAGGCTCGCGATTGATTCTTCGTGTGAGATCGACATCCGCAACTCCAGGGGCCGGCGGCCGGTGCCGACGCGCCCGCGAGCATATCAGCCGAACGACCCGAAGGCTGATGCAAACAAAGATCGCCGGCAACTCGAGCGTCCGATTGGATCTGAAGCAACAGCCCATCCGTTGACAACGCGCCGGGACGCACCGTAGCGTCGGTCGAGCGGGCCGCTCGTCTTCGCAACTCGGAGCAAGATCGTGACTTCCTTCAATGCCTTCGACATGGATCTTGTCGTCACGTTCACCGCGGTGTTCGTGGCTGGCCTCGCGGCCGTGCTCGGCATCTGGATGGAGCGTGACGAAAGGAAGCCCCCACGCTATGCATGGGCGCTGTCGGCCCTGATCCTGCTCGCGACGTTCGTCAGCCTGATGCAGTCGTTCTTCGACAAGGCCGAGCAAGACGCCCTCAAGGACGACATGGCGCGACTGCTGACCACGATGGATCGGCTCGCCACCGAGTCCGACGATCCGGCGCTGCTCGAGCTGGTCAAGAGCGAGCTCAACGCGCAGAGCCGATCGGACCCGACGATGGTCGGCCGCGTCGCACAGCGCGTCAGCGACGAGGGCCGCGATCCCGGTGAAGTCCTCGGCAAGCACCTCGACGCGGCCGAGGTCGAGAAGGTCACCCGAAAGGGCTCGATCAAAGCCAAGGAGACCGAGAAGGTCGCTCGTACGCAGACGCCCCCGGAAGATGCGCCCAGGCGCGGTCGTGAGCGCGCCGACAAAGCCGACGACGACACCAAGGAGTCTGCGCGCGCTCCCGTGCGTCCCGCAGCGGCGCCGGCCGAGCCCGACGCGGCGCGTGCGGCTGAGATCGCCGCCATCCGAGCTGAGCGGGCTGGGCGCGCCGATGCGCCCCCCGCAGCCCCGCCACTTCCCGTGCCGACGCCAACCGTCGAGACCACCGCGGCGCCAGTGGCACCGGCGGGCCGCCCCAGCGCGAGGACTGGAACCGCCCGCCCGGTCCCCACCAAGGGCAAGCGGCCCGCCGCGCCCAAGAAGCCCAAGCCCCGCTAGTCCCTTACACGCCTGCGGTGACGCGACGCCCAGGCGTCGGTCATTCCTGCTTTGGCCTGCTTTAGAAGCAGCACTCCACCACCATCGCGGTGATGTTGTCCGTGCCGCCGGCCGCGTTCGCCTTGTCGATGAGCTCGGACACGGCTTTCTCGAGGTCTTCGTGGCGCTTGGTGATGTTGTGGATTTCGTCGTCGGTGAGCATGCCGGACAGGCCGTCCGAGCACAGCACAAACCGATCGCCATCTTGTAGATCGACGCGCGAGATGTCGACCACCACGTTGTCTCGCATCCCGAGCGCGCGCGTGATCACGTTCTTGTGCGGGAAGTTGCGCGCCTCCTCCTCGGTCATGTCGGGACGCGCTTCCTTGTAGTCCTCGAGCAGCGAGTGATCGCGCGTGAGCTGGCTGATCGATCCGTTGCGCAGCCGATAGCACCGCGAGTCGCCGACGTGAGCCACGAAGCCTTGATCGCCTTTTACGATGAAGGACACGATCGTGGTGCCCATCCCGCGCAGGTGCGGATTTTTTCCCGCGGATTCGTGGATGCGTTGGTTCGCCAAGCGGATCGACGCGACCATGCGATTCTCCGCGTAGGACAAGCTCGCGTCGTAGCGGTACGGCCACGTCGCGTCTTGATCCTTGCTGTGGCGATAGAACTCGCCCATCACTTCGGCGGCGAGTTTGCTCGCGACTTCGCCCGAAGCGTGCCCGCCCATTCCGTCGGCGACCAAGAACAACTGCTCGTCCTCGATCAACGCGAAGTAGTCCTCGTTGTGAGTCCTCTTCATGCCAACGTCGGTCTTGGCCGCGTATCGGATTCGCACCGTGCGTGGGATCGTAGCCGAGTGCGTGTCACCGCTCCAAGCGCCGATGACAGCGATTTCGCGCGACCCCGGTTGGCGAGCGGCGCCAAGGCCCCAAGCCGCGGCCGGGGTGGCGCCCCGTCCGGATGGGGCTCGCCGCTCGGAGGCACCGCGTGCGGACGCCGGGCTTTGTACTTGACATCTGCTCAGTGTCAGGCCAAAACCGGAGGCCAAGGCCCCTTTGACCGCTTCTACGAGCATACCTCCGATCGCCGAAGTCCTCAGCATCGGCGATGAGCTGCTGTCGGGAGACACCCTCAACTCGAACGCCGCGTTTTTGGGTGCCCGCTGCCGCGGCCTCGGTGTCGAGCTGCGCACCGTGGTCACGCTCCGGGATCGCTTCCACGAGATTGTGGCCGCGGTCGATGCCGCGGTCGCGCGAAGCACGGTGGTCCTGGTCAGCGGTGGCCTGGGTCCGACCTCCGACGACCTGACCACGGCCGCGATCGCCGCAGCCGCCGGCGATGAGGTGGTCCGCGACCCCGCGGCGGTCGGCCGCCTCACCGAAAAATTCCAGCGCCTCGGCCGGGAGATGCCCGACTCCAACCTCAAACAAGCCGATCGCCCTGCACGCGCGCGATGGTTGGCCAATCCGATCGGCAGTGCCGAGGGCTTGGTCGTCGAGATTGGCGCAGCCTTGGTATTCGTGATGCCCGGCGTGCCGCGCGAGATGCATCGGATGATGCGCGAGCAGGTCGAGCCCCAGCTTCGCGAACGCCACGCACTCACCCCGACGTTGCGGCGCATGTATCGGACGCTCGGCATGGGTGAGTCG
>CANLQR010000132.1 GCA_947492135.1 Deltaproteobacteria bacterium | reverse complement strand
GGAACGAACAACCCGGCGAGCCGGGCGTGACCGGGCGACGACCGTGCTACGCTCGGTCGGATGCTGGCCACTCGCGGCGTTTGGGCTCCACGCGAGTGACGGTAACAGACTCGGATGATCTCGCTCGTCGACGCGCGCGGTGGGGCGGTCCATCGCGCGCATCCCAACGCAGGTCAGTGCCCCACGGCGTCGACGCGCGTGTACGCGGTGGGCTTGCCGTCCGCCGCGAGCGTCATGCAGATCTTGTCGATAGTGGTGTTGCCCGAGCCCTCCTCGCCATCGGGCTTCGGGAACGTGCAGCAGTCGGCCTTGCATGCCTTGACGTCGCCGATTGACCAGGTGACGTAGTCCTCGGCGGGCGGCGTGATCCGCCGGACCACGAGATCGACGCCGGTCGTCTTCGCGATGTCGGGCTTGGGGTTGTCGGTGCACGGGCCGCAGTGGGTCGCGATCTCGATGTCGCCGGTGGCATCGAGCAGTGGCGGTACCGGAACCTTCTCGGCGTCGTCCAGCCAGTTGGCGAGCTGGTTCGCGGCGTCCTTCGCGTTCGCGGGTGCGCTCGCGCGCGGGAGCGCTGCCGCGGCGGCCTTGATGTCGTCGGCCGGTTTCGCAGCCGCGGTGTCGGCGGCCTTCGCATCAGCGGCCTTCGCATCAGCGGCCTTCGCATCGGCGACCTTCGCATCGGCGGCCTTCGCATCGGCGGCCTTCGCATCGGCGACCTTCGCATCGGCGACCTTCGCATCGGCGACCTTCGCATCGGTCGCCTTCGCGTCGCTCGCCTTCGCCGTCTTGCCGTCGGACTTCGCCGGCTTCGCGTCGCCGCTCGGCGAGCCTCCGTCACACGAGGCCGAGAGCAGGGTCAAGACGAGCAGGGCGAGGGGGCTGTGCATCCGCGGAGATTACCCGCTTCGGCGGATAGGCCGAACATCCGGGGTGCGGTGGACGATCGGGGCCTGTTCGAGCCCTCCGCCTCGCCAGACCTGGGCAACGACCCCCGCCGCCGATGACGCGCTGGTCGCCGCGCTGGCGGTCAGCTCGCGACCGTCCGTGACGTCATGCTCGAGTACGGCGCGCGTACGCACGAGTGGATCGGCCACGTGATGATCGAGGTCACCCAAGCGGCCCGCGTGATCGCGTCGGCAAGCAACCGCGGCGCCGAGCCGATCCTGCGGGCGTTGCTTCGCAGCATGATGCGCAGTCCCTCGCGAGCACGGTGGCGTTCGACGCCAACCGCGAGCGGTTGGCGAGCTTGCCTGACGACTGGGCACTGGGCGACGCCGACCAACGCGCCACCCGCGAACTGCTCGCCGAGCTACCGTGAACTGCTGGTGCGCGGTGCGGAGCGGACCAGGTCACGGCTCGGCACCTAGGGTGTGGACCTTCGCGGTTGCGTCCGGCTATTCTGCTCGCTGTGCGAGGTTTCGTCGGGGGCGCGCTGATCGGACTGTGCGGCTGTTTCAACGGAGACAGCGCGTTGGGTCTCCCGTGCACGAACGACGTGCAATGCGGGACCGCGCTGCGTTGCGAGCAAGGCGTTTGTGGCGGGGCCCCGAGCACTTCGGGGCCGTCTGGCAGCGGGTCTGGCAGCGGGTCTGGCAGCGGGACGTCGAGCGAGACCACCGCTGATTCATCGACGGTCACGATGACGACGACCACTACGACCGAGTCAGGGACCTCGGAGACCGACGGGCCGCGACCACTGTGTTCGCCCGTGCGGGCACCGGATCCCGGCGTTTGCACAGCCCGCCGGTCGGTTCCCCGTGCGCTCGCGGCTGCGCCGTATCCCCTCCCAGAACAAAGCAACCCCACCGCGGTCACCGTGGGCGACTACGTCGGCGATGGTGCGCTCGACCTCGCAGTCGGTCTCCACACCACGCAGACGATCAACATCCTGGAGAACACCGGCAACGGAGAGTTCGTGGACGCCATGCAAAGCGACGTGTTCGGGCACCTGGTCGTCGACCTGGTCGCGACGGACCTCGAGTGTGACGGTGAACATGAGTTCTTCGTGGTCGGCTACGGGCCCGAGGTCGAGTGGGTCAGGCTCAGCGGTGGAGACTTTTCCGCGCAAACGCCCATTGTCGTCCCCGAAGGCGGCTACAGCCTCGCTGTTGGCGACCTCATTCCCGACGAGGACAACTCGCCCGAGATCGTGGTCGCGGTGGGTCACGTCACCGAGGACGTGGTTGGGAGCGTCCAGGTGATCGGACGCGTCGATGGCGAGCTGGCGTCGGGTGCCGGTGCGATGGGGTACGCGGGGCGCTCGCCCTGGGAGATCACCATGCTCCAGACCGATCAGGGTGCTCGGGTGCTCGTGGCGGACAGTGACTGGTTCGATCTCGATGAGGTGGGGGTGGCGGGCGATCAGCACGTCAGTCTGCTGCAGGCCAGCGGGGACGCCCTTGGCCTGGTGCCCGACGACCGCTCGCCGATCGCCATGGATTTTCAGAACCCGTACGCGATCGCGGTGGGCAACTTCACGACCACCAACGACGTGGTCCAGATCGCGGTCGCCGAGAAGCTCGTCGTTGGTGGTGTGGAAGACTCGATCACACCCGGCCGGGTGCGGGTCTTTGAACTCGGCGACAGCGGCTTCGCCCCTGTCACCTCGTTCGACGTCGAGGTCGGGCCGCGTGCACTCGCTGCGGCCGACCTCGACTGTGACGGCTACTCGGACCTGGTGATCAGCAACTCCGGCTTGGCTGCCCCAGCGTCACCCGGCGGCGTGCTTCAGGTCGCCTACGGCGGGGGAGACTTCGGGTCGCCCAGCACCATCGAGTCGGTCTTCACCGGACTCCAAGGAGGCGGGACCCGCATCGGTGTCGGCGACTTCGATGGCGATGGGGTGCCGTCCGCGGCGGTGGCCGATTGGGGTGGCGCACGGGTGTTCGTGATCGACCACGTGCCTTAGTCGCGGCGCGAGTCACTTCACGGCGCGCGCACGATCGTGATCGTGTAGTTGCCGGTCTGGCCGGTATCCAGGCCGAGCAGGTATTCGCCGGTGTCGGAGACTGGCGTGCTCAGGCTGGTGGTGGTGAGGACCGCGTCGCCTTGCGCGTTGGTGGCACGGCTCAGCAGCTCCGCGAACACCCCCGGGGTGTCGTCGGGTTGGACCAGCTCGAGGATCATGTCGGCCTCGAGGGTGATGGCGAAGTACTCGCGCACGCCACCGCACAGGTGCACGTCGAGCGGCAAGTCGAGCTGCGCAACGCCCGGGGTGAATGGCGAGTACACCGCGCCGTGGGCATCGGAGTCACCGATGCAGCTCTCGACCACGGCGAACTCGCACTCCACCGTGTCGGGCTCGAGATCGGTGCACGATTGCGCGTCGACTTGCGCGGCGCAGGCGGCCACCCGCACCGGATCGATGAGCGGCTCGTCGTAGTCGCCCAGGTAGTCGAGTGTCCACTGCTCGGTGCAGGTCGCCACGTCGTCGTAGCACTCGACGAAGACATTGTCGCAAACCGGTGCGCACTCGTCGTGGAGCCGTTCGCAGGCCTCGGCGAAGGGGGCCTGCGCACCGTCGAGGTCGCCGGGTTCACCGAGTCCGGCGTCGTCTTCGCCAGACTCGGCGCCCGAGGCCGAGCCCGAGGACACATCATCATCGGCGCCGCACGCCAGTGCGGGTGTGCAAGCGATTGCGAGCGGCAAGATCCAGCGAGTCGAGATCGTCATGTTCATTCCAAGCGTCATGGCAAGAAAGCTGCGCGAATCCTAGCCCCGTACGGGTCCACCGCAAGGTGCCAGAGGGGAAACCGAGGGCACCTCGTTCGATGGCCGAGAACCCCGCCCACCGGGCAACTGGGGCGGTTTGGCCGGCTCTGGAAAGCCGAGCCTCGCTCGGGCCGTCCCAGCACCCCCAACCGACGATCAGGCCGCGCCCCCGCGGGGGTGCATCATGTAGCCCATCACCAACGCCACCAGCTCGCGGGTAAAATCGGGCTGCGCCAAGCACTGGGGTCGCTCCATCGCGGCATTGTCGACGATCGCTTCGACCGCGATGAGGATGAAGCGGGCCGCCATGTCGGGGTCGACCACCTGAGTGTCGCGGCCGCGGATCTCGGCTGCGAGCAGCGCCGCGGCCATCGGCATGAGATCCTCGAGCCCTTCGGGCCCGAGCGTCGGCAGGACCTCGATCGTGACCAGCCGAGTGAGCACGCGGTGGTCGTCGGCTCTCGCGACCAGCAGCCCGATCACCCGTTCGACCAACACGTGCAGCGGAGCATCGCGCAGTCCCGGGACCAGGGTCACAACAGCCGCGAGCTCGTCCTCGCAGGTTTGGTGCATCAGCTCACACAGCAGCGAGGCTCGGTTGGGGAAGTACTCGTAGACCGTGCCGATGCCGTAGCCCGACATCTCGGCGATCCGCGTCATGCTCACCGCGGCGCCCTGCTCGCGCAGAGCCTTGGCCGCCGCCATGAGGATGTTGTGCCGCGTGGCGAGGGCCCGGTCCTGCCGAGGCTCGCGTCGCGTGGGCAACCGAGGTCGTTTTAGCATCGCCGACGATGGTGCCCGATCGCGGGGCAAGATCAGGGGATCACGGAGGGGGTGAAAAATCCGGAGGGCCGCGCACCGGTGACTCCGCACACATTCGCTGCTCCCGCAGGTCAGCAGGCCCGCCGCGCGACCGCAGGATGCTCACGGAATCGCGCTTGCGCACATAATGGCGGATAGCCAAAGCCCGGGCCAATCGCTAGCGTGCGCCGATGCGCACGAAACTTACTTGGCTTGGGTGCACCGGTTTGTTGCTGGCGGCTTGTGGCGACGAAGTCGGCAATACACCCGACGAGTCGAGCTCTGGGGCTGGACCGACGACCGACGATCCCGACACGGGCGCGACCATCGGCCCCGCGGACAGCAGCAGCAGCGAGACCACCGACCCCACCACGGAGACCTCAGCCCCGACCGGCGATAGTTCGACCACCGGTGAGCCGGCGGGCTGCGGCAACGACGTGGTCGACGATGGCGAGCTCTGCGACGGTGCGGATCTCGGTGGGCAAGACTGCCTCGGTCAGGGCTTCGAAGACGGCACCCTCGCGTGCGCGGCGGACTGCCTGAGCTACGACACCGCGGCGTGCACGATGGCGGGTTGTGGCGACAATACCGCCAGCGGCAAGGAGGTCTGCGACGGCACCGACCTCGGCGGGGCGACCTGCAAGAGCGAGGGCCTGGGCAGCGGCACGCTGGCGTGCGCGGCGAACTGCGGCGGGTTCGACACCAGCGATTGTGGGGCATCGTGTGGCGACGGCTCGGTCGACGGCTCCGAGGTTTGCGACGGCAACGGGGTCGACGGCGAGAGCTGCGTGAGCCAGGGCTTCAGCAGTGGACAGCTGGGCTGCAACGCCGACTGCCTGACCTTCGATTTCTCGGCGTGCGGCACCTGCGGCAATGACATCATCGACGGCACCGAGTTCTGCGACAGCGAGAACCTTGCCGGCCTGGGCTGCCTCGACTTCCCGTACGACAGCGGACAGCTCGCGTGCGCGGCCAACTGCACCGGCTACGATTTCAGCGGCTGCGGCACTTGCGGTAACTCGCTCATCGACGGCAACGAGTTTTGCGATGGCCTGTCGGTCGGCACGACCTGTCAGGGTCTCGGCTTCGACAGCGGCTCGCTGTCGTGCAACGTCGACTGCGTCTCCTACGACGTCGCGAGCTGCGGCACCTGCGGCAATGGCTTCATCGACGGCGGCGAATCGTGCGACACCGACGATCTCGGCGTGGTGACCTGTGAGTCGATCGGTCTCGAGGGCGGTGAGCTGGCCTGCGGGGCGAACTGCGGCTTCGATGTCACCAACTGCAACATCCCCGGCCTGATCTTCGGCAGCGACACCGGCTACACCGGCTACTCGCTGACGCCGCCAGTCCTGCCTTGCGACGACATCAGCCTCACGGGCACACCGACACTGCTCACCGACGACAGCGTGCTCGAGGTCCCGATCGGGTTCACGTTCCCGATGTACGGCGCCGACTTCACCAACGTCGCCGTCGAGTCGAACGGCGGGCTGCACTTTGGCAGCGCCGACTACATGGGCCTCGGCAACGAGTGCTTGCCGTCCATCCAGCAGCCCAACACCACCAACCTCTACGTGATGTGGGACGACCTCAACCCCAACACCGGCGAGATCTACTATCAGACGCTGGGCAACCCGGGCGCTCAGCGATTCGTGGTGCAGTGGGACACGACGCACTTCGGCGGCGACCAGGCCGACCTCATCCGCCTACAGGCAATGTTGATGGAGTCGACGGGCCAGATCATCGTCTGCTATCCCGACACCCTGAGCGTCGCGGACGCCGGCAACAACGGGGCCGAGGCCACCTCGGGGATCCAGCGCGACTCGGGCGAGGGCTTCGAGTTCAGCTGCAATACCCCGGACCTCGTCAACGGGCTGCAGCTGCTCTACATCCCCGCCTAGTCGCTCGCCGCGCTCGGAGCATGCGTCCGTCCGACCGCAAGTCGGCCGGACGCTCGCGCCGTGGTTGCCCGACCTCGAGTGGCCTCCACGCGATTGTTCGCGGGGGAATCAAACGCCGCGCGAACTCTCGCCGAGACCTCGCGCGACCGAGGGTAAGGGGGCGCTACACAGGCTATCCTTCGCGCATGCGTTCCACCTTGGCTGGGTTTGCTCCGCTCCTCATCGTTGCCCTCGCATGCTCTGCTGAAACCGCCTCCACCGCGACGGCGATCACCGACGCGACGGTCAGCGCGACCGACGGGACCTCGGCGGGGCCGACCACCGACCCCACGAGCACGACAACGACAATGACGACAACGACGGATCCGACCGAGGACCCGACGTCGTCCAGCGGCACGCCGATGACCGATTCGACCGGGGACTCGTCGTCGGAGTCGTCGTCGGGCGAGCCGCCGTGCGGGGCGCTCTGCGGTGACGGCTTGATCTGCGGCGCCGAGGAATGCGACTGCGGCGGCTTCCCATGCACCCCGGAGGACTTCGGTGGACTGGGCTGTGTCGATGTCAAAGATCCCACGATCCCCGGCGTGCTGACCGGCGGCACCCTCGGGTGCAACCCCGCAAGCTGCCGCTTCGACACCTCGTTGTGCACTTACTGCGGTGATGGCGAAATCAACGGCGCGGAGGAGTGCGAGGACGACGATGAGATCGCGACCACCTGCGAGGCGCTCGGCGCCGGCACGGCTGGCCCGCTGACTTGCGACGCTGCGTGCAAGATCGACACGTCGGGATGTACCGACTGCGCGTTCTCGGTGGACTTCGAGCTCGACTCGTGTCCGGCGGGGTTCTCGACCCAGTCGCTCAACGGTGCCGCGAGCGCCAGCAGCTGGGCGTGCGGCGAACCGACCGTCTACGGGCTCGGGCCCGGCGCCGCGTCGCCCGGCACCTTCGGCACCAACCTGTCGGGCCCACACAACGCCAACGAGATCAGCGCGCTGGTGTCCCCCGCAATCGACGTGTCGTCGTGCAAAGACGCCGGCCTGGTGATGAGCCTGCGGCACTGGCACAACTTCGAGGGTGGCGACACGAACGCCGATGGCGGTCTCGTGCAGGTCAGCGAGGATGGCGAGACCTGGACCACGATCGCGCCGGTCGGCGGCGATCCGTACGACGTCGTGCCGCTCACCGCGACCTACGCTCCGGTCAGCGGGGCGCTTGGGTTCAGCGGCAGCGAGGACGACAACTCGTGGAGCCTCTCGGAGTTCGACCTGGGCGCCTACGTCGGTTCGAACTCGCTGCAGATCCGATTCGTCTTCGGCAGCAACGGGTCGGTTCAGCAGGGTGGCTGGTACATCGACTACCTGGAGATCCTCGGCGGCGGCAACTGATCGCGCGGTCGGTCGAGTGCCTGCCCGTCTACGCGGCGCGACGAACCTCGGGCTCAGCAGCCTGCACGGAGTTCAGCCCGATCGCTTCTTCGTGCAGCAGCCGACAGTTCGACGTCTGCGTATCGCCGACGTGGATCGCGATCCAAGTCCCAATTTCGCGGCGATCCGTCCATGTCGCAGGGCGGCGGACCAGCGCGACCAGGCTACGAGCGCAGCGGGGACATTCCATGTGATAGCCCATCGGCCGCGCCGTGCCGCGACTTGAGGGCTTTGGTGCACGCGAACGACGTGCGGCGCCGATCAGATCACGCCCTTGGCCTCGAGCATCGCGACCACCCGCCGCGCGCACTCCTCGATCGACAGCTCGGCGGTCAACAGCATCAGATCCGGCGCCTCGGGCGCCTCGTACGGCGCCGAAACCCCTGGGAACGACCGCAGCTCGCCCGAGTCCGCCTTGGCGTACACGCCCTGGTCGTCGTGCGCGCGCCGCCACGCCTCGGGGGCGTCGAGGTGGACCACGAAGAACCGGTCGGGACCAACGACCTGGGCGGCGCGACGGCGGACCGCCTCGTGCGGCGCGACCAGGGCGGCGATGCACAGCAGGCCGGCACCGTTGAGCATCTTGGCGACCTCGGCGGCCCGCCGCAGGTTTTCGCTGCGCTCGTCCGCAGAAAATCCCAGATCGCGGCTGAGACCGAGGCGCATGTGCTGACCATCGATCACGGCGACCGCGCGGCCGCGATCGAACAGCAGGCGCTCGACCGCGTGCGCGATCGGGGTCTTGCCCACCGCGGACAGGCCGGTCAGCAGCACCGTCGCGGGTTGCTGACCGAAGCGAGCGGCCCGCTCCTCGGAGCTCACCGGGCTCGACGGCTGCTCGAGTCCGGTCGCCGCGGGCTTGTCCCAGACGTTGGTCTCATCGCCAGCGGCGGTGGCGTCGAGGACCATCCCCGCGCCGACGGTCACATGCGTGAGTCGATCGATGATGATGAACGCGCCGGTCTCGCGGTTGCGCCGGTAGGGATCCAGCGCGATCGGCTGGGCGAGCTCGAAACGGCACCGACCGATCTCGTTGAGCGCGAGCGCAGGCGCCGGCTCGCGCCGCAGCGTGTTGACGTCCATGCGATAGCGCAGCGTCGTCACCCGCGCCGGCGTAATACGTGTGGTGTGCTTGATCAGGTAGTCCTTGCCCGGGAGCAAGGGGGCGTCGGCCATCCAAACCACGGTGGCGTCGAAGCTCGCCGTGCTGTTGGGCAGGTTGTCGGGCCGGACCAGCATGTCGCCGCGCGAGACGTCGATCTCGTCCTCGAGCGTCAACGTGACCGCCTGGGGGGCGAAGGCCTCCTCGAGATCGCCGTCGAACGTGACGATGCGCTCGACGCGGCTGGTCCGCTTGGAAGGCAGCGCCATGACGGTGTCACCCCGCCGCACGCGCCCCGAGGCGATCGTGCCACAGAAGCCGCGAAAGTCGAGGTTGGGCCGGTTTACGTGCTGCACCGGGAACCGGAAGTCGATGAGGTTGCGGTCGGACGCGATATGCACGTTCTCGAGCAGGTGCATCAACGTCGCGCCCTCGTACCACGGCATGTTCGTGCTGCGGTGGATGAGGTTCTCGCCGGGAAGGGCTGCGATCGGCAAGAACCGCTGATCGGTCATCTCGAGCCGGGTCGCGAACTCGCGGTACTCATCGACGACCTCCTCGAAACGCGCCTGCGAGTAGCCGACCAGGTCCATCTTGTTGACGGCAACGATGATGTGCTTGATGCCGAGCAGCGAGACGATGAAAGAGTGCCGCTTGGTTTGAGTCTGCACGCCATGACGCGCGTCGATCAGGATGATCGCGAGATCGCAGGTGCTTGCACCGGTCGCCATGTTCCGGGTGTACTGCTCGTGGCCCGGGCAGTCCGCGATGATGAACTTGCGCTTGGCGGTCGAGAAGTAGCGGTACGCGACATCGATGGTGATGCCTTGCTCGCGCTCGGCCCTGAGTCCATCGGTGAGCAGCGCCGGATCGAACGCGCCACCGGTGGTGCCAAAGCGCTTGGAATCGACGTGGAGCGCGGCGAGCTGGTCCTCGTAGACGACCTTCGAGTCGAACAGCAAGCGTCCGATCAGCGTGCTCTTGCCGTCGTCCACCGATCCGCAGGTGAGCAGGCGCAGCATCTCTTTGCGCTCGTGCTGCTCGAGGTAGGCGTGGATGTCGCTGGCGATGAGGTCGGACTGCTGGGACATGGCAACTTCGGGGTCGGGAATGTGTTGGCCTCGGGGCCGAACGGGGCGTCAGTAGTAGCCTTGGCGCTTCTTGTCCTCCATCGACGCGCCGGGATCGCGGTCGATGGTGCGGCCCTCTCGCTCGCTGCGTGTCGCCAGGAGCATCTCCTGGATGATCTCCTGCAGCGTGCGCGCGTGACTGCGGGTGGCGCCGGACAGCGGATAGTCGCCCAGCGTGCGGAAGCGGACCCACTCGGGCCGCGCCGCGTCGCGCAGGGCCTTGGGCGTGCGATCGTCGTCGACGGCGATGAGGTTGCCTTCGAACTCGACGCACATCCGTTCCTCGGCGAAGTACGCCGGCACGATCTGGATGCTCTCGAGCATGATGTACTGCCAGATGTCGAGCTCGGTCCAGTTCGACAGGGGGAAAGCCCTGATCTGCTCGCCGCGATGGATCATCCCGTTGTAGAGGTTCCACAGCTCGGGCCGCTGGTTCTTGGGGTCCCACGCGTGGTTGGCGTCGCGAAACGAGTACACGCGCTCCTTGGCGCGGGCCTTTTCCTCGTCACGGCGGCCGCCGCCGAAGGCAGCGTCGAACTTGTACTTGTCGAGCGCTTGGCGCAACGCACCGAGGTTCATGACGTCGGTGAAGGCCTTGCTGCCGTGCGAAAACGGCGTGATCCCGGACTCCAGGCCGGCCTCGTTGACGTGGGCCAGGCACGACATGCCGAGTTCGCCGATCACGTGGCGGTCACGGAACTCGTACATCGAGCGAAAGTTCCAGGTGGTGTCGATGAGCAGCAACGGGAAGGGCGGCTTGGCCGGATAGAACGCCTTGCGCGCGAGATGCAGCATCACGCACGAGTCCTTGCCCATCGAGAACAGCATCACCGGGTTCGAGAACTCGGCGACGACCTCGCGGAAGATGTGAATGCTCTCGGCTTCGAGCTGCTGGAGGTGCGTCAGGTTGTAGGAAGTCATCGCGCTAGCGCGGGAGGTCATGCGCCCCGGCCCGCCGATGATCGTGGGAGAATCTCGGGCCGTCCAGTCCGAGCCGCCGGCCGCTCGCGCGACCGCCTGCGAACGTGCACGGCCCGGGATCCGCAGCCCTGCGCTGGTGGCGGCGCAGGGTCCGGCTGGGGAGCATCCAGACTCGTCTTGTCGGCGGCCGGCTGGTAGAGTGATTTCGTCTTTCACTCGCGGATCTCGAGGGGCCTGCGAGCCGGCCCCTCGCAGTCAGCGTCATGAAGTGCCGGGTCGCCGGCCGCCGGGGGCTTGCGTGAGAATCAACCTGATCGCGTCCGTGTCGCTGTTGCTGGTCGACGTCGCTTGCTTCAGCGAGGCCCCGGGGTCCTCGGAGAGCGCGGAGGTGACCAGCAGCGCGCAGGGATCCGACACCACGACCACCGACGTGACGACCCAGGCGGAGGCGTCGGCCAGCACCAGCAGCTCGAGCACCAGCAGCGCAAGCACCGCTGACGCCTCGAGCTCAACCGGTGATGGCAGCTCGACTGGGGTCGACAGCGGCAGCGAGAGCAGCGGGGGCCCTGAGCTGTGCGCGTGCTTCGGAGGCGCCGCGTTCTGCGAGACGTTCGAGGCGCCTTTCGATCCGGACGTGGACCCATGGAACGTCCCTCTGGCGGGCACCGCCCCGACCGCCACGTCCAACCCCGTCGCGTGCGGTCGAGGTGCACTGAGCACGGCGGTTGCCTTCGGCGATGTCTTCGCGGTGACCGCAGCGCAGCTTCCGGAGTCGGTGACGGAACCCGGCATGCACCGGATCGAGACGTGGCTGCAGCTTCAGGGCGAATGTTCGTCGGCCAGCACCCGAGTGTTGCGCCTGCTGCTCGGCGGCCCGGACTTGGCGTTCTTGTATGCGTTCGATGTGTACGCCGATGCGACCACCGTGGAGTTGCGAATGATCAATCCGCAGGGCGGGATCGAGCTGTACCCGGTGGCGTTCGAGCTCCAGTCGGGAGTCGGGTACGCCGTCGCGATGGAGTTCGACTACAGCGTCCAGCCGCCGGCCGCGAGCCTCTCGATCGATGGTGCCCTGCTATTGGACGCGGTCGACGGTCCTAACGTGCCCTTGGTGCCTGCCGGATCAACTGTCGAGGCGGTGCTCGGCGTGTATCGGGACGGCGCGCAGTTCTCGTCGGCTTGCGCTGCGTACTTCGATGATTTCGCAGCGGGGTGAGCCGCGGTTGCCAGTGGGACCGCTTGACGGGGCGATCACCGTGCGAGGAACCCAGCTCAGCTCGCGGTGTGGGTGGTCAGCCAGAGTTCGACCTCGGCGAACCCGGCGCCTCGATACGCGACCGGTACGAGCAGGACGCACGGAGGCGGCGGCGCGCGGTCGATGCTCCCCTGCGCGCGCCAGGCCGCGAATAACGGTTACCGTCATGCTACGATCCGAGCGTGGAGATCGACTCTGGCCATCGCCCGTTGCCGGCGCCCGACGACCATCCCGACTGGATCCGCGCGCTGGAGATGGGCATCGACGTGCGGCTGCTGGAGGCGAACCTGCTCCTCACGCAGGAGCAACGCATCCGTCAGCTCGAGGAGATGCAGCGCCTCTTCTCGGCGATCCACGGGCGCGCGATACGGCGATGACGGATCGCGGAGCCCGACAAGAGACAGCCGAGCTCCTGCGACTCGTCGCCGACGCCGGCATCGAACATGTGGTCGTGGGAGGTGTCGCAGCGATCGCGTGGGGTGGCGCCGAGTTCACCCAGGACCTCGACATCGTGATCCCCTTCGACGTCCCGAGGATCACGCGGTTGATGGCAGCGCTCGCGCCCCATCGACCACGGCACTGGACGCGGCCCGACCTCGGCGTCATCAGCGATCGGCCCGAATACCTCGCGACGTTCCGCATGCTCCTGCTGCTCACGGACCTCGGGCACATCGACGTGTTGCGCGCGTGCGAGCCCGTCGGCGACTATGAGCGCCTGCACCTGCGCGCCGGCACGCTCGAGCTCGACGGGCGTACGCACGAGCTCATCGACATCGACGATCTCATCGCGGTCAAAGAGCACGTCGCGCGTCCGAAGGATCTCGTCACCGCGGTGCAGCTGCGGGCGATCCGCTCCAAGCTGCCGCCCAGGTAGGCGTGATCTCGCGATCGAACTCAAACAGCGCAGGCTCGTCGATCGCCGTGGAAGAGCACCGCATCACCGCGCGCGACGCCATGGCTGCGTAGCCGCGTCCGGTAGCGTTCGACCAGCGCCGAGAATCTTGGACGGTCGATGACCGCCGAACTCCCGGCAGCTTCGACGACGAACGCGTTCGCGGCACAGACGTCGCGATAGGCCTGCAGCAAGCTCATCGTTCGCGCCCCCACTCGAGCAGCGACGGACATTCTGGGGTGTCGACCCGGCGCGTCGGCAGCCTGGGCCCGTGGGCGGCTTGCATCGGCATCAGAAGGCGGAACAAACCTATCATGGACCGACATGCGCAGCCTGTGAACGGGATGACGGGCACCCGGGGCCGTGATGGTTGCGCGAGGCGTGTGCGGGCGCCATCATCGAGCCACCGTGGTGGAAGCTGCCCAACACGCCGTCGTTGCTCCAGCCACCTCGGGAGCCACGCGCGACGCGAGCGATCCGCTGAGTTACCGCGACCGCGCCGTCGATCGCAGCTTCACTCTGGGCGGACACGTCGCGAAGGTACTCGCGGTCGCCTCGGTGATTTTCGCGGGCGGGCTTTGGCTTGCGCGCGATGCCTCGGCATGGATGTGGTCTGCGTGGCCGATCTTCTGGCTGGTCGCCAACGTGTTCGAGTGGTGGATCCATCGCTTCCCGATGCACCGTCCGCTGCAACCGCGGGTGTTGTACCAGGCCCACGCGCTCATCCATCACCGCGCGTTCGTCGGTGATGCTCAGCAGATCAGGGCGACAGCGGAGCTGTCGTTGGTGATGATGCCCTGGTACACGCTCATCATGGTGTTCGTGATGGCGTCGCCGATCGCAGGGCTGGCCGCGTGGCTAGGAGGCCCGGGGCTAGCAGGCGTGTTTCTCGTCGCCTCGGTCAGCTATTTTCTGCTCTACGAGGCGATCCACACCCTGCATCATCTGACCGCGGCCCAGCTCGCGATGATCCCACTGGGACGTTCGCACCTCGTCGCCGCGCTTCGTGCCCACCACCTGCACCACCACCAGCGCGAGAACATGGTCCGCGTGAACTTCAACGTCACCTTCCCACTGGCAGATCGCCTGATGGGAACGTACGAGCGAGCGCCAGCGTCACGGTCGGGCAGCCCCCGAGGGTGATCACGGGATGTTGACGCCGGGCGGCTCGGTCTCGCCATCGACGCCGATCCGCGGCTGGCCGTCGATGTCGTCCGTCGGGTCGCCGGTGAGCCACTGGCCCACGCCGGAGAGCGCGTCCGCGGCTACACCGGTGATCCGAAAGTCCCGCCCGTCGAAGTCCGCGAAGCTGTCGGCGGTCAACATGCCGCCGAGGTTGCCGTCGCCGGGGATGTCGTTCTCGGTGGCGGTGTGCGTGACCGTGGCGCCATCGCAAAACAGGTTGCCGATGGCGCTGCTGGTGAAGACGACGGAGTTGCGGACCTCGACCACAGCATCATTGGCGCACGACAGGGCGAACCCGCCGGTGCCCAGGCCGACCATCGCGACGTTGAGCAGCGTCGCGGTCGATGCCGCGTCGATGCGGACACCATTGGACCCGATGGCCATGAACGGCTCGCCGACGGCGACAGCGTTGCGCATCTCGAGGTGTGCGCCCTGGGACACCCGCACGGCGTCGAGCGTATCGTTGCGGGCGATCTCGCCGTGGTCGAAGTGGAGGACGGTGCCGGCGCCGCTCACGGTGATTCCGCCGCCGCCGTCGACCACGTCGATCTCCTCGAGGTAGACCTGCGCGCCGCCAGAGATCGAGAACGCGTTGCCGGCCGAGCCGACGACATGGACGACGCCACTTTGGGGAAGGATCGCGAGGCGCTTGCCCTGGTCGATGGCCACCGACTCGAAGTAGTCGTCGCCGGCAATGTCGGCCAGACGGATCGCGCAGCGGGTGTCCGGATCGATCGAGCTGATCGCACCGATCAGCGACACGAAGTTGTCGGGCACGTCGACCACGCAGCCGCCCTCGGCTTCCGGGGTAAAGCACTCGCCGGTCTCGAACTCGCAGGCCAGCTCGCACTCCTGGTGGGCGCCGCAGGCACGGCAGGTCGCGCTCGCGGCGTCGCAGATGGGCGTGGTGTCCTGGCACGCTTGGTTCTGGTCGACACTGCACTGCACGCAGGTGCCGTCGGCTCCGCATGCGGGGGCGTTGCTGTCGCGTTCGGCACACGCCGCATCGCCGTCGGCAGTGTCCGAGCACGCCACGCACTGGCCGTCGTCGCAGATCGGGGTCGCGGCCATGCAGTCGGCGGACACCTCGCAGGCCGGCTGTGCGGTCTCCGACGAGTCGGCCGCGGAACTCGTCGACGCGCTGCCGCTCGAGTCGATCGCGGTCGTGGCGGGCTCGGCGGTGCTCGACTCGCCGACGATCGCCGTCGTGCTGTCGTCGCCAACGGCGGTCGTGTCGCTACCGCCACCGTCGCCACCAGTACCGCCACCGCCACAGCCGAGAACGAGCGTCGCACCGAGGCCAGTCAGATTCAATTTCATGGCCGCGATGGTAATGGCACTTTCACCGCGTGATGCACGCGAATCGTGATTGGCTATGGTGGACGGATCATGATCCAACGACGCGCTTCGTGCAGTTGTGGCGAGCTGGCGGTGACGTGTACTGGCGAGCCCGTGCGCGTCTCGATGTGTCACTGCCTGGCTTGCCAGCGCCGCACGGGGAGCGTGTTCGGCGTCCAAGCCCGGTGGCCGGCAGGCAGCGTCGAGATCCATGGCCAGGCCACTTCCTACATCCGGCGGGGAGACAGCGGCAGCGAGATCACGTTCCGGTTCTGTCCCGGCTGCGGTACCACCGTGTACTGGACGATCGATCGTGATCCACAGCTGGTGGCGGTGGCCGTCGGCGCGTTTGCGGATCCGAACTTCGTCGCGCCGACCCTGTCGGTGTACGAGACGCGGAAGCACGCCTGGGTCGCGACACCGCCCGAGCTGGATCGCTGGGATTGACACACTGGGCTGGGACCTCGTCGCATGCCCCGCGCGCTCGTGCGAAAGCGTCGCGGGCCTTGCAAATCGACCCGATGCCCGCAAACCCAGGTCAGGATTCACGCCGGTGCTCGATTCACAGCTTCCCCGTCTGGGCGCAACATGAAGGTCGCGCTCTTTGGTGCGACCGGTCTGGTCGGTCGCGCGCTAGCACTGCGTCTGCGGCGCGACGGTCATCACGTGCGCGCGTGGGTGCGCAACCCGACACGCGCGGCTGGCCTGCTCGGTGCCGAGGTCGAGCGCGTGGGCGCCAGCGACGACGACGCGGCCATGGTCGCGATGCTCGAGGGCTGCGACGCGATCGTCAACGTCGCGGGCGAGCCTGTGGCTCAGCGCTGGCCCAAGAGCGTGCGTGGGCGGCTCGTCGATAGTCGCGTCGGGCTCAACCGACGCATCGTCGGGGCGCTGCCGCTGTGCCGCGTGCGTCCGCGGATTTGGATGCAGGCGAGCGCGGTCGGGTTCTATGGCGATCGCGGAGACGAGGAACTCGATGAGTCCGCGAGTTCGGGCGAGGGCTTCCTCGCGGCGCTGTGTCGCGACTGGGAGGCCTCTGCCTTCGCCGCACGAGATCTCGGGCT
>CANLQR010000131.1 GCA_947492135.1 Deltaproteobacteria bacterium | reverse complement strand
CGGCAGAGCCCGATCGACGACCTCACGCTGCGCGCGCCGGGCTGGGCCCTGGCTTCGGACAGATTCGTGGTCAACGATGTGCTCGAGACCCGCACGCGGCTCGCCGAGGCGGTCGCGCACGCCCGCAACGAGCAGCGGCCCGCGCTGCTCGAGTTGCTGACCTATCGGTTCCGCGGCCACAGCATGTCCGACCCGGGTAAATACCGGACCAAGCAAGAGGTCGACGAGTGGCGCAGCCGCGATCCGCTGCATCGCAGCGAGCAACAGCTTCGCGATGGCGGCATGAGCGAAGACGCCTTGACCGCGATCGATGACGGCATCATCGCCGAGATGGATGCCGCGACCCGGTTTGCCGAGGACTCGCCCGTGCCCGATCCGGCCCACCGCTTCCGCCACAACCTCGTCGAGGACATCTAAGGAACCCCTATGGCGACGCTTCAGATCCGCGAGGCGCTCCGCGCGGCCATCGATGAGGAGATGGCCCGTGACGAGCGCGTGTTTGTGATGGGCGAGGAGGTCGGTCACTACGATGGCGCCTACAAGGTCACCGAGGGCTTGCTCGCCAAGTACGGTGAGCGCCGCGTGGTCGACACGCCGATCGCCGAGGCCGGTTTCGCAGGGGTCGGCATCGGTGCTGCGATGGCGGGCTTGCGCCCGATCATCGAGTTCATGACCTTCAACTTTTCGGCAGTCGCGTTCGATCAGATCTTGAACAATGCGGCCAAGCTCCACCAGTTGACCGGCGGGCAGTTCACGCTGCCGATCGTGTTTCGCGGGCCCAACGGCGCCGCGCACATGCTCAGCTCGACCCACAGCCAGGCCTTCGAGAGCTTCTACTGCGGCTTTCCCGGCGTGAAGGTCGTCTCGGTCGCGACCCCATACGACGCCAAGGGCCTGCTCAAGAGCGCGATCCGGGACGACAACCCGATCATCTTTTTCGAGAGCGAGATCATGTACGCCAACAAGGGCGAGGTGCCCGACGAGGAGTACCTGATCCCGATCGGCAAGGCTGACATCAAGCGGCCCGCGACCGCCACCAGCGGGACCGCGGTCACCGTGATCACCTGGGGGCAGGGGGTTTCGATCGCGCTGGCGGCCGCAGAACTCGCGGCGCCCGAAGGACTCGACTGCGAGGTCATCGACCTGCGCACGCTGCGACCGCTCGACGACGAGGCGATCCTCACCAGCGTCCGCAAGACCAACCGAGTGGTGTTGGTCTATCACGGCTGGCCCTACGGGGGCGTGGGCGCCGAGCTCAGCGATCGGATCCAACGCCTCGCCTTCGACCATCTCGACGCACCCGTGTTGCGGGTCTGCTACGAGGACGTAAACATGCCCTACGCCGAGAACCTCGAGAACCTGGTGCTGCCCACGCCCGCAAAGGCGCTCGAGGCCATCCGCGAAGTTGCCTACCGCAAGGTCTGAAAAGCGCGCTTTTATGGCTACGATCGTCCAACTTCCTCGCCTCAGCGACACCATGGAGGAGGGCGTGATTGCCAAGTGGCACATCAAGCCCGGCGACAAGGTCAAGCGCGGTCAGCTCATCGCCGAGATCGAAACCGACAAGGCCACGATGGAGTTCGAGTCGTTCGACGCCGGCGTCGTGCTCGAGCTGGTCGCACCCGAAGGCAAGACCCTGGCGATCGGGGCACCGATCGCGGTGTTCGGTCAGGTCGGTGAGGACCCACGGGCCGCGTTGCTTGCGGCGTCAGGGACGCCGACGGTGGTTTCTGTGGCGGCACCGGCGATCGCGGCACCGGCGACACCGCCGACTGCGGCACCGGAACCCGCGGCACCGACCAGCCTCGCCAAGATCACAGTCACCGACGGTGCCGTGGATCCTCGTCGCATCGCGGCGTCACCTCTGGCGCGAAGGCTCGCGCAGGAAGCCGGGTTGTCGCTCGCAGCGATCCCGGGGTCCGGCCCCCATGGTCGCATCGTGAAGTCTGATGTCGAGCGGGCCGCCACCGCTGGCCCGACGGTTCGGCCCACGGCTGCGCCACCGCAGCCTGCCGGTGACACCGTGGTCGAGCTGTCGCAGATGCGCAAGGCGATCGCGCGCCGCATGGCGCAGGCGAACGCCGAGATCCCGCACTTTTATCTGACCATCGTCATCGACATGGGGCGCGTCGCGGCGATCCGCGACGAGCTTGCCGCGGCCGAAGTGAAGGTCTCGTTCAACGACTTTGTCGTGCTCGGCTGCGCCAAGGCCCTGCGTCTTCATCCCGAGGTCAACGCCTTCTGGAACGGCCAGACGATCGTGCGTCGTGGCGACATCCACATCGGGATCGCCGTCGCGCTCGAAGAGGGCTTGGTGGTGCCGGTGGTCCGCCACGCCGATAGCCTGTCGCTGTCGCGGATCGCCGAGCAAGCCCGCGATCTCGGCGCCCGCGCCCGCACCAAGACACTCGAGGCCGCGGCGCTTTCAGGCTCGACATTCACGGTGTCCAACCTCGGCATGTTCGGCATCGAGGCCTTCGCCGCCGTGGTGAACCCTGGTGAGGGCGCCATCTTGGCGGTCGGCGGAATCTCCGATGAGGCCGTGGTCGTGGGCGGTCAGCTCGCGGTCGGCAAGCGCATGCGCGTGACGCTGTCGTGCGACCACCGGGTGATGGACGGGGCCCAGGGCGCCCGCTTCCTCGCGACGCTCCGGGGCCTCATGGAGCACCCCGTGCGCCTGCTGGCGTGACGCGCTCGAGCGCTGCGCGCCTGGCAGGGTGTCCGGAAGAACGCTTCAGCTCGGCACATGATCGACGTCATGTCGACGGTGGTGCACTTAGTCCGCGAGGGCCTTGGCCAGCGCGCGGATCAACCGCTCGAGCGTCGGGGCGTCGAGCTTGGACAGGTCTGACCCGAGGTCGAACTCTGCGCCCGCGGGCCACAACCCCAGTCGCAACGTCGCGAACGGCAGGGCGGTGTCGAGAAGATCATCGCCGTAGAGCTCGAGCCTGCGCGGAGCCCCGAAGATCCGGTGGGTTCGCCCGATGGCATGGGTCGGTGCTTCGCCCACTTTGCTCGGTTGCAAACCGACCTCGGGCCGCGAGCGCGGGACCAGCCCGATCCTCGCGCCGATCCGGGTTGTTCCTTGCCCGACATGCGCGCGGATGTCGACCGTCACGCCTTGAACCTCGCCGCGCAGTGCGTGCAGCATCACCCCGCCGCGCACGGCACTCACGTCGCCGCCGCGCAGCCCGAGCCTGGCGGCGACCTCCGCGAGCACGTCGGCGACCGATTGTGCCGGCGGCTTCGCGAGGGCGGGCAACTCGTCGAGGTCAGACAAGAACAGCAGCGCTCCCGCCATCGACATGAAGACGAGCTGGGGATTCGACCACCCGACCCCGGCGACGAGGACGAGCGACAGCCCAATTCCTCGATCACGCGCGTCGTGCGAGGTCATCGATCCGCCGGCGGTCTGCAGCGCCAAGAAACCGCCCAGCATCACCGTCACGATCGACACGTTCGAGAGGTACTCGGGGTAGGGCGGCGCGAACCCCAGGATCGACTGCGCCAAGCCACCGAGGCCGTCTTCGACCTCGCCGAACTTGCTGCGATAGACGAGGTAGAGAGTTGCGGTGGTGAGAGCCGCCAGCGCGCTCATCGTGATCGCCGCGCCTCGTGGTGGGCGTGGGCGCAGGAGCACCGTCAGCGCGACCGCCGAGGCCACGAGCAGGATCACGAAGGCTCCGCGGAACCCGTAGGGCACCGGCGCGTTGGCCAGTGCGTTCGGTCCCGCCGTGGCGAAGCGAACCACCAAAGGCAGCACCAGGGCCAGCGCTGCCCAACGCGATGGTGATCGCGGCGCTCGGGCCAGCTCGACGCTGGTCCACACCGCGATCGCGAGCAGTCCGGCCGACGCCATGATCCCGTGCGCGACGACGCCAAGCCGCGCGGCGCCCTGGGCGAGCGCGACGTGGCCGGTCAATCCGGCGAAGACCGCGGTGACCGTCGCCGCGGCGACGAGCCAGCTCCAGCGGCGGCGCTCGCTGTCACGCACGACAGCCCACGCCAACAACAGGCACGCGAGCGCGCACAGCAACGCGAGGAAGTGGTGGAGGATGAACTCGGCATGTCGCGCGAGCCCCAGCGTGCTCATGCGCTTGGACAGCGGCCACAAGATCGCGACCTGCCAGGCGATGAAGCACACGGCCGCGATGATCGGCTTGCGCCGCAACGCCCACAGCGCGATGACCCCGATGGCGACCGCGAGCGCCGCGAGCACGTAGAACAGCGGGCCCTCCTGCGAGGCCAGCGTCAGGGCGTCGAGCCTGGCCATGCCCAACACGACGCTCGCGAGGATCTGCAGCAACCCGCCGATGAGGGCGAACGCGGCGAGCGTGGCTGCGGCCTGACGGGGTTCCACCTGTGTTCCGGCCGACAATCCTGGTGTAGCACCGAACGACCCCTTGCCGCCGCGGCGACCGATTTCTTGGTCTCCGTGGGGGATTGTCCTACATGTAGGGGATGCTCGGCTCCATGCTGCTGCTTGCCCTGCTCTCGGCCCCTACGCCCGCCCCTGGCCCAAAGCCGGTGGTGGAGCTGCCCTTTCGGGTGGTGCTGGACGCGGGTCACGGGGGCACCAACGGGGGATGTCATACCGAGGACGGCGCCATCCACGAGAAGGACGTCACGCTCGCACTGGCGCTCGATGTGCAACGCGAGCTGCGCCAACGCCTCCCCCATGCGGACATCGTCCTGACCCGAAACGAGGATCAGACCCTGGCGCTCGCCGATCGCGTGGCCTCGGCCAACGCCGGCGCCGCCGATGTCTTCGTCAGCCTGCACGCGAACGCTTCGCCCAACCATGACCAGACCGGCTTCGAGACGTTCGTCCTCGATGCCCAGGCCAGCAGCACCGAGGCCGCCTTGATTGCACGACGCGAGAATGCGGGCGAGCAATCGAGCCCCGCGACGGGTGGCGCGGTTCCTCAGGCGCAGGCGATGGTCGAGCAACTCCGGGCGACGGCCCATCGCGGGGCCGCCATCGCCCTGGCCCAAGCGATCCAGCGCGAGCAGGGCGCTCGTTTTCCCGCCCGAGCTGATCGTGGAGTCCGACAGGCTAGCTTCGATGTGCTGCTGGGCGTGCGAATGCCAGCGGTGCTCTTCGAGGCGGGGTTTCTGGATCACGACGGCGACCAGCGCGTGCTCGTTGAGGAACAGCAGCGCCAAAGGGTCGCCGAAGGCATCGCCGCCGCGCTGGTCGAGCACTACCGCCGGACCTCTCGCGGTACGCTGCGCGCCGACTGACGCTTCGTCGCGTAGCCGGCTGGCATCCCTGTGAAGGGCGGGGCGGGCAACGGGGGTCGAACCCGTGACCTCTGGAATCACAATCCAGCGCTCTAACCAACTGAGCTATGCCCGCCGTGTTGGGCCGCGATTCCTAGCATGGCGGCCGCGGGACCGCAAAGGGGTCAGGGCAGTGGCGACGTTGGATGGGGTTGGGGCGCGTCTGGCGGAGGTGTCGCCAGTGGCAGCTGCGCGAGGACGTCGGTCAGCCAAGCGTCGATACTGGCGACGCCCTTGGTATTCGCGGCGGTCGCGAAGACCTTGCGTGCGTCCTGGGCGAGCTTGGCGGCCTGGTTGCGGTCCGTGTAGACCAACGCGCGGGCGTAGGCGAACTCGGCGTCCGCACGGGCGAGAGCGTCGGTTCCCTCGCGGCGCAGGTCCAGGGCGCGAGCGAGCGTGGTCTGCGCTTGGGCGACACGTCCGAGCTTCAGCTCCGCCAGACCACGGCTACCCAGAGAGTTGGCCAGCGCCGGGGCGTTGGGTGCGGCGGAGGACTCGCGCAGCGACACCGCCGTGGAGAACTCCTCGAGCGCCGCGGCGTCGCGCCCCGCGGCCAGCAGCACCTCGCCTAGATCGTGGCGCGATCCGGCGAGGTCCGGGTGGCCCTTGGGTAGGGCGACCTCGCGGATTCGAGTCGCCGCCGACAAGAGTTCGGCCGCCGAGCCGTAGTCGCCGCGCCGGTACGACACGATCCCGTGCGTGTGCAGGGCCGTGGCGACCCGCGGATGCTGGCTTCCGTAGAGATCCCGGATGATCTGCTCAGCCTCCGCAAGCGCCTTGTCGGCGTCCTCGAAGCGATCTGCGTCGGCGAGCGAGCTGCCGAGGTTGAGCAGGCTGTCGGCGATCATCGGATCGGCGGCGTCGAGGTGTTGGCGGCGCAGGGCCAGCGCCTTCTCGTGGGCGGCGACAGCCTCGGTGGTCGCACCACGTCGTCGCGCCGCCACGCCGAGGTTGTTTTGCAGGGTCGCCTCGATCAGCGGATCTCCACCAGCGCGGCGCAGCACTCGCGTGGCTGCCTCCGCCAGGTTGGCCACTTCGTCGGCGCGGTCGGGCGTCGAGGCCAGCACCCAGATCAGGTGTCCGCTGGCTTCGGCGCGGGTGATGTCGTCGCCGGCTTCGTCGGCGGTCCACGCCGCTTCGCGGAATGCCCGTTCCGCGCCCGTTCGATCGCCCATATGCACCGCGGCGCTGCCCAGGACAACCAGTGCTTCGGCGATGGTCGCGAGGTGACCAGTGTCGCGTGCGGCCGACAATGCTGCAGTGGCGTTCCCCAGCGCCTGCTCGTAGTGGGCGAGCCGCACCTCCTGGCGACCAGCGGCGAGCTCGTCATGCACTTCGGCGAGGCGCACGGCGAGCTCACCCGTGGGTGGATCGCCCGGAGACATCAGCGCCTGTCGATCCGCGCAGGGCTCGAACGAAGGCAGCGCGGCGGTGGCCGTGACGGCGAGCGTGACGGTCTCGTCGTCTGCGACGGCGAGCAGGCGCGTCAACGCGCGCACATCTTTTAGCCGCCGTTCGAGGCAGGCGACCTGTCGATCGAGCATGTCCTGTGATTGTTCTTTGCGGATCGTCGTGGCCTCGCACGCGTCTTGATGAAGCCGGACAAACGTGGCGGCGTGGGTGTCGAGCAGCTGCGCGGTCGAGCTGAAAGCGTCGCCCGCATACGGTCGAGAACTCTGCGCGAACGCGTCCTTGACCTGCTCTCGAACCCTGTCGTCCCAGATCTGTTCGAGCTTGCGCTCGGCACCGCGACACACCGTCTCATCGGGTCGCAGTGTCGACAGCAACAAGCCGGCTGCACCCAGCGCGGTGACGCCAAGCCCGGCGAGTGCCCACCGTCGTTGTCGTGCGGCTGGATCCGCCGCGAGCGCGGCCAACAGAGCGCGCATGTCGATCCAGCGCTCGTCGGGCACCGTCGCCAGACCGCGCAGCAGCACCTTGCGGACCCAGGCAGGAACCGCCGGCCCCTCGCGCGATGGCTCGCGGACCTTGCCGCGCACCACGTTGAACGCGATCTCCGGCGCACGCTCGCCGGCAAAAGGACGCTCGCCATACAGCGCCTCATAGACCGCGACGCAAAAAGAAAATTGATCGGTGCGCGCATCGAGTGCGCCACCGGTGTGTTGCTCCGGTGCCATGTACGCCGGCGTGCCCATGACCGCACCGGCCTGGGTGAGCCGGATCGAAGTCGCCAAGCCCATCGACGAGCTACCGATCCGCTCGCCGCCCTCGATATCGTGGGTCCGGTCGATCGTGGGGTCGGGGCCCTCGGTGCGCGCGAGACCGAAGTCCAGGACGCGCACGCGGCCATCGTTGCCGATGAGGACGTTCTCTGGCTTGAGGTCACGGTGTACGACGCCGGCGGCGTGGGCGGCTGCGATGCCCTCGCCAGCCTGTCGCCAGATCGGCAACACGTCGCGCCAGCTGCGACGCGCGACGAGCCGCCATTGCGCAGCATCGAGCCCCTCGACGAACTCCATCGCGATGAACACCTGTTCTTCGAAGGTGCCGACGTCGTGGACCGCGATGACGCCCGGGTGGTTCAGGCGCGCGAGGGCCTGGGCCTCGCGGAGCAGCCGTGCCCGTGCGACCTCGGCACGACCGCGGGCGCCCGGTCGCAGCAGCTTGAGCGCGATCTTTCGATCCAGCTCGGGGTCGTACGCTGCGTAGACGATGCCCATGCCGCCTGAGCCGATTCGATCGAGCACGATGTAGCGCCCGACGACATCACCGCGGAGGCGAAAGTCGGGGGCGCGCTCACGGGCGACACGCTTGCCCCCGGCGTCATCGGGCTCGTGCGCGGGAGACGTCTCTGCAGGCGTCGATATCGGCGAAACGGCCACCTTTCGAGGGATCCTATTACAGCTATGGTCCAAACGAAGGCACTCGTCGCGTGTCGGGCGTCGCTGCGCGCCACCCTTGTTGGAGCGCGCCGCGAGCGCGGGCACTCGATGTCACACCGAGGACTGGCCGCGACCGCACGGCCGCGCTATGATGTGGCTCGTGGTTGGTGTTGGTTGGTCACGGTGGGTGTGTGTTTGTGCGCTGCTCGGTCCCCTGGGGTGCCTGGGCATCGAAGGCACCGACGTGAGCACGGGCCAGGCCCCGACCACCTCGGGCGCCAGTGCGACCACCGCGGCCTCGGCCACCACGGACTCGGCCAGCGCGGACTCGGGTGAGGATGGGGTCGGGACCACGGACCCGACCAGCGACCCCACCAACGCCGACGAAGGCACGACCGCGGGGCCATTGGACACCGACACGACCGAGGGCAGTACCGGGGGCGGGAGCGACACCGGCACCGAGTCGGGCACTGAGACCGGCACTGAGACCGGCACTGAGACGGGCACTGAGACCGGCACCGAAACCGGGACCGAAACCGGCGGCTCCGATTCTTCGGGCACCACGGGGAACTAGTGCGTCGCCCCCCCCGCGCGTGGGATGCCTTGTCGCGAAGGAAGGCGCGTGGCAAACGTCCGCCACAGTGTCCACGTCGCCCCAACAAAACCTCGAGACCTTTGCGAATCCTCAACCGGCGCGAGACTACGAGGTCCGCTTCGAGTGTCCGGAGTTCACGTGTGTCTGCCCCAAGACCGGCCAGCCGGACTTCGCCACGATTCGGATCCGCTACGTGCCTGACGCGGTGTGCGTCGAGCTCAAGAGTCTCAAGCTGTATCTCTGGTCGTTTCGCGACGTGGGTGCGTTCCATGAGGCGGTGACCAACCGGATCGCAGACGAGTTCATCGCCGCCGTGGCCCCCCGTCGGCTGGTCGTCGAAGGCGACTTCCTCGTGCGCGGGGGGATCCACACCGTGGTCGAAGTCCGCTACGAGGGTGGCGGGCGTGGGTAGCCGGCTCGACGGGCGGGCGACGCCCCAGGGGACTCGGCGTGCCGCGGCGCGCTTCGGCGCGACGGCGCGGCCGCTTGGAAGCGCTGGACTGGTGGTGACGCCGCTAGGGTTCGGCGGGCGGCGCCTACGGGACGATGCGCTGCTGCATGCCCGTGCGTTGCGCCTCGCGCTCGACGGCGGTGTGAATCTGCTCCAAGCCGGCAGTCGCGACGGTGACGGGCGCAGTGAACGGCTCGTCGGTCGCGTCCTCGCGGAGGCGGTACGCGACGGCGTCGTGGCTCGCGATGAGATCGTGGTCGTGGTGCACCTCGGCGCGGCTCCGAGTGAATCCCCGCGACAAGACGTGTCGATCCGTGCCCTCGCCGATGCTCTCGGGCTCGAACACGTCGACGTGGTGATGCTGGACGTGGCCTCCGAGCCCTCGCGCGACAGCCAAGGCCGCCTGGCCGAGGCGTTTGCATCGTTGGAGGCCCAGGTTGGCTCGGGATTGATCGGCGCCTGGGGAGTTTCGAGCGAGGGATTCACCGAACGCGAGGACTGTGCGTCGTACACCTCGCTGGCGGCGTTGCTTGGTCTCGCCGCCGAGGTCGGTGGCAACGACCATCACCTGGCGGTGGTCGGTTTTCCGCTCAACGCGTTCGAGCTCGGCGCGGTGGTGAACCCGCACGCGGATGCGGCGGGGCGTACGACCATGGGCGTGGTGGCCGACGCTGGCCTGGGCGTGGTGGTCGAGCGACCGCTTCGCGGCCGATACACGCCGGCCCGGCCGCCGCTGCGGTTGGTCGAGCCGCGCGGCGAAGCGCCCCAGGTCGCGGCGGCGCTCGCCCAGTTGCGCAAGCTCGAAGCGATCTGGGCCGGCGAGTTGGGACGACGAATTCGGACCGAGGCCGGGGACGCCACCGATCTCTTTCGCTGGGGCCAGTTCCTCGCGCAGGTCATGGCCCGGGGTGACGACCTCTCGAGCTGGGAACGGGTGCGCTACGAGATCGTCGCGCCCCACGTCGGCCAGACCAGCGCAGCGCTGCTCGCCAACCTTCAGGGTCCCGACCGCGATGGGTTTGCCCGGTGGTGGCAGGCCTACGGCACCGGCTTGCACGTCGCGTTCACGGCGATTGAGGCCCAGCTGCGCACGACACCGCCGCACCAACTCGTGTCCGCGGCGATCGATCCATTCTTGCCGGGCGCTTGGCGGTCTCTACCGCTGTCGTGCCGCGCGGTCGCAGTGGCGCTGTCAGCCCCGGTTTCTTCAGTGGCGGTCGGCATGCCGACGCCGGCCTCGGTCGCCGAGTTGTTGGCGCTGCGCAATGCTCCAGCGCTGGTAGCCGATCCGGATTTCGCCGGGCTGGCGGCCCGCACCGCGGGACTCGCCGCGGAGCTTGCGCAACGGCCCTGACGTCCGCGCCAGCCCTCACTCACCGGCTGCGCGGGGCGTGTTACAACCGCGACGGAACCCAAGGGTGCGTGGTGTTGTCCCGCTGCCTGACGTCGGTCCAAGGACGAGCCCATGCTCCTGCAACTCGGTGCGCTTTTGTCGCTCTCGCTGTCGCTCGGCGATCCCTTTTCGTTCGAGTACCCCGGTCAGACCGACGCGTCGGGCGCGGCCTATCTGCTGGTCGTGGCCAACGACGATATTGCGTCGTTCGACGTCGTGATTGCGGGTGATGGTCAGACGATCCGCAAGACTGTGCCGTCGTTGAAGGCCGGTGCGAAGTTCAAGCTGAGCTGGAAGCAACGCGGTGGCGAGGCCAAGTACCAGCTCAACATCGACGGCGGCGAGATCCAGGCGGACTTTGCCTTCGAGATGGTCAAGCCAGCGGCCCAGGGCAAGGTCGGAAAGCTCAAGGTCAAGAGCAGCCGCGAGGACATCGTCAAGCGCCATACGGCGGTCTACGAGACCTCGTTCGCGCTGGCGAACTACGAGTACAAGGTCTACGACAGCGACGGCGACATCATCGCGCAAGCGCTGGTGACGGATAGTCCTGTCGCTGCCGGCGGCACATTCACCGTCAAGTGGAGCAGCGGGGCCGAGGTGTTCATGATCTATGTGCGCGGCGAGGACGAGCACGGCCGCTTCACCGAGTTCAAGCTGGTGCCGTGGGCCGTCGAGATCCCGCACACCGAAATCAACTTCGACTCCGCCAAGTGGGACGTGAAGACCGATGAGACCGCGAAGCTCGACGAAGCGGTCGCCGTCGCGTTCCACGAACTCGAGGGGCTCGAGAAGGTGAACGAGGCGGTGCAGGCGAACATCACCCCGAGGCTCTACATCGTCGGGTACACCGACACCGTCGGACCGACCCCGAAGAACGATGAACTCTCGCGCAACCGGGCGAAGGAAATCGCGAAGTACTTCTACGACAAGGGCTTTTGGGCCGAGATCCACTTCGCGGGTATGGGTGAGCGTGCGCTTCGGGTCGAGACCGCCGACAGCGTCGATGAGGTTCGCAATCGCCGGGCGCTCTACTTGATTGGCGTCGACGCACCCGCCGCCGGCGGCCAGATCCCGAGCAAGTGGCAAAAACTCTCCGGCGCGCGGCCGCGGCCGGCTGGATTCGTGGCGCCAGCGCTGCCGGAGTCCTACATCAAGGCCCGCGAGGAGCGGCGCCGGGGCACGGGTGATGACGCCGCGACTGGCGATCCGGCGCAGCCCGAGGCGACCACCGACGGTTCCGGCGAAGCGGCATCCAGCGCTGGCGATCCGCCCGAGGCTCAGCTGCCCGACAGCGACGGTCCGCCCCCAGTGGACGGCAAGCCGGGCGCGAGCGCCAAGGGCTGCGCGGTCGCCGGTGATGATGCGGGTGGGCTCACCCTGGGGGTTTTTGTGCTGGCCGCGCTGCGGCGGAGCCGTCGTCGTCGCTCTTAGGGTGCCGCGAGCTCGAACGGGAACGCTCGCACCGTCAGCAGGTGGTGCGCGGCACCCAGTGCAGAGCGCGGCATCCTCGCAAAGTATCGCATCGCGCCCGGCACGGTGCCGAACGTGTGCTCGATCGTCGCGAACCCGGGATTGGACAACACGTTCTCGCGCAGCAAGGCCGGGGCGGTAGGATCGCGCCGAAACGCGCGCACGTGCTCGAGCAGCTGGGCGTGGTAGTCGGGGTCTTCGACGATGGCAAGGATCGACTCACTTCGCGGGTGCTGGCCGCCAAGCAGCGCGACGACCTGCTGTTCCATCTCGTCGAGGCCGCCCTCGAACGACTCGAGCAGCTGAAAATCGTACTGTGGGTTCGCGTGTACCACCTGCATCACGTGGCCGATGATCGCGTCACGCGTGCTGTTGAAGCCGGTGGGGTCGATGATCGAGGCCGGGTCGTCGAGAAACCGCAAGAAGGTGTGGAACCGAAAATCGAGGCCTTTGCTGACGTAGTAGTCGGCGGCGCAGGGCACGATGAAAAAGCGCAGCATGTCCAGCGCGCCCACGATCCGCTGCAGACGGGTGGGGATGGTCTCGAGGTAGCCGAGGTTCCGCAGGCGTCCGAGGCGAGCTTCGACTCGGTCGCGGTCGCCGTAGCCGTGCAGCGCGATCGCGAGCAGGCGGAGCTTGTGGGCGAAGGCCCGGGGATCCCCCATCGTCTGGCGAACGAGTGACCACGCGTCTTTCGACAAGCGGTCGGTCTGTGCCATGTCCACGGCCGGCATCTGGAGAACCATAGATCGTGCTGGCCGACCTGCAAGCCCGGCCGCCGGCCCAAGGACGTCCGCGCTTCGCCAATACTTCCCGGCCGCCGGGCTATTTCGCCGCAGCTTCCGTGGTCAACCAGCTCCGCATCCACACGGCGGCCTTTTCCCAGCCATCTCGCATGTTCTTCTCGGCGGCCTTCTCGACCAACCCACCGACACCGAAGATCTTGACCTCGCAGAACAGCGTGGAGTGGCGCGTGCAGCGTTCGGGTCCGTCCGGATCGACACGCACACGCCCACCCATGCGAATTCGGTCGGCCAAGACCGAAAGGACAATCTCATACGACCACTCACTGGTCGCGAGGTCGAAGCGGCCGTTTTCGGTATAACCCAGCTTGGGACCCAGCAGCTTGGCGATCGAGGCCGGGATGTCCAGCTTGGGTGTCACCCGCATCGAGCGGCGTTTTTTCCCATCCGCCTCGACCACCGGATCGATGTCGCAGGTCGCGAAACCCAGACCTTCGAGGATCAGCTCGCGGGTCCATTGTGGGTCGAAGAACAGGACCCAGAAGCGGTCGACGGAGCAGTTGAACCCATGGTGCAGGGTGAATTCGAGCACGGCGGCGGAAGCTAGCACGGGTGGCGGGAAAAGGGCCCGGGCTCACGGCGTCGACGCATCCGGACAGACCCGCCCAGGCCTCGCGGGCCCGAGCGCAGCGACCACGACGCGCATCGGCCGCGTCGGCTCGATCTGCGTGTAGTCGGGGTCGTCGAACGCGGCCAGGGGGGACACCGGAAAGATGGAGTCGATCATCCCCAGCCAGTCGGCGGGCACGACAGCGTGGGTGGGTGCGCGGGAGATCCAGTGACAGATCTTGGCTTGTCGGTCGTGGTGCAGGCGTGCCGCGACGTGATCGTTGAGTCCGACGAGATCGACGATCGTCATCGTGCGCGGCGCGAAGAAGCGCGTGGCGCCTGCACCCTCGACGGCGACCACCGCGTTCGCCGGAAGCTCGACCGCAACGAATTGGGCGGGCTGGCGGTGGAGCACCCGCGTGTCGTCGGCGGCCGCATGCACGCGTATCGCCGTGTCGCGCGCCTGCAGTCCGGCGATCACTGCAACCGGCGCGAGTGCCAGCAAGGCGAAGCGACGGGGCAGGGCACCCAGGCCCAAGGCCACGACGACGGGCAGCGGCACCAGCAGGGGCGCGAAGTAGCGCGCCTCGAAGAACTGCACCCCAGCATGCAGCGGGCGCGTCGCGGCGACGATGAGCACCGCCGCGCAGCTGGCGAGCGCCAGCGCTGTCGCACCGCCATCGCCCTCACGCAGGTGGCGACGCAGGGCGGCCGCGCCCAAGGCCACACCACCGAAACCGATCAGCCACGGCTGCCATGGTGCGACCTGCTCGGCGAGGTAGCTCACCCCACTCCACGTGCCGCCTTGGCCCTTGACGAAGAACGCGTTGGGTACGGCGGCGCCCACGGTCGCCAGCAGCCATAGCGACCACGCGCCCGCGGCGACCAGGGCTCCGATCGCGCCCAGGTTTGCTGCGCGCCGCTGGGATGGTTCGGTGCGGGTGCGCATCAGCCACGCCACCACGACCAGCGCGAGCGCCCAGGCCCCGAGCTCGGGGCGTGCCCAGACTCCGAGTGCGCCGAGCGTCGCTGCGGTGATGGGCCGGCCCTCGATCACTGCCCACGCCAAGCCGAGTACGAGTGCTGTCGCAAGCGGCACCTCCATGCCGCTGCCGACACCGTGTAACTGCAGTGGAGAGGTCGCGACCAGGGCCCCGCCCAGCAGCCCGATCGATCGCAGCGGCAGTGGGGCCGCGATGGTGGCGCGGCGACGCGCGAGCGCCAGTGCCAAGGCAGCGCCGGCCCACGCGGACACCCCGTGGAACAGCACGCCCAGGGCGAGGACCCGCGGCACCGGGTCTCCCGCGGTGGGCCAGACCGCCAGCAGCAGCACCCACAACGGGCTCGAGCAGCCGGCCTCGTGGTCGCCGGGATTGTAGCTCCAGCCATCCCCGGCGGTGAGGCTCTTGGCGTAGCTCAGGTGAATCCATGCATCGTCGAGCGCAAAGTCGGCCGCGGGCCATACGACCAGCGCCGCCAGCACGACCCCGAACACCGCCGCAGCGATCGGCGCGCCCGCTTCGGGCACGGCGGGCACGGCGGGCACGGCGGGCACGGCGGGCACGGAGGGTTCGACGCGCGCGCCGGTCATGGTCCGATCTCGAGAACGATCTTGCCAAACTGCGTGCGCGACTCCAGGTGAAGATGGGCGGCGGAGGCTTCGTCGAGCGCGAAGCGTCGATCGACGATCGGCCGCAAGCGACCCTCGGCGACGAGCGCCATGATTCGATGAAGTGAGGCCTTGCTGCCCATGGTGCTCCCGAGGATCTGAAGCTGGCGGAAGAACACCTGGCGCAGGTCAGTGCTGGCATCCCACCCCGACGAGGCCCCGCAGGTGACGACGCAGCCGCCTCGTCGTGCGAGCTCCAGGCTGCTGGTCCACGTATCGCGTCCGGTGTGTTCCACGACCAGATCGACCCCGCGCTTGCCGACCCATGGTAGCGCACGCACCTGCTTGGCCCAGTCGGGCATGGCGCTGCACACCGTCGCGTCGGCCCCGAGCGCTCGCGCGTGCTCGAGCTTCTCCTCGGTGCTCGCGAGTGCCACCACCCTCGCGCCGTGGAGCTTCGCGATCTGCAGGGCGGCGACGCCGACGCCACTGCCGACCGCGTGGATGAGCACCGTATCTCCCGGCGCCACGCGAGCCCGGGTCACGAGCATTTGCCACGCGGTGAGGAAGGTCAGCGGGATCGCTGCGGCTTCGAACATCTCGAGGCCTGGCGGTTTCGCGACGAGGTTGGCCTCGGGCACCGCGAGCAACTCGCAGTAGCCGCCGCTGACGCTCTCGCCCAGGATGCGGTAGCGCGCACACAGGTTGTCCCACCCCGCGAGACAGGACTCGCAGGCGCCGCACGACAACCCCGGATTGACCACGACCTCGCGTCCAAGCCACGCTGGCGCCGCACCAGGACCGACGTCGACCACCCGCCCAGCGATGTCACTGCCGAGCACGTGAGGGTACGCCAGGCGCAGGTTGGGCAGCCCGGCGCGAACCCACAGATCGAGGCGGTTGAGCGCGCAGGCCTCCACGCGCACGAGTACCTCTCGAGGTCCCACCGTGGGATCGGGCAAGGCCTCGACGTGGAGGACTGACGCATCGCCGTGTCGGTGCAGCGTGATCGCGCGCATCGGTGATCCATCGATCGCGACGGCTCGCCGCGTGTGCGACACACTACCACCGAAATGCATGGGTCTTGGTCGACAGGCCTTGCGGTCTGGAGCCCAGTCCCGCATAAACAACAGACGAGTCGAGGGCGGCCGGGGGGTTTTCCGAGATTCGTTTCCGCTGCAGGGCTCCCATCGGGGCGCGTCCGACCCATTTCGGGTCGGTCGATGCCGACGATGGAGATCCCCACATGTTCGATGCACTTGCGACCGACCAAGGCTTTTCTCGCTACACCTCTGCCATCGAGCGCTATCCGCTGCTGGACCGCGAGCGCGAACTGTCCTTGTCGACCTCGTATCGTGGCGGAGACAAGGCGTCGGGCGATCTGCTGGTGTGCTGCAACCTCCGGTACGTGGTGAAGATAGCCCATGGCTACCGGGGCTACGGGTTCCGCATCAACGAGTTGGTGGCCGAGGGTAACGTCGGGCTGTTGCAAGCCGTGCGTCGCTTTGAGCCCGAGCGCGGCCTGCGGTTCATGACCTACGCCTCGTACTGGGTTCGCGCCCACGTGCTGTCGTACATCCTCAAGCACTGGAGTCTCGTGGGGGTAGGTACCGGCCCGATGCAGAGCAAGCTGTTTTTCCGACTCCACCGCGAGAAGGCGAAGCTGGCTGCACGGTTGGGCACCGGAGAAGATCTCACCGCTGCACTCGCCGCGACGTTTTCGACCAGCGAAGAGCGTATCCGTTCGATGGAGCAGCGCATCGACGGACGCGATC
>CANLQR010000130.1 GCA_947492135.1 Deltaproteobacteria bacterium | reverse complement strand
CCGGCATAGCTGGCGCCGATGCCGATCACATCGGCGTAGCCGCACAACAATGGCAACGCGATGGTCACGGCCCACAGGCGCGGCGCGATCAGGTGCCGCAGCGGGTCGATCGACATGACCTCGAGCGCCTCGACTTGCTCGCTGATCTTCATGTTCGACAGCGACGCGGCCAGGCTCGCGCCGATGCGCGCACCACAGACCACCGCAGCCATCACCGGGTACAGCTCGCGCACCCCGCCGATGCCCGCGAACATTCCCAGGAAGTCCTGACCTCCGAACCGCTCGAACGTCGCATACGACTGCACCGAGAGGTTGAGGCCCGCGAACAGCGTGAGCATCGTCAGCAGCGCGATGCTGCCCACACCAGCCTGATAGGTCTGGCGCACCAGCTGATCGAACGGTGGCACGTGGGTGAACTGGGCAACGAACGCCCGCTGCGCGAAGCGCAGAAATTCGAACGCCACCTTCACAGGTTCGCCCCCAGCAGCATCATGCTGACGAGGTAGTCGACGAGCAAAATGAGCACGATCGTCTGCGTCACCGTGTCGTTGGCGGCCTGACCGACGGCTTCGGCGCCGCCTTTGACCTTCATGCCGAGGTAGCCCGCGAGCAACCCGACGCTGGTTCCGAACAGCACGCACTTGCCCATCCCGATCCACAGGTCGGCGGGGGTGACCTGGGCGGTCAGGTGCTCCATGAACGCACCGTGGTCGACGCCGCCCAGCGGCACCGCGAACAGCCACCCGCTCGCCACGCCCAGGATGTTCGTCAACACGTTGAGCAACGGCGTGACGACCGCACAGGCGATGACACCTGGGACCACCACATAGCGCATCGGGTCGACCGACATGACCGCGAGTGCGTCGATCTGTCCACGCACGCGCATGGTGCCGATGCGGGCCGCAATCGACGAGCCCGCCTGGGCGGCGACCATGACCGATGCCAAGGCCGGGCTGTACTCGCGGAAGATCGCCGTACCGAGCAGCGAGCTGAGCATCCGATCCAGGCCAAACATGCGAAACAGCTCGAGGCCCTGCAGCGAGATCACGGCGCCGACCGGTGCCACCGCCAGGCCGACCGGAATGATGCAGCGCCCGACCAGGATCCACATGATTCGGAGCGTCTCCCCGAAGTACCGCGGGCTGGTCGCTGCGGTCCGCACCACATCGCCGAAAAAGGCAGCGATCGCCCCGACGGTCGCGAGCGGTTGGAGCAACCATTTCATGCGAACAATCCCAGCTGCACCGGCTCGGGCTCGCCGGGCCGCCAGCTCGGCGGCGCGCGATGCTGCTCGAGCTGCAACAACCATCGTTTCACTGCTAGACCGCCGCCAAAGCCGACGAGATCGCCATCGGCACCGATCACGCGGTGACAGGGCACCACGATGGGCAGCGGATTCGCGCCGTTGGCCCGACCGACGGCCCGCGCGCTGCCGGCACCGGCCACCGCCGCGGCCAAAGCGCCATAGCTGCAGGTGGTGCCGAAGGGAATCGCAGCCAGCGCCGACCACACGTGGGTCTCGAACGGCGTGCCCAGCGGACGCACTCGCAGGGTGAACGCGGTGCGCCGACCATCGAGGTACTCGCCGAGCTCGCGGCGCGCTCGCGTGCGGCGGCGAGTCTCGACCACGATCCGCGCGCGGTGTCGCTGCGCGTGCTCCACCAGCCCCGTACACCGACCTGCCAGGGCAACGTAGACCAGCGCATCGTCGGCAGCATCGACGGCCACCAGCAGCACCAACGCGCGGTGCGCAAGTCGGTCGACGCGCCAGATCGGTGAGTTGCGGGCCCGTGCCACGGAAGTGTCGGTTGTACTTGAGTGGCGCGCGCGTGTCCCCGATCGGGCGCCGTTGCGGTCCACAGCCCGGTGCCGCCAGTCGGACGCCTGCTCGAGGGCGGCTCGAGGGCGGCTCGAAACTGGCCCAGGCTCGGGCTCAACCTCGCGGGCGTCCTCGACGATGATCGACGGCGATGGGCTTGGCTGTGGCGAAGGAATCCGACGAGGGGCTGGACGTCGTCTGGGGCCTCGGCAGTGGGCGACGGGCCCGCGCCCTGCTTCGCGAAGGCCGCCGCGTCGAGGTCCTCGCGCTCGATATCGATCCATCACGGCCCGATCTCGCACGCGCCGTCATCGGGGCCTGCGCTCGGCTCACGGCCGCGCACGCGTCGGGCCGACTGCGGGTGATGATCGGCGCGCCCGAGAGCTTCGCCCAGCGCTGGCGCGAGCTCGGCAGCTGCGCCGAGTTCGTCACGGTTCACGTCGACCTCGGCGCCCTGTCGGCCGTGCCAGCGCCGGCGCAAGAGCTCGCGCGAGTTGTCGAGAGGGTCCACCTCGAGCGCGACGACCTCGTTCGCTTCGCTCGCCTCATGCATGACAATCTGGTGGAGAACATCGACGCGATTGCCGGAGCAAGCCCACTGTCCGCGTGGAGTGACGCCGCACGAGGTCGGCCGGCCTTCGTCTTGGCCGCGGGTCCCAGCGCGCGCTCGGCAATGCCGTGGCTCGAGCGGGCCCGCGCGCTCGGTCCGGTGATCGCCGTCGACACTGCACTACCGCTGTGCCGCAGCTACGAGGTCCCGGTCGACTGCCTCGTGAGCGTCGATCCGCACGCGACCAGTCGTGTGCATCTTGGCACTGGTGCGGCGGATGTCCACGCGCTGGCGTTCCAGCCATTTTGCGCGCCGGCGATCGTCGACGCGTTCCCTCGACGGTTTCTGGCGACGCCGCAGGGCGACAGACTGTGCGATCGCGCCGCGGCGCTGCTCGATCTGCCCGCGGTTCCGGTTGCGGGCACCGTGCTCCTGTACGCGCTGCAGGTCGCCGCCACGCTCGGTTGTAGCCCGGTGATCTTGATCGGTGCCGACTTCGCCCACATCGGTGGCCAGACCCACGCGTTGGGCACGGCGACTGCACGCAGTGCATCGCCATGCGGGGGCGTGGTGAACGACGCTCGCGGTGCGCCGGTGCCAACCACGTCGACGTTGCTGCGGTTTCTCCACGCAGTCGAACGACACGTGCGCGAGAGCGAGGCTCCGCACTGGGTGGTCGACGGCGGCGGGGCCCACGTCCAAGGCACCCGCGTGGTCGACCCTGTCGCGATCGAACGCTGGGTGCGGCGACACACGAACGGTGCCGCCTCGGCCCAGCCCCTGCGAGTGCCCGAGATCGCTGACGGGCCGACCAAAGCGCGCCGGGGCGAAGTCTGGCGGGCTCTGGTCCGCGAATTTGACGCGATCTGATCTTTGCCCCCAACCTCCCGGGGTGCGATCTGCACGCGGACGCCGCTTGATCCTGATGAGCCTGATGGGGGCAATATCTGGTTGCGCCCCACAAGCGTGCCGGTCGGGCGACTCGCCTGCGGCAACGCCGAGTGTGGCGATTCCCAACGAGGCGCCGCCGCTGGAGTCCCCGGCTGCCGCGCAGGAGGTTGCGATGGTGCCTGTGCTCGGCACTGCGGCCTTGCGGGCCCGGGCCTCGGCGCAGCGCAGCGCACTCGGTGCCCAGGCGCCGTTGTTCGAGGACGAGTCCGGCAACACCGTGCCGTGGATCGCACCCACGGGTACGCCACTGCAAGGCGAACCGGTGTTCGACGACACCCTGCTCGACGCGCTACCGGGCTCGTCGGGCCTCGGTGGCACTCAACCGACCGATGGACCGCGGGTCAACGGCAACATGCTCGGGCTGTTCGAACCGATCGGCGGCGATGGTCAGCCGCTGGCGCACTTTCACCGCGCGCTGCGGGCCCTCGAGGGCGGCCACGATGCCGACCGCAAGGTCCGTGTGCTGGTGTTCGGCGCGTCGCATACCGAGGCCGACATCTATCCGCAGTACCTGCGCAGCTACCTGCAAGAGCGCTTTGGCGACGGCGGCCACGGCTTCGTGATGCCGGCGCAACCCTGGCGCGGCTACAGCCACGTCGAGATCGGCGTCGCAGGCCTCGAGAACTGGCGCACCGCTCACGCTCAGCGTCGCGACGGCGTCAACGATGGCATCTATGGATTGCTCGGCGCGAGCATCGCTACGCGCAATCGGCGGGCGATCGGTAGGATCACTCAACTCCCGGGCGTGGTCGCGGGCAGGTACGAGCTCTACTACCTCGCGCAGCCGGGTGGCGGCACGGTCGAACTACTCGCCGATGGACGTGCGATCGCGGACGTCAAGACCGCCGCTCGCCGCAAGGGCGCCGCGTATCACACGTTCGAGCTGCCCGAAGGCGAGCACACCGTGGAGCTGCGCGTGCGTGGCGACGGTGAGGTGCGCCTGTTCGGGATGACGGTCGAGCGCGACGATCCCGGCGTGGTCGTCGACACGCTCGGGATCCGCGGCACCCGAGCGGCGAACGCTCTCGAGTGGGACGCCACCATCTGGACCGACAACGTGCGGCGGCGCGCACCGGATCTATTCGTGCTCGCCTTCGGCACCAACGAGGCGACGGATGTCGGGCAACCCGTCGCGGACTACGAGGCGAGGCTCCATGCCGTCGTCGATCGCTACCGCGAGGCCGCGGGCCCGGCGAGCTGCCTGCTGGTCGGGCCCGGCGATTTTCCCGTGGCGATCGGCGGCACGCTGGTCGCTCGCGAGCGCGTTCGTGACATCGTCGACGCCCAGGAGCGGGTCGCCGCGGCCCATGACTGCGGGTTTTGGGATCTCCAGGCGTTCATGGGCGGCGAGCTCTCGATGGTCCAGTGGGTGCGCTCGACACCGCCGATGGCCGCGGGCGACTACATCCATCTGTCACGGCGTGGGTACGTTCGCATGGGCATGGCCTTGGTCGACGCACTGATGGCCGACTTCGACGGCGACGATCCGCTGCGAAGCCGGTCGGCGACGCCGCACTAGGCGGGTGACGCCGCGTCAACCCGAGCTCGAATGCAGGCGAGGGTCCGAGCTTGGGCAAACTGCGAGGCACAAAGCCTGCACAGATCGCCCGCCTCGGCCGCGCGGGACGGGGATTTCCGCGAGTCACCTGCGGCGCGGTCATTGGCACGCAGCGTGCTGTAGCGACCATCCGTGCCGCACCTGCATTGCCGTCTCGACACTTCGTCGGCGGGCAACAACCTCACCCCTGCCGCAAGCGCCCGTCGCGAGCGTGGGGGCGGCGATTCAGGGCCCGGCCATGACGGCGAGTGGGTTGGTCCCCTCGTTTGGGTCGACGAAAAACCTCGACCCCAACGACGCTCGAAGTGGTCCGGGCCGCGGCGTGTTTGCGATCAGAATCGCAGCCGCAGACCGACGCCGCCGGTGTTGGGTGCGAACCATGGTGACATCGCAACGTCGGGCTGCGCGCGCTCGAAGCGACGGTGGTCGCGACGGATCCTGACCGCGTAGCGAAAGAGAAAACCACTCGCGATGCCGATCGGCACTGCGAACGCGAGCGACAGCCCGCCTGCGACACGGCCCCCACGACCCGGCTTTGCGTCGATCGTGCAGGTGGGATCGCTGGTGGTCCCAGCGGCGCAGCGCTCGGCGGTGCGCTTGGCCACGATGATCTCCCAGGTACCCCGACCGATCAGCACCGCAGTCAGCGCGGCGGTGATCGAACCCAGCGCAAACTCGAGGCCGCCTTTTCGCTCGCCGCCGCGTGACAGATCGGCGTCGGGCTTGGACTTCGCCCGCTTCGCCGGGGTCACCTGAGGCGTCTTGGCGCGACGTGCCAGGGCCTCTGGCGCCGCCAGAAACACGACCAGCCCGAGCGCCCACGATCGCAAGGCCCGAGCACGGTAGCACGCTCGCGATGATGCGGTTCGCCACACAATCGCTGCGATTGGCCCGAAAAAACCGCTTGTGGCCCCGCTCCAGGCCGAGGATTGCCCTGGCATCGCCGTTGCAAAACCCCTGGGCAGCTGGTGCGGCCATGATCTGGGGTTTCCTACTCGTTGCGTGCTTGGTCGACCCCCGCGTCGACGTGATCGCTCCCGGCGCCTCGGCGAACCCGCCGGCGGAGCAAACGAGCGACCTCCGTTCGATCGCGTGGCGCGACCCGTCTGCGCGCGTAGTGGTCACCGCGCAGCGAGCAGGCACAGTCGCCGTCACCTCCGAGCTGCGCGAACCATTCGCCGCACATCGGCCCCCGAGGCTCCCCCCGGCGGCCTCGCCACCCACAGGGTTGCGCGAGCCTTTCGTGCCACGCGGCGCCGCAGTGAGTGCACCCGAGCCCGCGGCGGCGGTGCCAAGTGGGGCGCGAGGCCCCGGACGATCGGGATTGCGCGAACCGTTTTCGGCCGCCTGACCGACGCCACCGCCGGCGGCCCCATCGACGGTGCTGCCACATGGTACGAGTCGACCATGGCGCGAATGCAGCGAGACCTGATCGAAGTGTTCATGCTGCTGGCCTGCGTGAGCGTCCCGGGCTGTCGCAAGGACGATCCGCCGGCGGCCACCAGCGGCCCCGCGTCCTCCACCTCGGACCCCAAGGCCACACCGTCCACGCCCACGCCCCCCGGGTTCGACCGCATCGCGCCGCGCGACATGGCCGCGATCGGTGTCCACAACGGGTTTGTCAGCGGCGGCATGATGCACGCGGCGATTCGTCTCCCCACCGTGCTGCCGTGGCTGCGATCGATTCCGCTACCGGGCGAGCTCGCGCGAGACCTCGCGGAGTTCTCCGAGGACACCGGGGTCGACTGGCGCGCGGAGAACCTCGAGCGTCGCTTCTCGCTGACGAGCGATGCCGTGATCAGTATGACGCTGCTGCGACCGCTCGAGACCGGTGCAGCCGAGCTCCGCGGTGAGCTGAGCCGCGGCGGCGCGGTGCTCGATGCGCTCGCCGCCGCGATGACCGCTGACGCACCGCCGGTGCCGAGCGTCGACCCGACCATCGCTCGGACCCTCGACGAGTCTGCGGTGGTGACGACCCCCGTCGAGAAACCCACGGCGCCGACGCGAGCGAAGCCTCCGACCGAGGCGCCTCCGGCAACCCCGACACCGGTGGTCGAGCCGCTGCCACCCGCGCCGCCCTCGCTCACCGTCGCCGAGCTCGAGTGGGGCAAGAAACTGCTCGAGAGCGCGAGCGCGCTGGGCCTGCATTCGCGGTTCTCGGTGACGGTCACCGATCCGAAACCACTGCTCGCCCATGTGCGCGCGCGGGCGCCTCGCGAAGCCGAGCTCCGCTGGGCCTCGGTGTGCGCGGGCATCCCCGGCGCGGTGTGCCTCGGCGACGCTGAGGTGGTCGCGATCGTCCGCAGCACCGAGCACACGGTCGTGCTCGACCTGTTGATGTTTGCCACGCGATCGCCCGACGTCAACGAGTCCCAGCGCAAGGCGGTGGCTGACGCGCTCGCCATGCCGGCGATGACCACGGACCTCGGTCTACGCGGAGACGCGGCGGCCTCGATCGACGCCACCACCGTCTTGAAGTTCGCCGAGCTCGACGCGCTACGTCGCGGCCTCTCCGCCGTGCGATACAGCAGCGACGACCGCGACCAGAGTGCCCGCACGTCGCTCGAAGAGGCGACCGCACTGGTCGGGCTCGCCGCAGCGCCGCAGCTGTTCACGGGCGCCCGACTCGGGGCGACGATCCACGGTGAAGACCTCCACGCCGAGCTGCGCTGGCTGCTCGTACCGGGCCAGGCGTCCACGAGCACCGCCGTGTTCGCGACCGCCGCCAGCACTGCACCAGTCCCCACGATCGCGACGCTCTGCGACGGCGCGCTGTTCTGCTGGCGCACGGCCGGCCTGCTGCGCCCCTCGGTCCTCGCCGAGCGTCTTGGCGTCGGCGCGTGGAGTCAGGGTCCGGACGCCGCCGACCGCAGCGTCGGCAGGCTCGACGAAATGATGTTCCTGCACGCATTCGCGGCAAGCTGGCCCAACCTGCTCGGCTCCGCCGCGAGGCTCCCCGCGATCGAGCTGGGCGGCGGACCCGAGGGCGCCATCGCCAGCAACCTGCTCGACATGTTGGGTCGAGTCGAGGGCACCGGCGGCAGTCTGCGTTCCGCGACCGTTTCGCGCTCGCGCGTCGCAGCCGACTACGCGGTGTATGTCCGCACCACTGTCGCCGATACGGGCGTCCCCCGCGGGATGCTCTCGCTCGCGGGTCAGACCATGCTCGACGTCACTCTGCCGGGTGCCGGCGGCCCTGCGGCTGCATACACGTTACCCGAGGACGAGATCCCAGCGACGCTCATCACGCGGGTCGATCCGGCCGTGGGTGGCACCCCGAGCACCTCCGGCTGGATCGGGCTGGTCGACGCTCTCGATCGCATGTCGTGGCTGCTGGCGCTGCCGATGGAACCGCACGCTGGGCCTGCGGTCTACGCCGAGATCCCCGACCTCGCGCGACTCGTCGCCATCGAGCCCCAAGTCGCTCGCGACCTCGAGCCGATGCGGGGATTCTTCGAGCGCCGCTCGCTGCGGGCTTCACTCGAACTGGTGGCCGGTGAGCCCGTGGTGCGTGCGGTGCTGGCCCGAACCCCGTAACCCGAGTCGCTTTGGGTTTCAGCGCACGAATTTCAGCGCGCGCGACCGAGTCGCGATCCGCCTGCACGCAGCCGCCCACCGCTGGCGCTGGGCAAACCCGTAGCGCTTGCCGTCGTGCACGATCGTCCAGCGAAACTCGGACAATGCACAGAACATCAACTCGTAGATGTTCTTGATGTGATCGTCGTGGACGTAGAATCCGCCCTCGACTGAGCGATCAGGCTCCACGGTGACGACCCCGTGCTCGGCCATCGAACGGTTGACCATCCACCGCCCGTCGATCTTTGCCTTGCTCGCGACATCGGGCAACACGCTCCACAGGAAGTCCGGCCACTGCTTGCCTCGTGGGGGTTTGACCGGACAGTAGTCGACCGCCTCGCCCTGCGCGTTGCGCCGCACCATGTAGCGCAGCACCGCCTCGCCAAACCGCGCCGTGATGTCGACCCGCCACAACTGCACGTTCGCAGCAGGGTTCTCGCGCTCCAGCACCAGCGCGAGGGCGGTGACCAGGCCGTTCCACACCGGCGCCTCGGCATCGGTGTCGGCGCAGATGGGCTGGCCCTGGCGCAGCGCAGCGTCGATCAACACCTGATACATCACCGGATCGTCGCGCCGGATCTCCCGCGCGAGCCCGCAGCCGCCGCGACGCGACAGCGGCGTGCGATGCTCGTCCGCCGACACCACCACCCGCCAGCCGCGACCGCTGGGTTCTGCCCACTCGTCGCGGCGAATCAACGCAGGCCCGCGGGGATCGTAAAAGTATCGCGAGATCCTGCGCTCGCGGGCGTTGGTCACCACCGAGCCCAATGCGACGCGCACACCTGCGCTTGCGCTCCCACCGAGATCCAGCCGTATGCGTCGGAGCTTGAACACGATGTTGCCGCGCCGATCGATCTCGGCGAACGTCGCCTCGGCCTCGATCACGGCGCCGCTGACGTCGATCTCGACTTCGTCGCCGCCGAGGTTTCGCACATGACGGGGATTGGCGGCGAAGTCGACGCCCCGGACATCGGCAACCCACCGCGAAAACACCGTGCCCAGATCAGCCTGCTCGCCGTCGGCGAAGCGGAGCTTGGTGACCCGCAGCGAGGCCGCCATGCCCATCGCCGGCCAGCGAACCCCGCGGGCCCCCGTACGGGGCCGAAACACCAGACGGTCGGGTTGGGCGTCGTTGCGGGCCCCACCGAAACGGCGCTCGCCGGCTTCGCCCTCGTAGGTGCCATCGATCGACTGGTAGTCCGACCCGAGCGCGATGACGCTCGCCGCCATCTCGAGCAAAAGTGCACGGTCGAACACCTGGGTCCGTCCGCTGTCGCTGCGAAACTCCGTGACGCGCGGCCGGTCGTCGAGCACCAGTCCGAGGGCTTCCATCACCGCCTTGACGTCGCAGTGACCTGCCCAGGACACCCAGTCGAGCACGTCAGTGGCGATCACGCCGTCGTCGTCCCAGTCGAACGCGATCCCGCGGCGCAGTCGACGGTCGCCCGGCGCACGCGCGAAGCTCAGCGCCTCGGGCTCGAGCGCAACGCGCCGAAGCCCGGCCGCGGCGACCTTGACCGCTTTGCCATCAGGCAACCGCAAGCCGCCACCGTCGTCGCGGTACACCCAGGCCCCAGCGTGGCGGTGCGAACCCGCCGGGTCGATGCGCAGCAGCTCATACCGTGGGACTGCAGGGTCCGACTCGGGCTCGATCGAGACGATCTCTCGGGTCTCGCGATCGATGAGCAGTGCGCCGAGACTGGTTTCGACGTCGCGCTCGTCGACGCTCGAAGTGAAGGCGTACTTCGAGCGCATGATCGCATCGAGATGGGCCCGGGCCTGCTCGCGCTGGCGTCGCACCGATTGCTGCGCGGCCGGTTGCAGGCGCGCCATCGCTTTGGTGCCCTCGGCGGGGAGATGCTCGAGAATGTCCTCGAGGTAGTGCACGAACGGCGCGTCGCGGCCGTAGCTGTGGTACGTGCCCGAGTCGACGTCGTCGTACTGCGTGACGCCGATCAAGGCCGCGTCCTGGTGCTCGCGGATCACCCGCAGAGCCGCAGCGCGGTGGCGCTTGGCGAAGTGTCCCGCCTGCACCCAGCGCGCGAGGGCCTTGCGCGCGGCTGCGAAGAACCGGCTGTGGCGCTGGCCCCGGACGCTGTTTCGCCGGTAGCACGCCCCGTGGTCGCGAGCGTCGTGCTCGGCGATGTCCGTCGCTGCCAGCACGCTCGCGTGGGCCTCGAGCTGCTCGCGCAACGCTGCGCCGAGCGCTGCCGCATCACGGGGAATCGGCTCCGGATCGAACACCAGTGGGGGCACGTGCGGGTCGGTCGCCGGCGGCAACGTGGCGATCATCCGCGGGTGGCTGCGCTCGCCCTCGCCGACGAACAGCACCAGCCGCGTGCGCCCGCCGACCTCTAGCGGGCGGGTACGAACCTGCTTGATGCGCGTGGCGCCGGTCGACTCGAGCGCGGCCAAAAATGCCCGCTGCGCGGCATCCCCAGCGACCTTCATCGCCGTCGTCGCGCCGCCAGCAGTCCGACGCCCAGCAGGGCCCAGGCAGCTGCAGGGCCTGACGGCGCGCGGTCGGCTCGGCAACCACAACCACCCGAGTCGTCCTCGGAAGGCTCGCCGCCCGACGCCCCGGTTTCCGTGCCCGTGGCGGCTCCGTCGTCCGCACCTGTCGCGCTCGCACCCGTCGCGCTTGCACCCGTCGCGCTCGCACCCGTCGCGCTCGCACCCGTCGCGCTCGCACCCGTCGCGCCGCCGTCACTCGAACCGCCACCACTCGAATCGTCGGTGGTGGGCCCGGCCGTGCCCTCGCCGCCGTCGCTCGTCGACGCGCCGGCCGGACCGATCACGATGTCGGCGCACTGGTAGTACAGCGAGTCCTCGCTGAACGTACCACCGTACATCACCTGCATCAGCTGCAGCGTGCACGGGTTGCACTCGATATCGGGCAACTGCACCTGGGCCTCGTGAAACTCGACGCCCACTTCATCCGTGATGTCGTCGGCGAGCACCGTGTCAGAGTTGTAGAAGTCCTCGAAGCTCACCGGGTTGAGGAACCCATCGTCGCCCACGGCGCTGAACGAAATTCGATAGTGCGAATCGTGGTCGACGAACTCGTCCCACGTCACGGTGATGGTGTCCCCGGGCTGAAACACGGTTGGAGGGTTTGCGCCGGGCGGGTTTCCGATCGCACCGCACGGCGGGTCCTTCTGCATGTCCTGGCCGTAGCGAGCGGCGGGAAAGCCGAGCGCGATGTGGGCCGAAGCAGCGCTCGTGGACAGGAGGCCCGCGAGCATCACAGTGAGTGCAGGTATCTGGCGAATCATGACGTCTCCAGCAAGACCGGAATCGTAGCGCACCTCGCGGCGCGCCAGAGCGCGGTTGCGCGCCAGCGGTGCTGGCGCCACGTGAATTCGTGATCTCCTCGGGCGCGAGCCGCAACCGCGGGTACGGCTCGAGCACTTTGCTCGGCCGACATGCTCGCGATCCGGCTCGAGACCTCGCGCTCCGAGCCCGAGCCTCGAGCCCGAGGTGGATCGGCCGGCCATCGTCGCGGTAGTGTCCGCCGAATGCGAGCCCCCGTCGTCGTCCTGTGCGCCTCGACTGTTGTCGCGATTCTGATCTCGCTGGGACCGGTCGGCACACGACCCGCGCAGGCGCAAGTTCCGGTGACGCAGACGCGCTTTGCCCTGCCCTCGTCGAACGGGCACGGCGCGGTCATCTTCGCGCTCGACGAGCCCGACCCGGCCCGCGCCCGCCGTGTCACGCAGTTTCGCGAGCACTTGTTCTCCGCCGAGGAACCCCAGCTCGACGCCGCGGGCGAGGAGATCTTTCAAGGCGACGGGTTCGCGGAGGTTCATACCCGCGATCTCTTGTTCGACGCCTACTTCGGGCTGCGCAGCGATGACGGCGCGGTGTGGCTTCCCGACGCCACGGCGGACCTCGATGCCAGCGGCTACCTTGGTGTCGACGACGGCTCCGTTGGTGGTACCGGCATCGCAACGCTCGTCCAGCAGCACGGAGAACTGACCGCGACGACCTACGCGTTCACGCCGATGGACCTGCCCCACGCAGGCTTCGTGATGGTGCTGAGTGTCCGCAACGACGGCGACACCCCAGCCACCGGCGTGCAGGCGTTCTCGCTGCACAACTTTCACTTGGGACCCGGACGACCGACATCTTCGTTCACCGTCGGTGGCGACCTTGCGAACACTGGCGAGACCCTGACCCATGCCGGCGTCGACGGGGTCTCGCGGTTCGACGAGCGCGGCTTCGCAGGCGTCGTCGTCGGGCGATCACTGTCCGCGATCTCCCACTTTGGCACGACCCAAGGTGCCAACCCGTTCTCGATCGTGCAGGCCGGCGGCGATCTACCGGACAACTCGCCGAGTGCAGGGGCGGTCAACGACGCCGTGGGCGCGTGGCAGTTCGGGGTCGGCACGCTCGAACCCGGCGAGCAGGCGTGGGTTGGCGTGGCGTTCTCCCACTGGGGTGACCCTTTCGCCGCGGACGAGGTCGACGGCTGGCTCGCCGATTGGATCGCAGGTCGAGACGCCGAACAGCTGGTGTTCGACGAGCGCGCCGCGTGGGCGGACTTTCAGGACACCTTGGTGTTGCCCGACGGCGATGCCTATGAATCGATGGTGCTGCGGCAGTCCGCCGCGATGCTGCGCATGGGTCAGGTGCGCGAGTCGCAGGCGTACCTGCGCGAGTGGCTCGACCAAGACGGAGTCCCACGGCGCACGCGACTGCCCGATCTCGACGACCCGGCCACCCTGCCGGCAGTTGTCGAGCATCATGGCGCCGGTGCCGTGCTCGCGAGCTTGCCCCCGGGCAACTGGACGTACGCGTGGATCCGTGACGGTGCGTATGCCATCACCGCGATGGCACATCTGGGCATGAACGATCAGGCCCGCGACGGTTTGCAGTTCTACCTCGACGCCGAGGCCGGCCGGTTCGCCGACTGGACCGAGCTTGCGGCCTACGACATGCCGCCGTACCAGATCAGCCTGGTGCGCTACCTCGGGTTCGGCGTCGAAGAGACCGACTTCAACGACTTCGGGCCCAACCTCGAGTTCGACGGCTTCGGGCTGTTTTTGTGGGCGCTCGCGAGCTATGTGGACGCGACCGGAGACGTCGGGTTTGCCCAGGACAACTGGCCGGTGATCTCGGAACGGATCGCGGACGTCATCGTCCACTTGGTCGAACCCGAAACCGGATTGCTTCGGCCCGATTCGTCGATCTGGGAGACCCACTGGAATGGCCGCGAGCGCCACTGGGCCTACACCAACATCGTGTCGGTTCGGGGTCTGTGCGACGCCGCGACGTTGGCCTCGGCGGTCGGCGACGATGCCCGGGCCCGAAGCTACCGGACCGCGGCACTCGAACTACGAGCGGCCGTCGCGACCGGGCTGCGCGATCGCGACGGTGTGCTGGCCTCGAACACCGAGGAGCTTGCCACCGGCGCGGGCTACTCCGATGCGGCGGTGCTCGACGCGTTCGCCATGGGTTTGTTCGATCCCGCCGAGTCCACGGCCACCGCAACGCTCGCGGCTGTGGATTCCGCGTTGCTCGCCGCGGCCGGTGAGGTCGGTTGGTCGCGCAACGACGATCGTTATGATCACGGCGGCGGCACCGACCTGAGCCCCTGGGGCAGCGACTACGACAGCGCCGAGTGGGTGGTCACCGACCTGCGCGGCGCCATCACAACCCGGGCCGCCGGTGACGCCGACCGCAGCGATGCGATCGTGCAGTGGGTCACCGCGCAGGCGTTCGCCAATTTTGGAATGATCGCCGAGACGTTCGACGAGAACGACGGTACCTACAAGTTCAACACCCCGATGCTGGGCTTTGGTGCCGGCGCCTACGCGCTCACGCTGCTGCATCGCGAGGGCCTCGCGGTCGATCCGGCGTGTGGTGCCTTCTTCGAGGACAACAGCGGGACCGAGGATACCGGCAGCGACACCGGGGCGAACACCGACACCAGCGCCACCGAGGGCGGCAGCGCGACCACGAATCCAGACCCAGGCACGAGCGGCGCGACGACCAACGATGGCTCGGCAGAAGGCGCGGCCTCGTCGATCAGCGCGACGCTCGGAGACAGCAGCGGCGACACGAGCGACGCGTCGGCCGGCGGCAACTCCAATGACGACGGCGGGTGCGGCTGCCGCACCGACGGCTCGCCCGGGATGACGTGGTTGGCGCTGGTGCTCGCCCCGCTGGTGCGCCGCCGACGACGACGGACGGTGCTCGCAGCCGTGCTCGCAGCCGCGTGCGGAAACGACAACGCGCGCGACGTCGGCGACCAAAGCAGTGGCGACGACGACGTGATGACCACGATCCCGGTCACCAGCGACACCACGGCGCAAGGCACCGGCGACGTCACCGGCACCTCGTCTGTCCCCACCGACACCTCGATCGGATCGGACGAGTCGAGCACCGGCGATCCGACCGGCGGTGTCGAGGTCGACGTGTGTCCGACCGAGCTTCACTACGCCGACGGCACGGGCATCTCTTCGGTGCGCGTTGCCGGTGAGTGGCAGGCGTTCGATCTACCCACCGCCCCTTCGATGGTGCTCGACGGCGACACCTGGCGGGTCACCATCGATCTGCCCCCCGGGCTGCACGCCTACAAGGTCGTGGTCGACGACAACAACGGTACCCAGTGGTTGTTGGACCCCGAGCAGGGTCGCCGCAAGTACGTCGACGAGGTCGAGAATTCTGCGGTGGCAGTGCCCGACTGCAACTTGCCCGGCTTCGTCGTCGAGGAGCACGCCGTGACCCGACCGTCCTCGGGCATGGGCGAGTTCGCGGCGACGCTGCGATACGTCGACGGCGCACCCGGCGATGGCGCCGATGCCCGAGCCTTCACGGCGGTGCTGCACCACGACTTCGACGAACGCGTGCTCGGCGTCGACGAGTTCATCATCGACGCGAGCACCGGTGACAGCACCCTGGCGGTCGCCGAGCTCGACGATGGCAAGTACACGATCGTGGTCACCGCCGCGGACGGCGGCGGACGCAGTTCGATCCCGCTACGCCTGCCGTTTTGGGTCGAGTCCGAGCCGTTCGATTGGCGCGACGCGGTCATCTACATGGTCATGACCGACCGATTCCGCAACGGCGTGCCTGGCAACGACGCCGGGCCGACACCGAACGCCGATCCGCGGGGCGACTTCTCCGGCGGCGACCTTCAGGGGCTCCGCGCGTCGATCGACGATGGCACCCTCGACGCCTTGGGCGTGCGCGCGATCTGGCTGTCGCCGCTCCAGACCAACCCCGACGGCGCCTATCTCGCAAGCGATGGAGTACACCAGGTCACCGGCTACCACGGCTATTGGCCGATCACTGGCCGCACCGTCGATGCCCGCATCGGTGGCGAAGACGGTCTGCGCGAGATGGTCGTGGCCGCGCATGCCCATGGCATCCGCATCTTGCAGGACTACGTGGTCAACCATGTCCACCAGGATCACGAGTACGTCGCAGAGCATCCCGAGTGGTTTCGCACCGGGTGCGTCTGCGGCACGGCGGGCTGCGACTGGACGGCCAACGCCCTCGAGTGCACCTTCACTGAATACCTACCGGACGTCGACCACCGCGTGCCCGAGGCCAACGCTGCTCTGGTCGATGATGCGGTGTGGTGGCTCGACACCTACGATCTCGACGGCCTGCGCGTCGACGCGGTCAAGCACGTCGAAGAGGCCGCGACCCGCAATCTCGCGGCCGCCGTGCGCGAGGGCTTCGAAGCTGCAGGCACGCGCTACTTCTTGATGGGCGAGACGGCGATGGGCTGGAGCGACTGCCCCGACCCCTGCAACGACGAGAACTACGGGACGATCTCGCGCTACGTCGGGCCCTACGGACTCGACGGGCAGTTCGACTTTGTCCTGTATCACGGGGTGTCGTACCGCGTGTTCGCCTACGGTGACAGCGGCATGCTCCACGCCGACTACTGGTTCGGACATGGCCAGTCCAAGTGGCCCGAGGGTGCCGTGATGACGCCCTACATCGGCAGCCACGACACCGCACGCTTCGCCTCGATGGCCGACTACCGTGGCCAAGACGGGGCGCACGACCGCTCGATCGCGTTCAACCAGTGGGACAACACCGCAGTGGCGCCCGGCGATGCTGAGCCCTATCGACGGGCCCGCGTGGCGTTCGCATGGTTGCTGGGCTTGCCGGGCGCGCCGCTGCTCTACTACGGCGACGAGTACGGCCAGTGGGGCGGCGTCGATCCGAACAACCGCCTGATGTGGCGCGACCAAGACGCGCTGGGCACCGACGAAGCCGAAACCCTGGCGTTCGTGCAGGCGTTGGGACAGGCTCGGCGCGACGTGCCGGCGTTGCGGCGCGGCGACTACCTCTCGCTGGGTGCGACCGAGGACAGCTTGGCGTTCGCGCGCGTGATCGGGCCTGGAGACGTGGCCATCGTCGCCTTGACCCGC
>CANLQR010000129.1 GCA_947492135.1 Deltaproteobacteria bacterium | reverse complement strand
GTCTGGGCCTCGACCTCGTTGACGAAGTCCATCGCGTTGCCGGCGATGTGGTACCAGGCGAACACCAGCGGGTAGGTGCCGGTGTCGTCGACGTTGCTCGGAACGATTAACGCAAACTCGCGCACCAGGCCGCCGGCCGTGAATCCAGTGTTGTAGCCCGGCTGCAACATCGGGCAGACGCCGCCCGAATACGCCGGCGGACCGGGGGGCAGCGGTGAGCCCATCGGCGGGGCTTCGGCGCACAAGCCCGCGTCAAAGGGCACATCGACGCCGGTGGTGCCCTCGTCAGTGCCTGGACCTTCGCTGTCGCTCGGACCCTCGCTGTCGCCCGCGTCGTCGCTGCTGCCCTCCGACGCATCGTCGTTGCCGGTACTCGCGAGGTCGTCCTCGCCGCTTTCTTGCGTTGCCACCGCTGTGGTGAGTGGCCCGGTGTCCGCGGCGTCGTTCGAGCCCCCCTCACCGCATGCCGCGAATCCCACGCACCCGAGAAGTCCCGCGAGTTGGCGCCGCATCCCCCACCAGTTAGCAGGTCCCATGCCAGGGTTCCCGGTGGGGCGTAAAACCGCCTCGGGCGGCAGTTTTAGGCCCTGCGAAGCCTTCGCACGGCGCGAGTCTGCGCGGTTTGCCCGGGCGTCACGCCAAGCGAGCGCCGGGGTTCGCGCCATCGAGAACGGCCGCTCATGGATCCAGCAACACAGACTGGTCGCGCGGTGAGAGATCCCGGGAGCTCTCGCGAATCACCCCCAACCGCGCAAGAAAAGCTACTCCGAGGGGGCTCAGTCGCCGAAACGTCACGTCTTCGTCCTCGTCGTTCGGCGCCGGCGCGTCATGCTGAAATTGGAGGCGAAGCACCATGCGAACGTCGACGAACGACCAAGAAGCCACGGCCTTGCTGCATGCCGCGGAACGCAGCCTGTTCGACGCGACCTCCCGACTCGAGCAGGCCCTCGCTGCGCTCGGGCACGGACGCGGGGTCGAAGCGGTCACGCTGCTCGACCAGGTCCGCTTGTACTCGAGCTTGATCCAAGCCCGGCTCGACCGGCTTGGGCGGCCACTGGCCTCAAACGCGGCCTAGCGGCCGGTTTCGGCCCGGGGCTGGCAAGTCATCGCGCGCGGCCACGTGACGGCATGCGACCGAACCAGATCACGTGGCGATTGCTGGTGCCCCGCTGTCGCGCGCGCACGCACTCGGACTGGAGGCCAACGGCTCGCATCGCGTCGATGAAGCTCGGTGTCTCGCTTGCGGCCCAGATCGCAACGCATCCCTCGGGCCGCAGCGCGCGCATGATCTGGCGCAGCCCTGCCTCCGAGTAGAGCCTGGGATTGCCCCACTGCGAGGTGGTGTCGGGTCCATTGTCGACGTCGAGCATGATCGCGTCGTAGTGGCCCCGGACCCCGGCGATCACGTCGACGACATCGCGCTCGATCACGTGGGCGCGGCGATCATCGAGGGGATGGTCGGCGAGATGACCCAACGGCCCCCGATTCCAGCGCACCGTCGCACCGACGAGCTCCGACACCTCGACGCTCGCCGACGGACCGACGACCCCCAGCACTGCGCGCAACGTGTAGCCCAGCCCGAGGCCTCCGATGAGCACCCGCGCATCCGCCCGCGCGAGGAGTCCCGCGCAGGCCAGCGTCGCGAGGAGGTCCTCGGACCCGTGGTCATGGCTGCCCATGAGTTCCTGACCGTCGAGCCGGATCACGAAGAACGTGCCGCGCTGATGCAGGGTCAGCTCGCCGTAGCCGGGGACGATCGCGCGATCGATGGTCTGCCAGGGGATCAAGGCGCCCGCGAGGCTACCACGCGTACGTCCCACGGCGCGGCCTTTGCCTGACCAGGCCCGGGGCGCGCACACGCCAGCGAGGAGTGAACGTCACCTTGCGTGCGTTGGCGTCGGCGGGGCCTACACTCCCGCTCGTCATCGAGCACGCCCAGACCCAACCGATCAGCGCCGAGCTGCTTCGTCTCGCGATACCCGCCATCGCCACCGGATTGCTCGGGACCGCAGTGTTCCTCGCCGATCGCTTGATGCTGGCGCGCTACGACCAAGACGCGCTTGCAAGCATGCAGCTGCAGGGTCCGCTGCTGTGGTCCATCACGTCGGTGTTCATGGCGAGCTGCGCGGGCACGGTCGCTCTGGTCGCGCGCAGCGTCGGCGCCGGAGACCAGCAACGGGCCCAGGCCGTGGCCCGCGCCTCGCTGCGGCTCGCTGCACTGCTCGGGGTCGGTGTCGCGGGCGTCGGCTTGCTCTGGCTCGGCCCCATCGTCGAATTTTTCGGCCCTGCGCAGGCCGCCCTGCGAGCACTGTCGATCGACTACCTCGGGGTGACGTTCGCCGCGATGCCAGCGGCTTTTGTCGCGACCTCGGCGTCGATGATCCTCGCGGGCTCTGGCGATACCCGCACGCCGTTGGCCGCGGGTCTGCTCGCGAACGCCAGCAACATCGCGCTCAACTGGATCCTGATCTACGGGCACGACTTCGGGTTGTTCTCGATCGATCCGCTTGGGGTCCGCGGTGCCGCGATCGGTACGACGGCGGCGTTTACGATCGAAGCGATTTATCTGCTGATGGTCTTGGGCCGCGCGAATCACCCGGTCTGCGGCGCGGGCTGGTGGCGTCTGCGATCTCTCCCCCAGACCGACCGGACCGCGCGGCGTGACATCGTACGGATCTCGCTGCCCGCCGTGGCCGAACGAGTGCTCGTCCATGCGGGTTTTCTGGCCTACGCCAAGGCCATCGCGAGCCTCGGCGCGACGGCGATGGCTGCGAACCAGGCGCTGGTGACGATCGAGTCGATCTGCTTCATGTGCGCCGACGGCTTCGGCATCGCCGCCGCAACGATCATGGGTCAGCAACTCGGGCGCGGCGCGGCCGACCGCGCCCGTGCGGGCGGACAGCTCGCCTGCACCATTGCCGTCGTGTCGATCACGATCGTAGGGACGGTGGTGTGGGCGACCGGCCAGTGGACGCTCCCGATGTTCGTGGCTCCGGGGCAAGACGGTACGGCGCTGGTCGCCCTGGGCGGCGATGCGTTGCCGTTGCTGGCGCTTGCACAGCCCGGCATGTCCGCGGCGATCGTTCTCGCCATGGCGTTGCGTGGTGCAGGCGACACTCGATCCCCGCTGTGGGCCGCGGTCGCGGGCGGTCTGCTGCTGCGCGTCTCGCTGGCGTGGGGACTGGTGTGGGGCACCGATCTCGGGCTGGTTGGGATCTGGTGGGCGAGCACGATCGACTGGACCGCGCGCGCGGTCTGGCTTGCGATCGTGTTTCGCCGCGGGCGGTGGGTGACAGCGAAAGTGTGAACGCCAACAGCGGCGTGGGCCGCTGTCGTGGGCACATGCTACGCTTGCGGGAATGCGCACCGGACTGGCTCTCCTTGTCTTCGGGGTACTCGGCTGCAGCCAGGCCGGGCCTGGCACCGTCGACGAGAAACCTCCGGGCACACCGACACCGCCGACCGTCGAGCCGACCGTCGAGCCGACGACCGTCGAGCCGACCGCCGAGCCCAAGGTCGAGCCCACCGCGGAGCCCAAGGTCGAGCCAAGCGCCGTCGCGATCACCGTCATGATGACGGCCGCCACGCTCGCCGACGACTGCGGTGGTGGTCCGAACACCGCGCCGCAAGCCCCACGGGCGAAGGCCGCGACCAAGCGGAAAAGCAGCCACAAGCGCGACCGGGCGAAAAGCAGCTCGGCCGGAGCGCGCCGCTGCGAACAGAGTTCGATCCAGCTGGCGATCGCCTCCCCCGCGGGGACCCAGCCCGCGGTCGTCGCCGTGAGGTCCGTCGAGCTGTTTGCCGAATCCGGGACGTCGCTTGGCAAGCTCGAGGCGCGCGCGCCGAGTCTGTGGTCCGACACCGAGGGCTACGCTCCGTGGAACCAGACGATCACACCCGCCCAGGATTTGTCGGTCAGCTACGCGCTGTCGGCACCCGACTGGACCAAGGTTGCCGACCGCTGGAACCAGACCTACACGGTCAAGGCTGTGGTTTCGATCGGCGGCGCCGATCGAAACGTGGAACAGACGGTCGAGGTCGAAGCACCGACGAGCCTGCCGGGGAACATCAAGACCTAGCGAGGCCCCAGCCCGCGGCCTTGGCCGGCGTTACTCTCGGCCTGCGGCACTCTCGTTGGCCGCGGCCTCAACGGGCTCGGGCCGACGGGCGAACAGCAGCGACACGATGCGAAAGCCACGGGCGCCTTCGACGGTTGCGCGATACTCCTCGATGTCCACCTCGTCGCCAACCTTGGGCTGGCGACCGAGCAACTTCAGCACCAGGCCGCCGATGGTGTCGATGTCTTGGTGTTCGTCCAGCTCCGTGAGGCCCAGGGCTTCACCAGCGGGCGTCAGCAGCATCGAGCCTGCGACCCGCATCGTACCGTCTGACAGCGGCTCGAGCTCGGGCTTGGCCGGCGCATCGTCGGTCTCGTCGTAGATCTCGCCGACGATCTGCTCGACGATGTCCTCGGCCGTCAACAGGCCGGTGAAGCTGTCGTGCTCGTCGAACACCGCGATCATCGGGGAGCCGCGAAACAGGTTCAAGCGGCCCAGCGACGCGGTCTCGGGCCGCCGCTCGATCGGCCGCACCAGCGCCTGCAAGTCCGACGCTCCCCGCAATTGCGCCTGCAGAAGGTCTGCGCGACGGGCGTAGCCCACGAGGTTGTGGGGATCGCCGTCGACGATCGGAAGCCGGCTGTAGCCGTGCTCGTCGGCGATGGCAATGTTCTCCTGCCACGACCTCTTGAGGTCGAGGTAAACCACCTGACGCGCCGGGGTCATCGCTTCGCGCACGGTGCGGTCGGTGAACGCGAGCACGTTGCGCATCAGCTTGAGTTGCTGGGGCTTGAGCTCGCCGGCGGAGTACGCATAGAAAAGCGCCTGACCGATGTCGACGCTCTCTTCGTGATGCGCAGCCGAGTCGGGGTTGCGCCCGGTGATGCCCTGCACCACGACATTGGCCAGCGCGTTGCACGTCTTGATGAAGGGCACGGCGAGCCAGCGGAACAACCGCATGAACGGCGCGGTGACGTACAGCACCTTGACCGGTACGACCAGCGCGATGCCCTTGGGGATCAGCTCGCCGAACGTGACGTGCAAGAGCGCACCGATGCCCATCGCCAGTGCCGCCGAGTACGCCGCGATCCGGTGGTTTTCACCGAGCGCATCGTGGATCGCGGGCTCGAGCGCGAGCGTGAGACCCAGGCTCGTGAGCGTGATGCCGAACTGGCTGGCCGCGAGCATCGAGTTCATCTCGCGCTTCATCCCGAGCAGGACTTGCGCGCCCGAGATCCCAGCATCGACGTCGCGCTCCAGCTTGTGCAACGGCACCTTGACCAGCGCGAACTCGAAGGCCACGTAGATCGCACAGCCGAGGATCAAGCACGCCGACAGCGTCCAGGGACTGAGCGTCGCGAGCGGGGCGAGCACGGCAAGCAGCAGCAGGGTCACGACCAAGCCGCGCTTACCCGCGCGACTCTGGCCTCGACGGCCCGATCCCTGGCGCATTCCAGTTCGCGAGGCACTGGCGTCGGAGCCAGTGCCAGCGTCAAGTTCCGGTGACGCGCCCGTCTCACGGCCTTCGGCCATCGGCTGCCATGAGATAACAGGCCCACGCAAACCGGGCAACGGCCGGCGCAGGTGCCCCGTTGGGGGGCCTCACATCTTCTTGCAGGCTCCACCGGCCTTGGCAAGCCCGGCGGCGCGGAGTTGCGCGCCGGTCTCTCCGTCACCCAACTTTGCGCGCTCGGCCTCGCCGTGGCCCTTGCCGAGCACGTCGCGGAGGTACGGCACGAAGTCGAACGTGTCGGAGTGCTCGGCCGTGTGACACTGGCCGGCACACAGCTCGGCGGTGGACTTGAGCGTGATGAGCTTGGTGTCCGCGCCGCCGTCTTCGACGTGCAGGCTGCCGGGGCCGTGACACACCTCGCACTGCACGTCGCGGAGCCCGAGGTTCTCCACCAGCTCGCTGCCGCCAGGCTTGCGAAAGCCGGTCACGTGACAGCCGACGCACGACAAGTCGAAGTCCTTCTTGTCGTCGACCAGGGTCTTCCACGCGCCCGCGTGCACCGTCGTCTTCCAGAACGCGACGGCCTCGTCGTGGCAATCGGCGCACGCCTCGATGCCGACATAACCGGCCTTGCCCTTGGCGGGTGGCGGCGGCTTGATGCCGGTGAACCGCTCACGGTTGGCGCTGGCCACGGCTTGGTCGTAGTCCTGCAGCCGCTGCTTGGCGACGTCGTCGACCGGCAGCTTGCAGGTCACCTTGACCTGCTCGAACGTCGCGACGACCGGGCCTTGCGGTGTACCGGCTTGGGTGGCGACCAGCCGCGCGCGTTCGTCCTCGAGTCGCGCCAGGAAATCCGGATCCGCACTGGGATCGGCCTTGAACTTGGCGAGACGGGCCACGACACGTTCGAGCTCGCGCGCGAGCTCGGCGGCCGAGGGCGCGATGGCCCACGCATCGGCCGACGGCACCACCGTGCCCGCGGCGATATCCACCGACAGCCGCAGCCGTGACACCGTCTGGAGCTGCTCGCCGGGCTCGAGAATCCACGTGTTCCCGAGCTTCGCGGCCGGGGTGCCGAGACGCTGACGCTCGGTGCCGTCGACGACGCCGACGATGACAGCGCCGATGCCTTCGACTTGCGCGGCGAGCGTCTCGGCGAAGCGGCGCGAGCCATGAGCGATCACCACGTGGTAGCTCGCGCCCTCGGCCTTCATCGCGGCGATCTCGGCGCCAAGCGCCGCCGCGGCCGGACTCACGCTGCCGAGCTTGTCGAGGCCCGGTAGCGTCGGGTCGAGGACCTCGGTCACGCCCACCTTCCACGTGACACCACCCGAGCGCAGCTCGACGACGCGATGCTTGGCGGTGGTGATGCCCGCCACGGGCGCGAGGTTGGCGGCCACCCTGGGCAGCGCGTGGGTGCCCAGGGCCGAGGAGCCCGCTGGCGCGACGGCATCCAGCGGGCCGATGCCCGATACCAGATCGTTGCCGAGCCCGGCGAAGTGCCCGGTCAGAAGCTTCGCGCGCGACTCGGCTTGCTCCCAACCCGCGGCGTCGGGCGGGGCATACGGCCCGTTGGGATCGGGATAAAGGAACGATCCGGGTTCGATCACCAGTCGTGCGCCAGCCGGGACTCCCGCCTGCAGCCATCCAAACGCGTACTGCAGGCCGCCCAGGGGCTCGGTCGTGCAACCGCAAGGCGCGATGGTCCCGAGCACGCGACCAAACGCAACGAGCTCGAACTCGACGCGTGGACCCACGACTGATGCGGGCTCACCCGACTTGGCGTCGGGCTGGTTTCCGGCGGACTGACCACCACAATTGGGTGCGGCGAGCACCGCGACGAAGAGCGCGGCGAAGCCAGCGTTGATGATCGATGAACGACGGACGCGGAGTGCAGCAGGCATGCTCGAAGCGCCTCGAACATGGCGCGAATCTCGATCAGGCGCAACTCGGGCGTTGTCGGCGCCATGGTGCGGTGCTACGGTCGTTGCTCGCCTGGGCCACGCAGCGAGAACCGATGCGCATCCTGCTCTGGGCAACGACTTTTGGCGCCGATCTGTGGAGCCTGGCGCGCTGGCTCGACGCTCGCGACGACGTCGACATGCGGATCGTGCTCGATGACCCGGAGCTGTTTGCGCGGCAGCCTGTCGCGCGGCTCTACCCGCTGCGCAGCCCCCTGATTCGCCGGCGCAAGTGGCACTCATGGATCGGCGTGCCGGGGTTCCGGCCGCACGTCACCATCCTCGACAACTGGGTCCCGCGACGCGCCTCCTCGCGCGCAGGCTTCGTGCTGTGGCACGGCTTCGGGTGGAAGGGGCCCAACGATCGCGACGAGTTCGCCACCTTGCACCGTCAGCTCGCGCGGTGTTGGGGCGACCCGCTGCAACCAAACCCGCGCTTTCGCTGGCACTGCTTCGGGCCGTCCGACTTCACCCACCGCACCGAGGTCAGCGGATTCGCGCCCGAGAACTGCCGCATCGTTGGCGCTGCGAGTCACGACGTGCTCGTCGAGCCGTTCGACCGAGAGCTGGTCGCGCGCGACTACCCCTTCGACACCGCCCGCACCAAGACAGTGTTGTTCGCCCCCACCTGGCACTACGGCGAGGTGTTTGCACACTGGGGCAACGACGCCGAGCTGCTCGACCGGTTTGTGGCGCGGGCGCGTAGCCACGGTGCGAACGTGATCTTTCGGCTGCACGATCGGTTCCGTTTTCCGCCGGATTACGTCGCGCTGGTCGAACGCATCGCGCGCAAGCACGGCCAAGTGAAGCTCGAGTTCAAGAACGAGTCGCCGGACAATTTCGTGGCCATGCAGCTCGCCGACGTGCTGGTGACGAACTTCAGCAGCATCGCAAATCTGTTTTATGCAACGGGGCGCCCCACGATCCACGTCTACCCCGTCCGCAGCCAGGACGAGGCCTTCACCTGGAGGACGCTGGGCCGCGGTGGGATGACCACTCGGTCGGTGTCGTCGGCGAAGTACGTGTGGAAATTTCCGCCTGAGCGCAATGGTGGACTGATGGCGCGCAGCTTCGACGAGCTACTCACCGAGCTCGACCGGGCACTCGAGGAGCCGGACTGCTGCAAGGCCCGCGCGGACGAGTTCCTGCGCGACCACATGATGGGCGCCGACGGGCTGGTGCGCGAGCGCATCTGGCAGGCGCTGAACGAACTGACCTAGTCAACTGATCTAATCAACTGATCTAATCAACTGATCTAATCAACTGATCTAAGTTGCCTGGTCTAGCGGGGTGCCGGTGCCTGGCGCAGCACACCTTCGATCGCAGAGCCCAGTTCGACCCGTCGCTCAGTGGGTAGGAACACGATGTTGCGGGAGTACTTGTCCGGGCCGACGCTGAGCTGATGCGCGGTGAGATCGAACTCGGCGAGATCCTGGAGCACGCCGTCGACGACGGTCACCGCGGCGTAGTCTCGGTCGGCCATCCACGTCACGATGCGGCGCACGCTGCCGGGGTTGTGACGCTCTTCGACCTCGACGAGCAGGTTGGGGCGACAGCGCGCGAGAGTCACCACCGCCCCACGCAGCACCGCCTCCTCGTGGCCTTCGACATCGATCTTGATGAAGCCGACGTCGGCGAGCTCGAACTGATCGAGCAGCCCGGTCTCGACCTCGACCTCGTCGATCACGTCCTGGGCGCGAGTCGCCAAACGGTTCGCGGGGTCGATCGTGGCATAGCCGGTGAACAGGTCGGGCACGCGCAGCCGCGCGGTGCCTTTTGCGTCGGACAGCGCGCAGGCGTGGACCTCGACCCGATTGCCGAAGCCGCGCCGGAGCATGCGAGCAAACGCGGGAATCGGCTCGAACGCGATGCAGCGCCGACTGAGCGCGGACAATCGGGCCGTGTACATCCCGAAGTTCGCGCCGATATCCACGGTAACCTTGTCGGTGCCGCACAGGATCGGTAGCAGCTCGAGCTCGGGCTCCTCAGGCCCGCGACGCCACCGCCGGAACCCCCAGTACAGGTGCGGCGACACGCTCACCAGCATTCGGCGAGTCGATTGGCGAAGGCGTCGCAGCAGACGAGACGACGACATGGGACACCAAGCCGAGGCGCGGCGGTTTCATCATCGTCGAGCCGCCCCGCGGCTGTCAACACGGCTTGGCCCCTCGGACGTTCTCCGAGTGACACCTACGCGAAGCCAATCGGGCGCCTACGGATGTGTCGGGTGCACGCGACCGGTGCGGTGGATGCGCAACTCGACAGTCAACGTCACCGCCTGCTTGCCCTTGTTCGCCCAGAGATACGAGTACAGCCCGCCGGTGTCCGCGGCGAACGCCGGGTGGGTTGGGAGCCCACGAACGGGCATCCTCAGCGTACAAGGGCGTTTCGCAGCGACCCCAGAGCGTGGCACGATCTCGCGATGTCGCCTGCGTGGATCATCGCAACGTCAGTGCTCGCTACGTTACTGGTCTTCTTCGGGCTGCGTATCTTCACCCAGCGCCTACGCGCGCGTGGCCGCGCCGCGATCGATCAGCGTTTTTCGCCTTCGGCCGTGCTACGTGCCGAGACCCTCGCACAGTCGTTCGGCCAGCAATCCAAAGGCACAGTTCAGTGGCGAGGAAGCGGCGCTCTGGCCCTGACGAACACCGAGTTGTGCTTCGTGATGTATGTGCTGAATCGGGAGCTTCGGATCCCCCTGGCGGCGATCACCGGGGTGTCGATCGTACGCAGCCACCTGGGCAAGACGCAGTTCAGCCGGCTACTCCACGTGCAGTACACGATCGCCGGCGCCGATGATGCGATCGCCTGGCGGCTGACGGACCCAGCCGCGTGGAAGTCGACGCTGGATGCGGTGTGCCACCACGTCGCCGACGACGCGATTCCATCGCGGTCGACTCAGCCGTGACCGCAAGCATGACCCGCGATAGGCGCTGGCTACGCCACCCTCAAGGCTTGCTCGGACGGCCCCAGCGGATCCGATCGTAGACCAGCTCGTACTCGCGGGCCTCCCGGATGAGTTCCGCCGCGTCCTCGCGTACCAGCTTGCGGCGATCGAACTCCGCCGGAACCACACCTTGCTCGGCGAGGTCCCAGAGCTCTGGCGCCGCGGCAGCATCGGGGAAGAGACTGTCCATCAGCCGGCCTTCGTCGATCTCGATCTTGGGCAGCTTGATCGCGGGCTGAGGCTTCTTGAGAAAGTCGGGATCGATCGCGGACGCGAAGGTGTTGGCCGCTGCTGCTCGCTCGTTGGGCAGCTCGAGCCCGAACCGAGCCGCTGCCGTAGCGACGATCGACGAGTGGTCGAACAGCGTGTGAATCGCACAGCCCTTGCGGACGTGGGGTCCGATGATGAGGCCAGGGACCCGGAAACCGTGGCGCCGGAACTCCGCCCGCTCGTCCTGGGCCGTCGGGGGCGCCACGTGATCGTAGAACCCGCCGCTCTCGTCGTACGTGATGACGAACAGGGTCTTGTTCCACTTGGGGCTGTTCGCCAGCGCCGCGTGCACCAGTGAGATGAACAGCGAGCCCAGCGGGACGTTCGGGCCCATCTCGGGGTGCTCGCTGCTACCTCCGAACCCCGGGTGCTCGCTCGAGGTGAAGAAGCCCGGATCGATGATCGAGAACGGCGGAAGCTTGCCCTTCTTGGCATCGTCGAAGAACAGCTTCATGCGGCTGAAGCCGAAGACCTTGCCCAGCGCACCGGCGGCCCACGGGATGTCGCTGAAGTAGTTGGTGCCCTCGATATCGGCGTCGTCGAGCAGATCCCAGATCGTCGTCAGGAACGGACGCGGCAGGTTCGACTGCCGACCACCCGACGAGGCGGCGTGCATGAAGAACCGGTTGGGCCAGGTCGGGCCCAGCAGCGAGCAATGATAGCGGTCGCACAAGGCATAGCCGTCGGCGAGCGCATAGTGGATCGGAAGATCCTTGCGCCGCATGAACTGCATGACCTCACGGAATGCCTGGGGATTGGTGGCACCGTTGACCTTGTGGTGCTCGAGGCAAAATCCGTCGTTCTTGCCGTTGTTCCACATGCCGTGCATCGCGTCCCACGTGTGGGGCGGTGGCGACACGAACGGATTGGTCATCGGGAACGAGTCGACGCGCTCGCCGGCAGGCCCGCGATTGAACTCGCCACCGCGTAGGCCCTCGACGTCACTGCGATCCTCGTCGAGCGACAGGGAGCCGAAGTAGTGGTCGAACGACCGGTTCTCCATCATCAGCACGACGATGTGCTCGATCGGCGCGAGCAGCTCACCGTCGCTGAGGCTCGACGGATCGGCACAGCGCGCCGCCGCGTCGTCGAGGTCGTCGCCCTTGGTCGCCGAGCCTTCGGCGTCGTCGTCGTTATCGCCCGATCCGTTGCCACAGGCGCCCAGCGCCGCGGCACCGGCCAGGGCGCCGGCGCCACGCAGTGCCACGCGGCGGCTCAGTCTCGTGCGTCGTTCATCTTCGTTTCGCGCCATGGATGGTTCTCCCCTCGGGTCTCGAAGTCACAAAAAGTCGGTTCACATCGCGCAGACGGTCTCGGCGTAGACCGTCGCTTCGGCGCACAGCGCCGGATCGCCCTCGTAGTAGCCAACCAGTTCAGCGCACTCGAGCGCCTCACCGCAGACCAGAAGTTCGGTCTGAGCGGTGCCACACTCCTCGGAAATCGCGGTGGCGAAGGTGATCTGCTGGGCGCAGCCGACCTCGCAGTCCGAGACATCCCCGATCATGCACTCGGCCGTCTTCGCACAGATCGCGACACAGGCCGCGGGCGGTGGGTCATCGGGGAGCAAGCAGGCGCCGACGAACGACTCCTCCTCGAACTCGCATGGGTAGGTCTCGGCGTAGCCGTCGGCAAACGCCACGGCGTCGGTGCAGTTGAGCGCCCCGATACAGGCGAGCAAGCCCTCGAATTCCTTCACGCAGCTCGCGCCCGGGCTGGACGTATAGGCGGCATGATCCGAGGCACAGCCCTCGCGACAAGCGTCAGGACTACCACCCAGGCACTGCTCTTCGACGGTGCATGCGGCCTCGCAGACGTTGGGTACGACGGTCGGCACTTCGCCGGACTCGTCGATGTCGTCGCCCTTGGTGACGGTGCCGCCCTCGCCCTCGTCCTCGCCCTGGTCGGGTTCGTCCGAGCAGCCCAGGAGTGTCGCGAGCAGGCAGGACCCGAGAAAGAATCGATGAGAGATCAAAGCTTCGCCACGCCTCCGGCGGATTAGAACATCGAGCGCGGCGCGAGGGCAAGTCCCAGACTTTGGGGCGCCCGGGCTCGCGTGGGCGCGGCGATGACTGCGGGAACGGAGCCCGAGACGGAGACAGGCCGCGGTTGCTAGGTGTTCACGTCATGCGCACTGCGCGGCGAAATCATCGCAGCAGTCGCCGTTGCCCTGGCACAGCTCGTCGCAATAGCACGACGTGCCGTCACCGACGTCGATCGCGTCCGGCGAGCCGCACAGCCCGGCACAGGAACCGGCGGTCGGCACCTCGGTGCACTGCGCGTCGTAGTCCGAACAGCAGTCGCTGGTAAGGTTGCAGTTGGCGTCGCAGTAGCACGAGCTCCCGTCGCCGTTGTCGACCGGCGTCTGGGTCCCGCAGGCACCATCGCACGAGCCTCCGAGCTCGCCGCCGCCCGAAGAATCGCCGGTGGGATCGCCTGCGGTCGTGTCGCCCTCGGTCGGGTCGCCCCCACACACCGAGCCATAGTCGTCACAGCAATCGCCGTTGGCCCCGCACTCCTGGTCGCAAAAGCACGACTGCCCATCGCCCACCGGCACCGCGCTGGTGGAGTCGCAGTTGCCCTCGCATGAGCCGACTCCCGGCAGGTCGGGATCGGTCGGTGGGTCGCCGGCGCCCCAGGTGCCGCGATCGAGCATCGCGCCGATGTACTTGCGACTGATGTTCCACACCAGCCAGTTGCCACCGCTACCCTCGAGCACCCACGGCGTGTACGCGTACAGCGAGGCCGTGCCGTGGCTGCGCGGCGTGATGCTGCGGGGATCGAGCGTGTTGCTGGGCTTGCCCACGCGCCAGGCACCAGTGCCTGCGGCAGAGCCGTCGAAGTGCTTGCGCAGGGTGTCGGCCCCGCACGTCAGCTGCTTGTCGAGCCCACGGTAGGCCTCGTTGCAGGCCTTGCGATCCGGGCAGCCGCAACCCAGCGCGAAGTCGATGGCGTTGCCCGACGGCCGCGCGGACTTCGACACCAGCGACTTCTCGACCTGCAGTCGGACCAGCAGCAAGATGGGGTTGAGCTGGCGCGACTTCGCGACGTCGAACAGCACCTGCGAAAACCGCTGGGCGCCCACCTTCTCGTCGGCGAGGAAGCTGCGCTGGCCATAGTAGGGCGACACCTCGAGCAGATCTTGGATCCCCGCGACCGTGACGGCGCTGGTGCTGGTGAACATCGCGTCGTCGAACAGCAGGTCGGTCTTGAACGCCTCGAGGGGCCCATCGAACTTCTCGTTGTCCGTGGGCTCGAGATCCGCCGGCTCATCGTGCGCCCCGAGATCCTCGCTGCGCCCGCCAGGCTCCTCGCAGCCCGCGAGCACGAGTCCGAGGATTGCTGCGCCCAGCGCAAAGTCGCGCACAGCCGGGTGATGGTGGGGCGAAGCAGGCATCATGGGGCGTTGGCCTACTCACATAGTTGCACGAACCCACAGTGGGTTCACGTCCGGCGACGACCAAAAACCGCCGAGCGAGGGCCCGACCCGCGGCTGGGGTTGCTCGGCCTCAGATCGCACATCGCCGGCTCGCGTCGCCGGTTTGCACGATATGCTGCGGCCGCCGCCCCGAGGGCAGCACGACCCCCCATGAAACGCCTCTCTCTGTGTCTGTTCGCCGCCCTGCCCTTTGCTTGCGTCGAGGACGACGACGATGACGACGCGGCGCTCGACTTTCCGGACTGGGGGCAGAAGACCGACGAGTTGGGCACGGGGTTGACGTCGACTCGCGATCCCGGCGTCCAGGTGTTCAACGGCTACAACCGGGTGGTCGACGCGCCAGTGGGTCGCGCATGCGTGCTCCCGCAAGCCGGTGCCGTCGAGAAAGCGAAATTCGGCGTCGGCGGCGACATCATCACGACCGAGCTCAAGTTCGTCACGACCCGACGCGAGCTCGAGGAGACCCTCGACATCGACGCCCAGACCAAGATCAAGGTCGGGCCGCTCGGTGGCGGTGCCGCGCTCAGCACGAGCCGCACCTTTCGCACCTCGGACAAGACCCTCTCGATCCTGCTGCGATCGCGGCACTCGTACACGGTCATCAACCAGGAACGCCACGACCTCGTCGGCAGTGCGACGACCACCCTGCGCACCGATCCAGCCAAGTTCACGCGCGAGTGCGGCACCGACTACGTCGCCGGCGTCGCGTATGGCGCCGAGCTGGTGTTGCTGGTTCAGATCGAGACCTCGACGCTCGAGAAAAGGCAGGAGGTCCAAAGCAAGCTCGAGGCCGCGGGAATCAAGGCCGGGCCAGCCACACTCGATCCGGCGCTGGGCACCAAATTCCAGAAGGCGCTCGCCGAAGAGTCGGTGCGGGTCTCCGCTACGGTCGAGTCACGGGGCTTCGTGCCTAGCGTCGATCTCAGCCAGCTGAGCAAACTCGACGCGGCCGCGTTCAAGATCGCCGGCGACGCGCAGACCCAGCTGCGTGCCTCGGTCGAGAACGACAAGTGCCACGATCAAGGGGGCTCGGGCCCGGGCACCTGCAAGGGCCAGAAGGCCCGCGGCTACCTGGCCAATGGCGGTCGCTCCGCGGTACCGATGGGGGTGCTGCGCCAGCAGTTCCAGAACACCGCGAACTTCCCCAGCGAACCCGCGATCGTCGACGGTTTGCTCGCCGCAGCTCGGGCCGCCGACGAGGCCATCAGCGTCCTGGAGGACCACGCCGATCTATATGACGCGATGGTCTCGATTCATGCCGACGAGGTCAATGCGATGACCGCCTCGGACCGGCCGTACGACTTCGCGGTCTACGACATCACCACGGCGTTGCGCGCGGACTTCGACTTCACCAAGCTGCTCGCGCGGGCGCAGACCTGGTCCGCCGCGTACAACCCGGTGTCGGGCACCGAGGTCAAGAAGCTGGCGATGCTCGTGTCGCCGTGCTGGTCGCGGGCGCAGTTCGGCGACTACACCGACTGCACCACGCGCCCCGAGACGACGACGGCGGGCAAGGCCATCCTCGCGAAGTTTGCGGAGTACGCAAAAGCCCGCATCCGCCCGGTGTTTTACGATTTCGCCGATGCCACCCTCGAAGAGGACGACATCATCGGCGAGTGCAGCCCGGGCTGGCGCCCGCCGACGAAATCCGAGGCCAGCCGGCTGTGGGATGCACTCGAGCGCAACCCCGATATCCCCCTGTCCACCAACACCGAGGACACGCTGACCGGCGATCGTGGTGCGTGGTACGACGACGCCGGCAAGGACTGCAACGGTGAAGAGGGCGCGTGGATCGAACGGCTCGGCGCCGGCGGCTTCGTGACCGGCTGCTACGAGGGCGATCAGTTGCTCGCCGACGACATGGAGCTCGTGGTGTTCTGCGTGCCCAAGTCGGGGATCTACGGCGCGAACGTGACCAAGCTGCCGGGGACCTGACAGACCAGGCCCCCAGCACCGTCATCGCGCACGCGGCGTGGGTCCAGAACCGTTGATCTGGTTCGAGGTGATCATCGCGTCGCGGATCTGCGCTGCGATGTCGGCGATCGCACCGGGCGAGTGCGGGATGAGGATCGTATTCGTCGCCGAGCTGGCGCCGATCTCCTTGAGCGTGTCGAAGTACTGCGTCATGAGCACGAGGTTCATGACGTCCTGCGCCGAGCTTCCGGACACGGTCCGTTGAAACTCATCGACCGACTCGCGCAGGCCCTCGACGATTGCGCGGCGCTGGTCTGCAATGCCCCGACCCGCGAGCGCCTTGGCCTGGGCATCGGCCTCGGCAGCCTTGACCCGCAGGATCTTGTCGGCCTCGCCCCGCTCCGCGGCGGCAACGCGCATGCGTTGGGCAGCATTGATCTCGTTCATCGCCGCCTTGACGTGGGCATCCGGATCGATATCGGTGACCAGTGTCTTCACGATGCCATAGCCGAAACCACTCATGACCTCGGAGAGCTCGGCTTTGACCGCCTCGGCGATGTCATCCTTGCGCTGGAACACGTCGTCGATCGCAATGTTGGGCACGCGGGCGCGGACCACGTCGAACACGAAGCTGCGGATCTGAGAGGCGGCGTCGCTGAGCTGATAGAAGGCGTTGAACACCGACTCGGGGACCACGTAGAACTGCACCGAGACCACGACTCTGACGAACACGTTGTCGAGCGTCTTGGTCTCGACCGAGACGTCGAGCTGCTGGACGCGGAGGTTGACGCTACCCACCACGCGCTCGACGAGCGGAATCTTGACGTTCAGGCCGGGCCGGGCGAA